>PSRA01000167.1 GCA_003175695.1 Bacteroidota bacterium | reverse complement strand
CAATCATTGTAAATAATGGTTTGCAAACATAGTTCAATACTGCTAGAACACAAACAGCTGTTAAAGTATTTTTGGTCGGGTTCTGTTTCGAATTCTTCTGGTATTTTTGTCTGAAATCAATTGATTTGAGCTTAAATATACATACTAAAGACCTGGTCAAATCTTACAGAAATCGCACCGTGGTCGATCATGTGTCGGTCAATGTTAGTCAGGGCGAAATTGTGGGGCTGCTCGGTCCGAACGGAGCCGGAAAAACCACGACGTTTTATATGGTGGTTGGACTTATAAAGCCCGATGAGGGTGAAGTTTACCTGGATCAGGAAGACATGACCAAATTACCGATGTACAAACGTGCGCAATTGGGTATTGGCTACCTTCCCCAGGAAGCCTCTGTATTCCGCAAATTGAGTGTTGAGGACAATATCAAAGCCATTCTTGAAATGACTAAGCTGTCGAAACAAGAGCAAAAAGACAAATTAGAGGCTTTGCTCGATGAATTCCGGTTACACCATGTTCGAAAGAACAATGGCGACTCACTAAGTGGTGGAGAAAGACGAAGGACTGAAATAGCACGAGCACTTGCAGTGGATCCAAAATTTATTTTATTGGACGAACCATTTGCGGGTGTGGACCCTATTGCTGTCGAAGATATTCAAACAGTCGTGGCGAGGTTGAAATATAGAAATATTGGCATTCTTATCACCGATCACAATGTAAATGAAACGCTGTCTATCTGCGACCGTGCATACCTGTTGATTGATGGCAAGATATTTAAACATGGGACGGCAGAAGAGTTGGCAGCTGATGAACAAGTAAGGCGATTGTATTTAGGTAGGAATTTTGAATTGAAGAGAAAGGACTATTTGCATGAAGAGGTTCAACAGGGAATCACATTGGACAATCTGGTCATATCCGTTGAGAACGCGATCAATGGACTCGACAAGATGGCCGAAGAGAATGCAATTAGAGAGAAAGAAGGTGTGCCCATTGGACGTGGAAGCGGTTTAGCCATATTGGCGGGAGACACATCTGCCAATCCGGACGAAGAAATCGGTGTTCCTGAATTTGCCAGGTTCATAGACGATACAAAAAAAGCGCTGATCGAATTCGCTGAAAAAAATAAGAAGGTTGAAATTTTAAAAAGATCGCACCTGCTGCTTGATGAAGACAGAGATCTAAGAGCTGATCTCGAATACATTCTGCTGCTCCTCAAAGCCGAGCAAAAATAGACTGTACTGAACCGCTAGTCGCCGATTTCTCTTCGTTATTTCCTGCCGATTCTTTATTTTGCCTATAATGAAGCTACTGAGTCCCGCAATATCACGTCTGGCCAGGCTTCGCTCGTGGCAGATTGAACAATGGGTTCAGAATCCAATTGCTGTCCAGCGGGAAGTATTGCAGCACTTGGTAACTTCAGCACAGTACACAGAATTTGGCCGCAAATACAACTTCTCTAAGCTTTTCTCCATCCGGGAGTTTAAAAAAGCTGTTCCCATACACGAATACGAAGATTTTAAGGTATACATCCAGCGCATAATGAACGGTGAGGAGAACATTTTGTGGAACACGCCAATTAATTGGTTTGCGAAGAGTAGCGGAACGACCAGCGATCGAAGCAAGTTTATCCCAGTCAGTGAAGAGAGTCTGCAAGACTGCCATTATAAAGGCGCAAAGGATGTTCTGACCATGTATTACATATTCAATCCTGAATCTGATCTCCTGACTGGAAAAGGTCTGGTAATTGGAGGAAGTCATACGATCAACCAGGTGAATGAGGCAGTTCAATATGGAGATCTTAGTGCCGTATTATTACAAAATTCACCATTTTGGGGTCATTGGATCAGGACGCCTGAATTGAATATAGCGTTGTTGGATGAATGGGAAGAGAAAATTGAACGATTGGCACAAGGAACGATTCACGAGAACGTCACCTCCATATCGGGCGTGCCTACCTGGACGCTTGTTTTAATCCGTCGGATTCTTGATATCACAGGTAAGGATTGCCTGGCAGATGTTTGGCCATCTCTGGAATTGTATATTCATGGAGGAGTTTCGTTTACCCCTTACCGTGATCAATTTGCCCGGCTGATTGGAAAAGATATTAACTACCTGGAAATGTATAACGCAAGCGAGGGATTTTTTGCCGCGCAGGATAATCAAACTGACGAAGGCATGCTTCTTTTTGCTGATCATGGTGTTTTCATGGAATTTATGCCTGTGGAAGAATATGGCAAAACCTCTCCCGAAACAATAGGTTTGCAGGATGTAGAAATTGGTAAGAATTACGCCCTTGTTATCAATACCAACGCCGGCCTATGGCGCTATTTACTGGGAGATACCATTCAGTTCACTTCTTTGCACCCATTCCGCATAAAAGTGAGTGGAAGACTAAAGCATTTCATCAATGCTTTTGGAGAAGAAGTGATTGTAGATAATTCAGATAGGGCAGTGGCCATTGCAAGCGAAAAGACAGGTGCCAAAGTGAACGACTATACAGCTGCACCGGTATATTTCAACGACAAAAGCAACGGAGCCCATGAGTGGCTGGTTGAATTTGAAACTGAACCTCCTGATCTGGAACATTTTGTTTACGAATTGGATAAAGCGCTTCAATCAGTTAATACGGATTACGAAGCTAAACGGCATAAAGACATTGCCCTAAGGGCACCATTGCTTAAAAGCATTCCTAAGGGATTATTCGCCGAGTGGCTCCGAAGCAAAGGCAAATTGGGAGGTCAGCACAAAGTTCCGCGTCTTTCCAATGATAGAAAATATATCGATGAAATCATGGCTATGTTCTCCAAAAATCTTTCAATTTGATTGGGTTGAGACGACTTGCTCCGCTTTGTTTTCGGCCGTAGAATATATTTGAATCGCAACAGCTATCAGGCTCACGAACGATGATGTGTAAAAAAGATATAAATAGGGCACATCGATAAAATTATAGAAGATCACCAGTGAGATTTTTAAACTGGCGACTGCCAGGTTAGGCCAATTCCTCTTCTTTCTCAACCAATAATAAATTATGACGAAAGAAGTTGGAATTGTCCAGCTCAGGACAATCAAAGTCCAGTGTAGCAGGGTGGCTCGTTCAGGGCCAAAGAATTTGGCTAATCCCAGGCTCAGCCAAAATACCTCCGGACTATCTTTCCATACCAATTTAGAGAATCCAATATACTGCGCTGGCAACTGAGTGAGTTGAACAAAGGGTTTCCAGCCGAAAGGCAATACAAATAGAACAATGAAACACAGCATACCAATTCCGATATAAACCATTATTTGGTTTCTTCTACCCTGCAGATAAAGGCAAAGTAAATAGGCGGGAATCCAGCCAATCAAGGCATACCTGCTTAAAACGCAGATTGAAGTGATTATAGCAACGAAAACAACATTGCCGGAAACAATCGCAATGACAAGAATGGAATAGTAGAGAACTATAACACCTTCTTCGCTCAGCGTAATGAATCCGTGTACATCATTTTCAGCAAAAAGCCACCAGAAGAGGATGGCACCAAGAAGTACTGCTACAAACGAAAAAGAAAAAAATTTTTCAAGTTTCAAAAAATACAGAAACAAACAGAAAGAAAAAACCACACCCGCCACTGTGACCCATCGCATATCAAAGTGAAAAATTACCGCGGGAAGAAAAGGGAGCCACATCGCGGGAAGATAAATAGGCCTGGTTCCACTCCACAGTTCCGGAATTGTATCGTAGATTTTGTGCCATTGTCCACTGAGAAATCTTTCATTCATGGTCCTTATAACAGGTAGCATATCCGCATAATCGGGATCGATGGGTATTTCATCAAACCAATAACTGGCAGTCAGGAATGCCAGAATGGCCATAGCTCCCAATAAAAGAAATTTATACAAGTTGGCATTTTTGTTGGTCAGGCCTTGCTGCATTCGGATTGTCAAAGTACTTCCTTCGGCGATGAGTATACTGATAGCAATACCCGAAATGAAATAAATGACCGAGAAAACGGGAATCCAGGAAGATAATTTAAGGCAATAGGTCGCAGTTGCCGTTTCCAGAGCAAAAGCAATCAGTAGCCATGTTCTAACTTGTTTGAATGAAGACATATCCTATACGCAGATAAATAAATATATTTATTTAAAAGCAAACCTATGAGTTTATATATTTGACAATCCATAACTAGATTTTTATGAAATTATTGGAGGGCAAAACGGTTATTGTAACTGGAGCATCAAGAGGCATTGGGGAAGCCATAGCAATAAAACTGGCTGAACATGGAGCGAACATTGCCTTTACTTATCTCCAAAGCGATGAAAAGGCCCGCGTCCTGGAAGAAAAATTAAAAAAACTCGGCGTTCGGGCGAAAGCGTATAAAAGTAACGCATCCGTATACGCCGAAACTGAGTCACTTGTCAATGAAATTTTAAAACAATACAACACGATCGATGTATGCGTTAACAACGCAGGCATTTCAAAGGACAACCTGCTTCTTCGTCTAACACCTGATCAGTGGGATGAGGTCATGGAGATTAACCTAAAGAGCGTTTACAATATGACCCGGCAAGTCATCCGCCCCATGATGAAAGCAAAAAAAGGTTCCATCATCAACATGAGTTCTATCATTGGCATGCGTGGAAATGCCGGCCAATCGAGTTATGCTGCTTCCAAAGCTGGTATAATCGGCTTCACAAAATCGATTGCCCACGAGTTGGGGAGCAGAAATATCCGCTGTAATGCAATTGCTCCCGGATTCGTCGAAACAGATATGACTCACTACCTGAAAGATGGCGAAGCATCGAAATCATTTCTCGAAAAAATACCTCTCAACCGTTTTGGGCATGCGGAAGAAATTGCAAATACCACCTTGTACCTGGCGAGCGATCTCAGCTCTTACGTTACAGGCCAGGTCATCAGTGTCTGCGGTGGTTTGAATATTTAAAACAAATTTTGATTTGCAATTCGCCGACAATTAAGAATAGATGTTGATTTTGTGGTTATGGGGAATTGATTCTTAGTTAGTAAAAAACATAACAGACTTCCTCTTTATAAACTGAATGGAATATGTATTCAATTGAGAAACTATTGCTTGAAAATAAGGGATGGGCAGCTGGAAAAACCGCAGAAGATCCCGAATATTTCGAGCGTCTTGCACATCTTCAGACACCTGAATTTCTGTGGATAGGCTGCAGCGACAGCAGGGTGCCAGCCAATGAAATTACGGGTACCCAGCCAGGTGAAATTTTTGTGCACCGGAATATTGCCAATTTGGTAATCCATACAGATGTCAATTTGTTGAGTGTGCTTGAATTTGCTGTCGAGCACCTGAAAGTGAAACATGTCATCGTGTGTGGTCATTATGGTTGCGGCGGGATCAAGGCGGCAACCACGAATCACGATTTTAAGCAGGTTTTAAATATGTGGCTGCGGAATATCAAAGACGTTTATCGTCTGTACAAAGAAGAGCTTGATGCAATCAAGGATGATGAAGCGAGGGTAGACAGATTGACTGAGCTGAACGTGCGGGAACAGGTGCTCCATCTAGCAAAAACTTCCATCATCCAACGTGCATGGCAACATGATAACAGGCCTGAATTGCATGGATGGGTATACGGTCTGAAAGATGGCATTATTAAACCAGTCTTTCACATGAACGTCAATGCGGAAATCGATTCGTTGTACAAGTACGATGATTTGTGAGGGTCGGCGTCCGGGTTTTTCTACTTCTGTTTTTGCCAGGGGATTGACTCCGGACTCAGGGGACTAGTTCGTCAATTTGACTTCCTCGCCTTAAATCCCTGAATAGCTTTCTTCGAATGATCGCTCAATATTAATTTGCCACTAATGGCAGCTCGTTCAATTAAAAGTTTATCCCAATCCTCTGTTCCTTTCCAGAATGTTTTTTTCAGCTCTGCCATTGCCTGGTGGCTATAATGAGAAAGGTTTCTTGCGATCCTTTCCACAGACTCATCCATGGCTTCAATGGTGTTATGGAGTTCAGCATACAATCCCCTCCTCCTGGCCCAGTCAGCGTTGCGCCACAAACTGGCGTCTATAGCTAATTGTGAGAAGGCAGACAGCCCAATTTTTCTTTCGACTGCGGGGCCAACCACGAACGGTCCGATGCCAAGCGCAAGTTCACTCAACCTAATTTCTGCCGATTCCATCGCGATTGCATAGTCCGCAGCGGCTACGATCCCCACACCACCGCCAACACATTTTCCCTGAACTCTTGCAATAATAAATTGTGGGCATTTCCGCATAGCGTTGATGATATGCGCAAATCCACTGAAAAAATCCAATCCCTGCTGGTGGTTTTTGATGGCCATCAACTCATCAAAAGATGCCCCAGCGCAAAAAGTTCTATCGCCACCCGATCTAATGACAATGACCCTAGTTTCATCATCATTCCCTGCACTATGGATCTCTTTGGCAAGTTCCTCCAGGATCCTGGCTGGCAGTGAGTTACTTTGAGGGTGAAAGAATTCAATGGTCGTTATATTGGCTCTGCTGAATGATTTTACATAGCCTTCGTTCATGTCACTCATATTTTTATTGCTTAATATTTTAAGATCTAAGATGATGCCAATTGCCAGTTGACAGTAATATCATATTTCCAAGCTAAAACTTAACAAAACTGCGAGCTGTAAACTGACAGCTCTCAACTCATTTACTGGTTGATTTTCTTCACCATAGTCAATATCGTTGCAATCGCCACACTTTCACCGGTATCGTCGTACACATCTACATACCACTTTACAATTCCTTTTGCCACATCCGCATCGTCTTTTTTATCTTGTTCAACTTTCTCTTTACATGTGAGCCTGACGCCAATAGTTGTTCCGGCATAAACTGGTTTCAGGAATCTGCATTCTTCAATTCCGTAATTCAATAGAACGGGCCCTTTTCTGGCATCTACAAATAAGCCGGCGGCTGCACTCAAAATAAGATAGCCATGGGCTACCGGCTTTTCAAAAACCGTTCCTTCAAGTGATGTATGGTCTGTATGGGCGTAAAAGTGATCCCAGGAAAGATTAGCAAAATTAACAATGTCCGTCTCCGTTATAGTCCTTTTGTGAGTGACTACTGTATCACCAATAGCCAATTCTTCGAAATATTTCCTGAATGGATGAATGATTTCTTCAGTTTGTTGCGCATGAGGTTGGTAAATGTCGGTAATCGCCGTTATCGTAGTGGGAGATCCTTGCAATGCGGATCGTTGCATATAGTGTTTTACTCCCCGAATTCCCCCCATTTCTTCTCCGCCTCCGGCTCGTCCCGGACCTCCATGCACAAGCATTGGCAAAGGAGAACCATGGCCGGTACTTTCTTTAGCACAATCTCGATTCAGTATCAGAATCCGGCCATGGTGTGTCGCGGCACTTATTGCATATTCTTTTGCAATCTGATCATTGGCCGTCACGATCGTGCTGCACAAAGATCCTTTTCCTTTTTTTGAAAGTTCAACTGCTTCGTCCATGTTTTTATACGGCATGATCGTACTCACTGGTCCAAAAGCTTCAACAGTGTGGACAGGATCGGCATGAACTGGCGTTTGATTGAGCAATAGCAAAGGGCTCATGAATGCTCCTTTCTTTGAATCTGCATCCACCAATTCTACACTATCAAGCGAACCATAAACAATCTGGGAAGAAGCCAGAAGTTTTTGCACCTGGGTCTTTACCTCAAGGACCTGGATATGACCGGCCAGGGCGCCCATTCTCACCTTCTCATTCCTGGGATCGCCAATTGGCGTTTGCGATAGTGCTTTTGAAATAGCCTTCCAAACTTCTTCTATTTTATTTCCAGGAACAAAGATCCTTCTGATGGCTGTACATTTTTGACCTGCCTTGACGGTCATCTCCTTTCTTATTTCCCTGATGAAAATATCCCATTCTGGCATGTCAGGTTTTACATCTTCGCCCAAAACAATACAATTCAAAGAGTCCGCTTCCATATTGAAGGGAACATTTTGTTCCAGGATATTTGGCCGCGACTTTAGCTTCAAACCGGTGGAAGCGGATCCGGTGAAAGTGATCACATCTTGTGCAGTCACATGATCAAGCAAGTCTCCAGCGCTACCACATATTAGTTGAAGTGATCCATCAGGCAATATACCGGATGCAACAATTTCTTTCATTACACATTCGGTAAGATAGCTTGTTATGGTTGCAGGCTTTACAATAGCGGGCATTCCAGCGAGGAGGTTGACCGCTATTTTTTCCAGCATACCCCAAACTGGAAAATTGAAAGCATTGATATGGACTGCGACTCCTTCTTTTGGAACCAGAATATGCTGACCCATGAAGGTGTTGTTCTTACTAAGATTCAAACCTTCCCCGTCAATGCTGAAAGATGTATCAGGGAATTTCTTACGTAGAGATGCATACGAAAACAGGTTTCCAATTCCACCTTCAATGTCAATCCAACTATCTGCCTTAGTTGCTCCGGTTAAATAACTAATTGAATAAAATTTGTCGAGATGATTACGTAAATGAAGAGCAAGGGATTTCAACATTCTTCCTCGTTCTTGAAAAGTCATTTTGCGCAGAGCGGGATTACCTACTTTCCTTCCAAAATCCAGCATGCCTTTGAAATCAATTCCCTGGCTTGTAGCACGAAAGATCTCTTCACCGGTTACTGCATTAAAAAGCGCTTGCCCATCCCCTTCACCGTAGACCCACTTTCCGTTTGCATAATTACCCAGTTTGTTCATATTGCTACAGTTTGTTCCAACTAAATTACTTTAAAAGAATGTACCAGGTTGCTGCGGTGCGTCGATATCAAATCAGTACTTTTGTGTTCCGAATTGGTAAGAACGATGAATAAACTAACGGCTTTGTTCCTGATCATCGTGGTTGCAGGTTCAACCTTTAACAAAGCTATTGTATTGATCGATTACAGCCTCAATAAAAACTTCATTAGCACTGCCCTCTGCGAAAATCGCAGCAAACCCGCCAGCTGCTGCCATGGCAAATGCTTTTTAAAAAAACAGCTGCAAAAAGAAGACTCCGACAAAGGCAATCCAGGAGCGGTAAAAGATAACGTGGAAGTATTGCTCTATTGCGAAGACCCCGCTGATCTTCATAGCACCGTCTTTCAATCCAATCAAATCAAGTTCAGGCAGTTCAATGAAAGTGAATTTTTCGTCGCCTTGTCTTCTATCTTTCATCCACCTTCTTCAATCGGGCTGTCTTAGAAAGCAGCTTAAGGTCTCACCTACGCGATGTAACGTTTATCCGGCCACGAAATCTAATAGAAGGTTTGGAATTTACAGGTAGTGCTATTTGCAAAGCCTAATTCCAAGCTTCTTAAATCACTACTTCAAATATTATTTCATGTTTTCATTCATAGAATCTGGAAGACGAATATTTTTCCTTGTTTTGATCCTGGTGATGTCCTTTTCATCCATGGCCTGCGATATTTGCGGCTGTGGGGGGAGCAATATTTACATGGGATTATTGCCCAATTTCAAAAACAAGTTCATCGGTGTCCGTTATCGCTATAGTGAATTTCATACGACATTAGCTGGTGACCCAACACAATTCAGCCACAATTACTATAATACCTTTGAATTGTGGAGCGGGTGGAACATTGGAAAAAGATGGCAGGTACTGGCTTTTGTTCCTTATTACTCTAACAGGCAAATGGATGATGACGGCTCGAGCTCCAAAAATGGTTTAGGCGACATTACTTTATTGGTCAATTACCAGCTTCTTCATTCGAGAAAATCTACTGCAAGTGCCAATACCATCGAACAGATTCTTTGGATTGGAGGAGGGATCAAATTGCCGACGGGTTCTTTTAAATTGGATCTTAGAGATTCCAATACTACTGTCGCGGATATTAATGCTCAGATTGGAACCGGAAGTACAGATTTCCTTGTGAATTTGATGCATGACTTGCGGATCAATATGTTCGGTATAAACACTTCAGTGACTTACAAGATTAATACTGCAAATTCATCCGGATACAGATATGGGAACAAGCTAATGGCCAATGTCATTGGATATTACCGCCTCCGCTTTGCGGGGATTGCCGTGTCCCCCAACGCAGGCGTGATTTTCGAGAACACTGAAGCAAATCATTATGCAGATGCAAAAGTTCAATACACAGGTGGACATGTTCTTAGTGCTGTTGCAGGTGTTGAAGTCAGTTACGACAGGATTGCGATCGGCTTTAACGTACAGCACGCTTTGGCGCAGGATTATGCCGGTGGTCAAACCAAGATGCAATTTCGCGGCATGGCTCACATCAGTTTTGCATTTTAATGTGACAGAAATTAGGTGACTCATCAACAATCTATGTCATGCTGTCACTAATAATCGATTGGTCATCATTTTGATACCAGATCACTATGGAAAATATATTTTCTTTAGTAGATCAAAGGGTTTTTCCTGAACAGCAGTTACTCGATGTTTATTCACGAACGATTACTGGAGTAGTGAGTTCAGTGGCAGAAGCAGTTGTTCATATCCAGGTGCAAAAGGAATCTGTTGACAGGAGAAGCAATCAAAAAAAACTCGTTCCGGCATCCGGATCTGGCTTCATCATATCGACAGACGGTTTTGTTATCACCAACAATCATGTCATTGAAGGTGCCAAAGAAATAAAAGTTTCGCTGGCTGACGGGCGACTGGTAAGCGCCGACCTGAAAGGTGCAGATCCTTCAACAGATATTGCGGTTTTGAAGATCTATGAAAACGGGGTGAAACCATTGGTCATGGCTGATTCCGATCTTTTGCAACCCGGCCAGATTGCTATTGCTATTGGCAATCCATTGGGTTTGCAACATACTGTTACAGCGGGAGTGGTTAGCGCATTGGGAAGAACGCTCAGGGCTACTAACGGCAGAATGATTGATGATGTGATTCAAACGGATGCTTCATTGAATCCGGGAAACTCCGGTGGCCCGCTGGTCAATTCCCTGGGACAGGTAATTGGCGTGAATACTGCCACGATCGCATCGGCCCAAGGTCTTTGCTTTGCTGTTTCTTCGAATCTGGCAGCTTATGTAGCAGGTAAATTGATCATGGATGGCCGCGTGAAAAGAGCTTACCTGGGCATAGCAGGTCAGTTAGTAAACCTTTCGGAGCGGATGATTGGGGCGAACAAGCTTGAGAAGAGGACGGGTGTATATGTCTTTGAAATAGTAGCCGATCATCCGGTTTACAATAGTGAACTAAAAATCGGCGATATAATCGTCTCTTTCGGGGGAAAATCGATTGGATCCGTTGATGATCTTCACCATGAATTGAATGAGAAACTGATCGGCAAAGAATCGAGCCTGGAAGTTCTTCGATCAGGAAGAAAGACAAGCATTAAAGTGATACCAGGTGAAATGAAATAAAAGCAATGCCGGAAATAAGTCAGGCCAGCTTTAGCTTTTTGTCAATTTGCTCGCAAAGGAGATCAAAGATTTCATCAATTGTACCTTCACCATTGACATATTTCACTTTATCATATTTTCTGTAGTGTTCCGCTACAGCGGCTGTCTTTTTTTCGTATTCGGCAATTCTAGCGCTGATTACCTCTTCGTTTCTATCGTCAACCCTGTCAGAAGTCAGGCCTCTTTTTAACAGCCTGTCGATCAGCTCCTGCTCGCTAACCTGGAGTGCTAAAACGATGGCAATCTCAGTATTTTTCTGATTCAATAGCTTGTCAAGTGCCTCAGCCTGTGCATTGGTTCTCGGAAATCCATCAAACAAAAATCCATTGGCCTGGGGATTGTTATCCAATGCCGAATTGATCATTTCTATCACAATTTCATCCGGAACCAGTTCTCCCCTGGCCATCAGGCTTTTAACAGCGAGACCCAGCGGTGTCTGACGGGCAATTTCACTTCGCAATAAATCACCTGTGCTCAAATGCTTTAAACCATATTTGGATATTAGCTTTTCAGATTGCGTGCCTTTACCGCTACCAGGCGGTCCGAATAATATTAGATTAAACATAATTACTTACTGGCCTTGTGAGTGGACAAATATATAGACTATTTGCAATTATGGGGAGTGTGGAAAGATTTTTAAAAGGAACTCTGCGATTGTCGACTGCGATGTTGAACACATTATGTTTTTTTTAAATTTCAGAAGACCGAATATTCCGTGCTTGGGCAATGCTTTAGCTTTGTTTTAGCATTATAAGGATTGGTTGCGCAAACCGGCCGAACCTCGCATTCGTACATTTGTTAAATATGACATAGCCATGTACAAAGTGTTAAGATATTCCCTGATTGGCTGTTTTGCTCTAAGCCTCCAATACTGCACCTATTCTCAAACGTCGACAAAACTTCAAACAAATATGGACACTACGAAGAAGCAGAATCCTGTTTATTCACACACAGATTCTTCAAAAGTCAATCTTAGTGACGATGAGTGGAAAAAAATACTTCCGAAAGATGTTTACAACATTGCGAGACAGAAAGGTACTGAACGGCCATGGACCAGCCCTTTTGAACAATCGAAGGAGATAGGAACCTATTATTGTGCGGTTTGTGGTAATCCACTTTTCAGGAGCGATACCAAGTTTGAAAGCGGATGCGGATGGCCAAGCTTTTATGAACCCATAAGCAAAGAAAGTATCATTTACGCAAGAGACAACACATTTGGCATGGAAAGAACTGAGGTTATGTGCGGACGTTGCAAATCTCATCTGGGTCACGTTTTCGACGATGGACCTCCGCCAACCGGCCTGCGCTATTGCATCAATGGAGTAGTACTTGATTTTGAGAAAGCAAAAGATGCAGAAAAGAAGTATAACGAGGATAAGAAACAGCATTCCTAGTTTTTACGTCACGAATAGCATCCTGTTTATTCTACCAACCGTATAGGTCACAAAAGACACAATGTCGTGTCTTTTGTGTTTCATTTGTCTTTGTGACCTCATTCATCGGCTATTTGCTTGTCTTCTGCGACAAGGAAGAGGAAACAGCCTTCAACAGCCACACTCCGTGAGGTGGCAGCTGAACACTTAAGTTGGTAAAGGCTCCAATATTTTTTTGTCTCCATACATCGCGCAATTTTACACTGCCCGCCAAATTCAGTTCTTTTAAAGAAAGCTGCTGTTTATTTGCCAGATCATCCATATTGAAGATCCCCATAGCTATCGCTCCATCTTCCAATTCTTTTGTCCACACCTGGATTTTGTTTTTATCGTAAATCTTTTTTGCCGGCTTAGCCTGCGGATCCTGATCAATTGCAAGTACTTCATCGTTTTCCAACAGGTTCAGGGTGAAGCTGTCGAGTTGATTCATATCGCAACCTATCAGGAGAGGCGCGGAAAGCAATGACCAGAGACTAATATGCGTATACTGCTCATCGGGAGTAAGCCTTGTGTTATGAAGACTCGGCCCCCAACCTACTTTACCAACTACTAACATATCGGGGTCATTAAAATGTCCAGGCAATGTCTTTGGAGCGGATTTGTATTGTGAAAATCCGATACCGGAAAGACTCTTCCATGAATCCGTTATATCTCCGGTTGTTCTCCAGCTATTTCCTCCAACTTCTGGTCCCCAATTCCAAACTTCTCCCATTCCATATTGGCAAAGACTGAAAACAATATCCCGGTTTGTTTCCTTCAAGGCATCGCGCATAGTTAAGTAAGGCTTTTTCAGGTCATCGACAGAAGGGTGTTCGGGAGCGACCTGTGCATACGAGCACCAATCATACTTTAGATAATCTATCCCCCATTGAGCATAAGTCTGCACGTCCTGTTTTTCGTGCTGATAACTACCTGTAAAGCCGCCACAGGTAAGAGTACCTGGCGAAGAATAAATTCCTATTTTCAATCCCAGGCTATGAACATAGTCGCAAAGGCTTTTCATATCCGGAAATTTTTCGTTGGCCAGGATTTCTCCCTGTTGATTCCTATTTTTCTCCCAACCATCATCGATGTTAATATAGCTCCAGCCATGGTCAGCCAATTTTTCGAACATAGCTCTTGCAGAGGTTCTAACTTTCTCATCGTTCACAGAAAGTCCCCAGCAATTCCAACTATTCCATCCAAGGGCCGGAGTCAGGCAAATATTATCTCCGCATATAATTGTCAGTTTTCGTGAAGCAACTCCCGATTTATTTTTCACAGTCAGCTTCGCAACAGTATTTCCTTTCGCGTTAATGGATCCGCTGATGATACCGGTCTTTTTGTCGAGTTGCAGCCCTTGGGGTAAGCCCACGGCTTCATAACTAAGAGGTTTTTCGCCTGTTGCTGCAATTCTAAAAAGAAATGGAGCGCCCTGCCTCGCGCCATACACTTTTGGTCCGTTTATCCTGGGTTCCTTACCAATTGGGGGAGTCAGGATGTAAGGAATTCCTTCTGAGACGGTAATATCTTTACCGCTCCTGTCTTCCACAAAATGATAAACTACCTGCCAGGATTTGGTCTCGGGGAGATTTGCTGAGAAAGTGTATTCAAATGGCCTGTTCTTGGCAAAATCAGCGCCAATAGTTTGTTTAAAAACCGTGGTACCGGAAACTGGGTCGACAATCGCGATACCCAGCTTGCCGGTAAAATCATATTGATCAGTGGTAGACTGAAGTCCAATTTTCTTTGTGATCTTTCTGGACGGGCCAAATTCAAATGGTTGATTTGTAATGATCGAAATATAATCGGTAACGTCGGTTACACTTATCCCATAGTTGCCTTCGTACATACCACCATCTCCACCATGATCATATACCCTGACGGCAATTACATTGTCCGCGTCCCATTTAATCCTCCTGTCATTGAGGGGGATCGTATAAGATCGAGGAATGTCATAGGGACCTTTCTTGATGTCTCCGCCTCTTCCGGCATTTCGGCCCAACATGGAACCATTTAAAAAAACGTCATCTCCATCATCGATTTTGCCAAGATCAAAGCGAATTTTTTCTTTTAGAAATGATTTTTCTTTTATAGTTGACGGAATGACGACATGCAGACGATACCAGGCAAATCCATCATAGCCAGGATAGCCTTGCAATTCCCAAGGTTTGCCCACTTCAATCTGAGCCCACCCACTGTCATTAAAATTGGCGTACGACCATTGAGGTTCATCACCTGTTTTGAATTTCCAACCATCTTTGATAACGATATCCTGCGAAAACAACGAAACCGGAAAGTAAGCAAGTAAAAAGGCGAATATTTTGCGCATGTTCTTGTAAATTATACAGGGCCCAAATTACAAAACACAGTTGTTGATTGTATATTTTTGCGGCAATTGATTAGCCTCCTTAGCTCAGTTGGTCAGAGCGGCTGATTCGTAATCAGCAGGTCGCGGGTTCAACTCCCGTGGGAGGC
>PSRA01000052.1 GCA_003175695.1 Bacteroidota bacterium | reverse complement strand
CACATGTAAGCGAAGGAAAATTGTATTACAAAGGAAGAGTAGTAGCTGAAAAAGCTCCTGTAAAGTAATCGATTCATCAGTTTTTATTGTAGATTGCCGGGAATGAATATCGCGATCGATATGATGGGCGGAGACTATGCACCGGAGCAGGCGGTAAAAGGTCTCAAGCTTTACTTATCTCAAACTGATTCACCGGCATTTTTATTTTTATTGGGCGACGAGCAGGTCCTGCAACCATTTCTTCACGAAGCCCAGATTCCTCCGGCATCTTACAAGATCATTCATGCGCCCGAGGTGATCGGCATGCACGAACATCCAACCAAAGCATTAAAAGAAAAACAACATTCTTCCATTGCAGTGGGATTCCATATGCTGTCCAAAGGAAAATCAGATGCCTTCATCAGCGCAGGTAACACTGGCGCTATGCTCGTAGGATCCATTTACAGCATAAAAACCATGGATGGCATTTTGCGGCCAACTATTTCTACAGTAATACCACGAGAAAATGGAAAGACCGGATTGCTGCTCGATGTTGGTGCTAATGCTGATTGCAAGCCAGAAAACCTCAATCAGTTCGCTGTACTTGGTGCTTTGTATGCACAACATATTTTAGGAATAGCAGATCCAAAAGTAGGACTGATCAACATTGGTGAAGAAGAAGGCAAAGGAAATATATTGGCTCAAGCCGCTTACCCCCTTTTAAAAAGTAATTCTCAGATTCATTTCATAGGAAATGTAGAAGGACGTGATGTCTTTCTTGACAAGGCAGACGTGATGGTTTGCGAAGGATTTACAGGGAATATTGTTTTGAAACTCGCAGAATCGATTTATGAAATCACGCAGCGCCAGAATATCCGCAATGAATATTTTGATCGTTTTCATTTTGAAGATTATGGCGGGACTCCTGTGCTAGGTGTCAGCAAACCAGTCATCATCGGTCATGGGATCTCTCATTCGAAGGCGTTCATGAATATGATCCTGCTCGCTCAAAAAATGATTGAAACAGATCTGATGGGCAAGATGAAGGCCAGCTTCGAGAGCAATTGAATTATTTTTTCGTCAACCCAAACTGAATGAAGACTTTCTTTGGGTATTTCAGGGACTATTTCAACAAGGTATCTTTCATTCGTCTTCTTCTGACCACCACCCTGGTTGCCATCCTGATTTTTGTCAATTATCATTGGGGCATTGAATCAAGGATCAAGCGACTGCCGGGACATGTGTCTCAGTTGCTGGTATTTTATATATTCTACCTGTCAGTATTTGGCATCGCTTATTTTATCTCTTTATTCAATGACTTCCGGGTATCAATAATCGATCGAAATAATTTCTTTCTCCTTCTGCTTGTCGCTCCATTTTTTTTCGCACTAAAAATGGTGGAATGGCGATTTTTCTTTCTGAACCAATTTGATCCCGCCTGGCAGAAATACTGGACAATCGTTTTGCAATGGCCAATTAAATTAGGCTTATTGATAATTGTATTATGGCTATTGTTGCCTTTGAACCATAAACTCGATTCCTTTTGGGGACTTACAGTCCGGGATCTTAAAATCTGGCCATATGTCTTTTTGCTGCTCTGCATTGTTCCATTTATCCTCCTGGCCTCCGCCCAAAGGGATTTTCTTTTGGCTTATCCCAAGTTCAAAAACATTTTGTTTCTCAGTCCCTATGTGTCTACTCTTTGGCCATGGAAGCTGCTATTCGAAATTTCCTATGGATTAGACTTTTTGTCCATAGAACTTTTCTTCAGAGGTTTCCTTGTAATTGGATTTGCCCGATTCGTGGACTGGCGCGCCATTCTGCCGATGGCAGCATTTTACTGCACCATTCATTTTGGAAAACCGTGGGGAGAATGTGTTTCTTCCTACCTGGGTGGAGCAGCTCTGGGTATTATTGCTTTCCGCACTGAAACAATTGTGGGTGGCCTCCTGGTTCATCTTGGCATTGCTTATGCCATGGAATTGGGAGGATGGATTCATTTATTCGGTTAATGATTTCCGTATAAAAATGCTACCAACCTGTAAGCCGGATTCTGTTCCCGCCTTTGGCGGGCGCCATCATTTATCTGGTCACTGCATTGCTGCAGCGATCTAGCTGCCTACCCTTCCCGATGGCTAAGCCAGTGGGCGGGTCACCCACCTCCGAAGAATCAGGATTTACGTGGCATTTCAGCATGCAAGGTTTACCCGTTCCGGCGATTACTCACGGGAACCGTAGGCTTTTACCCCACGTTTTCACCCTTACCCCAGCCGAAAGGCTGCAGGCGGTAATTTTCTGTGGCACTGTCTGTTCCCACGTTTGCAGGACCCGGCGATTAACCGGTGCATTGCCCTTTGCTGTCCGGACTTTCCTCCCTCCTGCTTTCGCAAAAGCGCGATGGCCCGGTTGGTAGCGAAAGCAAAATTAATTCATATCCGCAGATCTGAGGCCAATTCGAAGGATGCCTTCCAAGTTAAATTAATATTGAAAGAATATTTCCGTTGCTCCATATCCATACCTTGCATCGTATTGATTAATGAAAGATTTCACTTCTCTTTTCAATCGCAACGCTTCATGAATTTCATCGCGCAACTTACCTGTGCCTAATCCGTGGATGACTACCAGTGAAGGTTGCCTGTGCGACACCGCCAGATCGTAATATTTTTCAAATGTGCTGAGTTGGAGGCTTAGTTTTTCCAGGCTGGAAAGGGCCCTCCAGTTGTCTGTGAGTTTTTCTATATGCAGATCAATTTCATGTTTCGCCGGTTCGAGGTATTGTCGGACTTTCGCCGCATCATATATATTTCGGTTGCCCAAGTCCGTAACTATCACCTCATCCAATGAAAAATCTTTGTCCGGATATTGATCAAAAAGCTTGTAAGAAAATGTTGCTTCTCCCTTTTGGCTCATTTCTTCAATACGACCAAAAACCTGCTTCGGTTTTAACCGCAGGGAACGTTCAAAAAAGGGCGACTTCTTTTTGTCAGGGATCTGCAGGAAAAACACCAATTCAAAATTCGGGTTGTCATTCAATGATTCAAAGGGAATATCGTGCAGGTAAAAATCCTGGAAGGCCTGAATTTCATTGTGCAAATCAAACTCGCGTTTCCCAAAATAGCTTAAGTGATAGTCAAATTTGAGTGCCTGATCAGAATTATTAACCAGGTGGATTTTCAGCGTTTCAACAACGTCATCGCCAAAATCATCATTCGAAAATACGGGAAGAAAAGTCAGCCAAACGCCGTTACTTACCCGGGCTATGCGCTCTTTTTTTTCCTTGGGTATTTGATCAACGAACTTTTTTTGTTTGGGAGGAGGCTCTCTTTTTTCAGTAAAGCGTTTGAAATAAGGAAAATCCAACTGGTCGATATAAGCAGGAAATCTTACTCCACGAACATCCACCATGACCATCTTATTGTTGATGATCTCAACAACCTCTCCTTCTTCATTAGAATGCAATACCAACACTTTGTCACCTATCTCAAATTTCATACTGCAAAAATAACAGATCGTATATTAATTGTCTGATGATGAAAGTGCCGGAAAGACGTCGATGCCTTCTCGGACAATGTTTGTAAAATAGGTTAATTTAATCTGGATTTAGATCCGGCCAATTTGCTATTTCGCCTGCCATACAAAAGGTAGATGGATAGGCCGATTGCCATCCACACAAAAAAAACTTCCCAGCTCTTGGCTGGAATTTCAATCATCAAATAAAGACAGCATAGCACGCCCAGTACCGGTATCAAAGAGTAGTTTCTAACAAAGCTGAATATGCCGACAAAAATGGCGATGATGACAAAAACCATAAATAGGATTTCCTGCCTGTCGTCTGAAGCAATATTTGCAATCGCGGTGGCCAGTCTTCCGCGGAGCAGGAATATGAATAGCCCGACAAGAATAGGAATTATCCATTTACCATTGATATAAGGGATTTGAAATTTACCTGCCTGCTTTTCAATCTTTGGAAGGTATAACACCCCGCCGCAAACGAGAACAAAAGCAAACAAAGTACCGATCGAAGTCAGATCAGTCATCAATTTATCATCTACCACTAACACCGTGAGACCAACCAGCAAGCCGGCTATGATTGTCGCAAATGCGGGCGTTTTAAATCGTTTGCTCAATTTGCCAAATTTCGGTGGCAAAAGGCCATCCCTGCTCATGCTCATCCAAATTCTGGGTTGTCCGATTTGAAATACGAGTAGTACGCTGGTTGCCGCCACTACAGCACTGATCGAAATGATAAAACCTATTTTATGCATGTTAATCTTATCAAACACATAAGCCAGGGGATCTGTCACACCTTTGAATTCTTTGTAATTCACCAGTCCGGTGATCACTAGAGCCGTAACGATGTATATAAGCGTGCAAATCAACAATGAATAAACCATTCCTTTCGGAAGATCCCTTTGCGGATCATAGCATTCCTCCGCGGTGGTCGATATCGCATCAAAGCCTATATAAGCAAAAAAAACAGCTGATACACTTTGCATAACACCTCTCATTCCCTCGGGAAGAAACGGAGACCAGTTTGATGTAGTGCCTTTGGAAAAAATGAGGTAAAAACCGACGATGGCGATAAAAACAAGAACAACGATCTTCATCATCACCATGAAATTTGCACTCTTTCGGCTTTCATTGATTCCGATATAAGTTAGAATACTGATTAAAACTACAATGATGAATGCAGGGAGATTTATAATGAATTTTATTCCGGCGATTGACGGAGCATGAGTATATATGAGATCACTTACCGGTTTACCGCTTTGAATGGCCGAGTCAAATCCCATCTTCGCGGTCTGGTATCCTATTGTTAACCAGTCAGGCAGCTGCATACCGAATGCGCGAAGAATATTGTTAAAATAGGCACTCCATGAAATGGCTACGACCACATTTCCGATGGCATATTCCAGGATGAGGGCCCAACCTATAATCCACGCTATTATTTCCCCAAACGCTACGTACGAGTATGTATATGCGCTTCCGGCTACCGGCACGCGTGAGGCAAATTCTGCATAACATAGCGCGGTAAATCCGCAGGTTACTGCTGTGATCATGAACAAGAATATCACCCCAGGACCTCCATGGTAAGCAGCAGTACCAATGGTAGAGAATATACCCGCACCTATCACGGCCGCAATACCCATAAAGGTCAAATCTCGCACCCTGAGCACTCTATGTAAACCACCATGCCCATGCCCATCTCCTCTCCCTGACTCTGCATCCTGAATAATCTTGGCTAACGATTTTTTTCGAAATAATGTATTGGGCATGAAGACCTTTTATAGGGGGTTAAATTAGGGAAAAATATTAAGTATTTTGCTCAAAGAAGGAAAGCAGCCGCAAAGGGAGCATGTTCCCCCTTTGCGCCTTACGCCTGCGTTGTGTCTTTGAGTGAAACCTCGCTAATATTCTCTATGGACCAACATCTGCGCAAGCTGCTTCAACGGGTCTTTTCTTTTTGAGAGAACGAGAATGTCCTCCAAATGCTGGTAGGCAGATTCAATATATTTTTCTTTAAGGATTTTTGCCGCCTCATCCACACCACACGCTTTAAATATTGAAAGCATGCGTTTCACTTTGTCAGGCGAATTTGAACGGGTGAGTTCAATCATTTCCTTTTTTTGTGGACTCGTCGCGGTTTCCATGGCTTTAACGAGCAGAAATGTTTTCTTATTCGAGAGGATATCACCACCGATTTGTTTGCCAAATTTTGCAGGGTCTCCAAAAGCATCGAGGTAATCATCCTGGATCTGGAAAGCCAATCCTAAATTCTTTCCAAATTCATATAAGTGCTTTTGGTTACCTTCCCCTGCACCACCCAATATGGCACCCATCTGAAGACTTGCAGCCAGCAAAACAGATGTCTTCAGTTCTATCATCTGCAAATAATCAGACAAAGACAGCTCTGAAATTTTTTCATAGTCCATATCCATTTGCTGGCCTTCGCAAACCTGCATCGCTGTCTTATTGAATAGATGAATAACCTGGTGAATTTGTGGAGAGCGGATCTTGTTGATATAATTATAAGCAACAACCAGCATGACATCTCCGGATAATAAAGCCGTCGGTTCATTGTACTTTTCATGAACAGTCGCCATGCCACGCCGAATAGGTGCTTTGTCCATGATGTCATCGTGGATTAGTGTAAAATTGTGGAACAATTCGATAGCTATCGCTAATGAGTAAGTATCCTGGATGATTTCATCAAATAATTCATTTCCCATTAGGCAAATGACAGGCCGGATCCTTTTTCCTCCCAGGCGCAGAAAGTATTCTGCCGGCTCATACAAACTGGCGGGCGATGCGGGAAAATGCCGCCCATTAAATTTTGCAATGAACTCTTTCGATAATTCTTCAAAACTTCGCATACCAATTTGTATTGAAATAAAGCTGGCGGTTATTTTAAATCGTGTTTACCTATTTGACTTTTTGTTTTTCTTCTTCTTGCCCTGGCCTGATTTTTCTTTCTGCCCCCCTCCTCCAATTACCCACTCATAGTCCAATTGTCTCTTCCCCAGGTTGGCAGAAACCACTTTGATAGTAACCTTGTCGCCCATACGAAATTGCCTGGCACTCCGTCTTCCGACTAATGCATATTCAGTTTCAACCAGCCTGAAATCGTCATATTCCAATAAACTGTTTATATTGACAAGTCCCTCGCATTTATGCGCAACCGTCTCTACCCAAAATCCAAAAGAGGCAACGCCACTGATTACTCCTTCGAATTCTTCGCCGAGAAATTCCTGCATGTATTCGACCTGCTTGTATTTGTTGCCAGCCCTTTCAGTTTCCATGGCAGCTCTTTCTTTTTCGCTGCAATGCCTGCACCGGGCTTCCATTTTTTTGTCCGGTTCAATTTTATTTTCCAGGGTCTCCTCGAGAATCCGGTGCACGAGCACATCCGGATACCTCCTGATAGGAGAAGTAAAATGGCAATAATGCTCAAATCCTAAACCATAGTGGCCTATATTATCCGTCGAATAAATGGCCTTGGCCATAGTCCGGATACCTAACTGTTCCAACACATGTTGTTCGGGCCGCCCTTCCACATCGGCCAACATCTGATTGAAAGACGCTGCAATACCTGCAGGGGTCTTCGTATCAAAATGGTGACCATATTTTTTTGCAAATTCAATAAAGGGCAACAATTTTTCTTTGTCAGGCATGTCGTGAATCCGGTATGGAAATGGTACAGGCTTTTTATGGATCTTTATTTTTGCAACGTGCTCTGCAACCGTCCTGTTGGCCAATAACATGAACTCTTCAATCAATTGATGGGAGGCCTTATTTTCTTTCACAATGATACCTATCGGTTTTCCTTTCTCATCCAGCTGGAAGCGAATTTCCGTTGACGAAAAATTGATCGCTCCTTTCTTAAACCTTTTCTTGCGAAATCGCTGCGCAAGTTTGTGAAGATTCAACAATTCGTCCGAATACAAACCAGCTTCCTTGTCAATAATTTCCTGCACTTCATCATAATTAAACCTGTGATCCGAGTGAATAATTGTTTTGCCAATCCAGATATTCTCAATCGCACCTTTGGGAGTAATATGAAAAATTGTGGAGAAAGTAAGCTTATCCTCCAGCGGCCTCAAGGAACACAAAACGTTCGAAATATTTTCGGGCAGCATGGGATTGACCCTGTCAGGTAAATAAACTGACGTGGCCCGCTCATAGGCTTCTTTGTCAAGCGAAGTGCCAGGAATTACATAATGACTTACGTCTGCAATATGCACCCCCACTTCATATGAACCATTTTTCAGATACCTGAAAGAAATCGCATCGTCGAAGTCCTTTGCATCGACGGGATCTATAGTGAATGTGAGGGTCTCCCGCATATCACGCCGCTTCTTCACTTCCGCTTCTGAAATTAATTCCGGTAACCGGCCAGCCTCTTCTACTACCTCTTCCGGGAAGAAGATAGGAAAGCCGTTTTCCAAAAGCAGCTCCTTCATCGCGCGTTCATTTTCATCTGCCTGGTCCATTACCTGAACGACTTCTCCCTGCGGCTTTCTTTGTCTTGACCATTCAACAATGCGCACGATGACCCGATCGTTATTCTTGGCTCCATTCAATTTCTCGAGGGGAATATAAACATCCGGCATAGGCTTGCCAGTTTCACCTATAAAAAAAGCAAATGTTTCACTGAGCTCAATGTGGCCAAGAAATTCTGTCTGTTTTCTTTCGATAACTTCAAGGACTTCTCCCTGCATGCGACCAGACTTTGCATGTCCCTTTACTACCCGCACCCGAACAGTATCGCCATGCATCGCCGTGTTAAAATCTCCGGGCCTCACTAATATATCCTGGTGCAAGTTATCTGAGATTACAAACCCCATTCCCGACCTTGTTATTTCCAAAACACCTTTGTAAATGGAAATACTATTATTTGCTTTTTTTCGCTTTGCCGTATGCTTTCGTCCCATTAAATAATTATGATTGATCTTTGAATTCGCTGATGAATTTAACAATTAAATCAGTAAAGCGGTGCTCCTCACCAAACAAAAACCTTGATTCGATTGGAATTACATACAATGGGATTTTTTTTAACTCCTGCTCAAATTTCATCAGGCGCACCGCGTCCTTTTCTGTTGTCAGAATAATCTTCTTTTCGCAGGATATTGAATCGAGTTTCTTTACAATATTCTTTAAATCAATTATAGAAAAAATGTGATGGTCGTTATATGCCATCTCATAGAAAGAACTGGATCTTTCATTAATGTATTTTTTTAGCGGCTCCGGATTTGCAATTCCTGTAACCAGCAAAACTTCTACCGAAGCATCGAGCCTGAATAAATTCTTCTCTGTAATATGATATACTTCCCCGTACTGAATCGTCGAAAAGAATATATGTTGATTCGAAACCGGTTTGATTTCCTTTACAATGTCATTTCGTTCCTTCAGCGACAGGTCCTTTTCGCATTTGGTCACAATAATGATTTCGGCTCGCCTGTAGCTTTTCTTTTGGTCACGGAGATCACCAGTGGGAAGAAACCAATCCCTTGTAAAAAGATTGTTATAATCCGTCAATAAGATATTCAGGCCCGCACGTACATATCGGTGCTGAAACGCATCATCCAATATTATCGTTTGTGTATTAGGACGATCATGAAGCAATTGTGGAATGGCTACAACCCGTTCTTCGCCAACAGCAACTGTAACTTCCGGAAATTTATTACGAAACTGTATGGGCTCATCGCCGATTTCCAGTGCAGTAGACTGGGACGAAGCCAATGCATACCCCTTGGTTTTGCGTTTGTATCCCCTGCTAAGAACAGCTATCTGGTATTTATCTTTCAATTTTGTCAGGAGAAATTCAACCATAGGCGATTTCCCCGTTCCACCTACAGCCAGGTTTCCAACACAAATCACCGGAAGATTAAACGATGAACTGCCAAGTATTCCCAGATCAAAACACCAATTGCGAAAAATGACTATGAGTGCATATATAAATGAAAAAGGCAGTAAAAGAATCCGAATGGTTTTTAACAACGGGAAATTAACATTCATACGAGCTCACTTCAGATAACGATGATTAAAGATACGGCAAATGTCGTTTGGCTTGCCTCTCCCTATGATGAACTACCCATCGGATTTACATGGCCAAGTGTTGTATAAGGGCGGATTGAAGATTTGCCGCAAGGTTTTTGACTTCATTCCTTCCGGGATCAGGCAAGAATGGAATGGATCCAATTCTTGGAAATCCGCTCCAGTGCTGTATTTCCTCTTCATAGTGCATGAATTGATCGTTGAAGATCCATCCCACAACAGGAATATTTTCTATTGCGCATATTCTCGCCGTTAGTAAAGAGTGATTGATGCTTCCAAGGTAGTTCCTACTTACCAAAATTACCCTCGCATTCAGTTTTTTCACCAGGTCCAATACGAATTCATCTTCGTTTAGAGGTACCAGTAATCCACCGGCGCCTTCGACTATCAGCGGCCTTTTTTCCAGCTTATCTTGTTTGGATTTTTCTTTTTGGCCAATGCTTCTGCTCTCCACGATTTCTTCACAACGATCACGGATAATGTTCAGGTCAATCCGAAGGTTTTCATCACGTGCCGAGATGTGCGGAGAAGCTGCCAGTTTCAATTTATATAATTCGGGGTGAATCATCGTATGCGGATTGGTGACCCAATCCCTGATCCTTTCCGAATCTGTGGAGGGATCAAAACCTGCCTGAACGGGTTTCCAATAATCCGCTTCCAGGGCCTCAGCCACAATGGCTGACACGAAAGTTTTTCCAATACCGGTCCCAATGCCGGTAACAAAAATGGGTTGCATGGTTCAATCAGGCTGTCTTTTTATTGATAAAAATGGAAAAGACGGTTGTTCCATAGTTTCGGCTGGTTACAAAAAGCGGATAGCCGGCATAGTTATTCCGGGGCGTGTGTTCAAGCACGAACCATCCGTTCAGGCGCAATAACTGCTTTTCAACAATAATTTTGGGTAATTCGTCTATGGTAAGCAAAGCATATGGAGGGCCTGCAAAAATAAAATCAAATTGGTCCACACATTGGGCAAGGAACTTAAATACGTCCATCCTGATCACCGAAAAGTTTTCCAGGCCCATGGCTTCTGAAGTTTTTTTGATGAACAAATGCATTGTTGGGTCTTTTTCAACGATTGTCAAATTGGTTGCTCCTCTTGATGCAAGTTCGTAGCTAATGCTTCCCGTTCCCCCAAAAAGATCAAGGGTTTTCAGACCTTCCATGGAGAAATTATTTTCCAGTATATTAAACAGCCCTTCTTTAGCAATATCGGTCGTCGGCCTTGTGTGAGGCATCTTAGCCGGGGGGTTCAATCGTCTTCCGCCCAGACTCCCACCAATTATACGCATATCGCCATTTTCAGCAATGAAGAAAAATAGTGAAGTGGATATTCCCGCATTTCATCTGTAATCCTGATATTGTCACCTAGCTGGTCAAATGTAATGTGCAGGAAATATTTTTGGAGTTCTTCATAAAGTGCTGATTTCATTTCGATGAGCCCACTCAATTGAAGCGAAATCTCTTCCTGTTCCATTCTCAACTGACGCGCGCAATTCAGTAAATTATAAGCAACATCATTTGAATCCTGGTATGAGAAAGATTGAAAAAGCTCTAATTGGCCATTTCTACAAACCATTACGATCATCTTGTCGCTGTAAAAGAAAACTTTCATGAGCTGGTTTTCCTCTTTTGCAGTAAACATCTTATGACACTTCAATTGCAGGCTGTAAAAATGCCAGAATTTGCCCGAACTAAATTTCTGCTGCATGAGTTTATGCAGATTCGCAGGGATCCGATAAACGTTTTCGAATTCCCACCATGGAATTTTTTCGTTGATGACTAGTCCTTTATCCAGGTTACCATAAACCAGGTCCGTCAAAGGCTGATTGAGATCAGGATGAAATAATCGCTCCGGCACCAGGCTGCTTTCAGGAAAATTGTAAACAAGAAAAATTTCACCAATAGTGGGTAACGTTAGTATTTCATCTTCGAACACAATATCACGCATTATTTCATCAATGGAACTGTCTTTGAACTGATTCCACTGAAAATATTTTATGACAGCGGGTCGCATCCCTCTAACATTCAACAAGACATAGCTGAAGGAACGTGCGTTTAGCTCCATGAGCAAACGGTATTGCGAATAGTCATCCCTAGAGCCGGATGTTTCCCCATTACTGATATGAAAGTCAGGCTTAAGCATATTCCCGAAGAGCAATAATACTACAAAATCGCTAACAGGCATGATGGCTTCCTTTTGCCAACAGTTTCCCGCCACTCACAAGCACTATTCAACCGGATGGAAAATGATTAAAGCCAAACAACAACCTCTGCTGGTAATTACTAAATCCAGGATAGGTCGAATTACATTACCTTGCAGTCCTTTTTTAATGTGGAAACTGTTGCAAGGACATACCAGTTGAAATTTTCCAATAGGCAAATCTTGTCGATTGCCTTACCTATTTGTCTTGCTATCCTTGTACCGCAGTTTAATTATATAACCAATAATATTTTCCTTGGCCACCTGGATGAGCAATCGCTTGCAGCAGCCGGCATCACAGGCGTGTATTACCTGATATTTGCTGTCATTGGCAACGGACTCAACAACGGATTGCAGGCCCTGATTTCGCGCAGAGCGGGAGAAAACAGGATAGACGAAATCGGAAAATTATTTCATGAAGGCATTCGGGTTGCTTTCATTATAGCAGGAATTGGCGTCCTAACGACTTACCTATTGGCTCCATTGATCATGCGATATTCTTTGTCATCGCCTGTCTTGCAGGAACAGGTTATACGCTTTTTGAAAATCCGCATTTGGGGCTTGCCCTTTCTATACATCTATCAACTGAGAAATGCCTTACTGATTAGTACCAATCAAAGCAAATATCTCGTTTACGGGACGGCATCGGAAACCGTTGCCAACATC
>PSRA01000141.1 GCA_003175695.1 Bacteroidota bacterium | reverse complement strand
GTTGACGGACAAACTTTCGCCATGCAGCAGCCTTTTATGGTGGTTGCCACTCAAAATCCAATTGAGCATGAAGGAACTTATCATCTGCCGGAAGCCCAGCTTGACCGATTCTTATTCAAAATCAAAGTGGATTACCCTACAACGGAAGAGGAGTTCAGGATAGTCATGAATCATCATGTCTCACATTTAAACAAAATGATTGAGGAAGTTCACCCGGTCTTGTCTGGTAAGCAAATTGATGAATTAAGAAACGATGTACGTAATATCCATGTTGAAGAAAAACTAATCCAATTTATAACTGCTATCGTTGCAGGAACAAGGAATCATAAGTCAATTTACCTCGGTGCTTCTCCCAGGGCATCCATCGGCATTTTGAATGCTTCCAAGGCGATTGCAGCCATGCGGGGAAGGGACTTTATCATTCCAGAAGATATTATCTATGTTACTCCTCCCGTTATGCGTCATCGGATTGTGCTGAGTCCTGAAAAGGAAATGGAAGGGGCATCAACGGATGATGTTATATCGGAGATCATCCAGACAATTGAAGTGCCCAGGTAAACTGAATTCTCTTTGCGACCTTAAAGTATGTGGATCCTGAAATTTTATAAATCAATATTTTTCACGCGACGATTTTATTGGCTTTTTGTCGCCGTTATCTTTTTATTCATCACGTCCTATGGATTAGCCTTTCTTTTCAACCTGGCACAGGTTGCCTTAATCGCCTTTTGTTTGGTGGCGGTTATTGATTACATTATCCTGTTCTCCCGGAAAAATCCGGTTGGCGCTTCCCGTGACGTTTCAGATCAGTTGAGCAATAGTGATCAAAACAAGGTTTCTCTTCACGTTACTAACAGGTATCCATTCAAAGTCAATTTTCGCGTGATAGATGAAACGCCTATTCAATTCCAAATGCGGAATTTTTCTGTTCACACGGTAATTCCGGCCGGTGAAACGATCGAAATTCAATATCGTGTAAGGCCCACCGAAAGAGGGGAATATGTATTTAGGGACTTAAACGTTTTCATGAGAAGTCCGCTGAATCTTATTGTCAGAAGAGTTATTATTCGTGCAGAAAAAAAAGTGAAAGTATTGCCTTCTTTTTTTGCCTTGCGCCAATATGAATTGCTGGCTTATTCTAACCAACTGGCCGAGATGGGAAGCAGGAGAATCAGAAAGATCGGGCATAGCCTGGAATTTGAACAAATTAAGGATTATGTGGCGGGAGACGATATCAGAAGCATAAACTGGAAAGCAACCGGCAGGAGGGGCGGACAATTGATGGTGAATAAGTTCACTGATGAGAAAAGTCAACAGGTCTACTGCCTGCTTGACAAAGGAAGGGTGATGAAAATGCCCTTCGATGGATTGACCCTTCTTGATTACGCCATTAATGCGACACTTATTTTATCACGTGTCGCACTTGTCAAGCAGGATAAGGCGGGCCTCATCAGCTTTGCAGATCAGATTGGCGATTTTCTTCCTGCGGATCACAAAAGTGTTCAAATGAGCAATGTACTCGAAACACTCTATAACCAGCAGACAAAATTCCTTGAAACTGACTATGAAAAATTGCACGTACTTGTCAGAACCCGGATAACTCAAAGAAGTCTGCTGGTGCTTTTTACCAATTTCGAATCGTTATCTGCGCTGAAAAGGGAGCTGCCCTATATCCGAAGCATGGCAAGGAATCATTTGGTGCTGGTTGTGTTTTTTGAAAACACACCGCTGGAACAACTTGCAAAAGCTGAAATTAAGAATATCGAAGATCTCTACTCAAAGACAATTGCCGAGAAATTCATGTATGAAAAAAGGCTTATAGTAAAAGAATTGCAAAGACATGGCATTGCAACCATATTGACCCCGCCTCAACAACTGACAGTAAAAATCGTCAATAAATACCTGGAAATAAAAGCGAGGCAGGCTATTTAATTTTGCCTGGAATTGAACAACTCCTGCAAAAATTTAACTGTGAATGAACGAAGAAGTTAAGAACAAATTTGAATTAGGCCAGGTACTTCTGATCAACAAACCCCTGGAATGGACTTCTGCTGATGTAGTCAGAAAAATCAGGAACATCATCCGGATCAAGAAAGTCGGACATGCCGGAACGCTTGATCCGCTCGCTACAGGCTTGCTTATCGTTTGCACAGGAAAATTTACTAAGAAGATCCAGGAATTCATGGACCAGGAAAAAGAATATTCCGGAACCTTCACTCTGGGAGCAGTAACGCCAAGTTATGATCTCGAGACCGAGCCTGCTAACTACCAGGAGTTGACTGACATCGACGAGGCAAAAATCCGGGCCGCCACCATGCAGTTTATTGGTGAAATTTTACAGGTCCCGCCTATTCATTCCGCAATCAAAAAACAGGGAAAAAGAGCCTATGAGTTTGCCCGAAAAGGGCAGAGTATTGAGCTGGAACCAAGGAAGATTACAATTCGCGAATTTGAAATCCGGCATATTGAACTACCCGTTGTTCATTTTAGGGTGGTATGTTCAACGGGTACCTATATTCGAAGCCTGGCAAATGATTTCGGACAATCACTTGGTTGCGGGGCCTATCTCAGCAGTCTTTGCCGGATGCGCATTGGCTCTTTTACATTAGATCAATCGATGTCCTTGGCAGAAGCGGAATCATTCATCCGGGCTGAGCTTGCCAAATGAGACAAATTCGACTCATTAGGTACACATCTTTCATTATTCAATCAGCTAGAAAGGATAGCCGATACCCAATTGAAATTGCCCACTTCCCAGGGTCAGATCATAAAACCATCGGTCAGGATATTGGGCTCGCTGAGGGTCTTTGATTTTGTACGCCCAATCCAATCTTATCAGGAAATAATTAAAATCGAGTCGTAAACCAGTTCCCATTCCTACCGCAAATTCTTTGTAAAACCGATTTAACTGAAAATCGCTTCCCTGGGCGGCAGCTGAAGTATCGATTGGCGCGCGATTCCAGATATTTCCAACATCCGTGTAAATCGCACTTCTGAATTTCACGCCGAACAAGGTTCCTATCAGGAACCTGTATTCGATATTTCCTTCCAGTTTGATATCACCAAATCGGTCCAGGTCTACATAAGGCGTGTCGTTGTAAAATTTCGAAGATCCCAATCCAAGTCGCCTGACCTGCCACGCGCGCATGCTGTTTGGTCCTCCGGCAAAAAATGCCTTGTAGAAAGGCAGTGTTTGCTCATATGCATTACCCTGCTTGCCGTAGGCAACACCTGCGCCGGCGTACGCGTTCATCACCAATTGGGACTTTCCATAATTAATGTTATGAGTAAATTGAACGTCGCCTTTAACAAATCTCATAAGATCACCTTTGTCAAGATTTGTTATGAAGCCCAGCAAAGCACCACTCTGTTCGGCACTCACACGGAAAGCGTTTGTTTTGTTTCCTTTTTGCCTGATTGAATTATATACAAACTGGGACCCGATAACCAAACCGGTTCTGAATGCCAGGTTAAGTGAAGGATTTTTGTTTAGTATATTTTGAAAGCTGTCTCGTTTATTGAGTACGGTGTACTCTACATTCGGTATTCTAACAAGGAAGGTATGTGTGCTGTTGATGTTAATGTTACCAGTCGTTTCCTTTTGCCTGGCTTTTGACCATTGGTATCCCCAGGATCCATTGATAGATTTCATCTCAAACAGTTCCTTCCGGTACGTATAAGTTGCATTTACATTAAATAAGGATTGATAATTCTTCAACCTGCCCTCGTGATAAATCAGGAACCGGGGCACAATAAGCTGGGGAATGGCGATAGTGTGGGAGATGCTTGCTTCAGTAGTCTGAATGAAATTCGAACCCAGTTCCACACCGCCCCTGAGATTGGTTGAAGTTTGAATAGATTGTTTGAAGGCGTTCCTGTTTTGCAGACCAAGGTTCACGCCCACACCAAAGAAATTACTCGCCGTTACAATATCGTTCGTGTTCCTGCTGGCTTCGAGGTCAATGTTCATTTTTTGCTTCTTTGCAGGATACATTCGGATCGTAACATCCAGCAATGAATCTGCTACATCGGAGTTTTCAAAATCAATATTGGCGTATTGCCATGCGGGCAATTGCCCAATGCGGTTGGCTGTCCTGTAATAATTACTCTGCCGGAAAAGTCTGCCGGGACGAAGGAATAAATTATTGGCAACGAACGGAAGTTTGAATTTATTGGACCTCGTGATGAAGGTCATTCTTCTAAGTGTGTTCGTATCTGTTTTTACAAAGGCCGTATCGAACGTTGAAGGCAGATCAGGATAAACCGTAACATTTCCAATGTAAAATCTGATAAGATGTGTTGAGTCCCTCGGGGGTCTCTGCCTGATGGTCACATTAATGGTTGGATTCTCTCTCTTAGCTTTTAGCTTTTCAAAGAGCTCCGCCTGTTTAAAGGGATCCAGGTTTGGATCAATCAGGGCTGCAATCACCGTATCATGTTCTACATAAAGATCTTCCCTTGAGATTCTAAAGAATCCATTGTTTCTGAAAGTGTCAACCAGTCTGCCAAGTTCCAATGACAGCACCTGCTTGGAATAAGGGCTTCCCCTTTGGATCAGGGATTGATCTTTTACTTGTAAAGCCAGCCTTTGCAACTCCGGTGTTTGCAGGTCGATTCCGATTGAGTCGTAGGTAAGCCGCTTGCCAGGTATTACCGTGAAATTGACAGTTACCCGCTTCTGGTCAGGTTTTCTCCTGAAACTAACAGTTCTTGTGATGATAGTGTCCCTGATAAGGGGCGCATAATATCCAAGAGAATTCAACAATGCAGTCATGAAGACAGTAGACCTGGTCACATTCGCCGTATCAAAGACGGGAGGATTGCTCAATTTTTGAATGAAAAAAATATTGGACGTCCTTGCCTGGAGGCTATCGTCTAATTGATTCTGCAGACGGATGGTGAGATCCTGCTTTTCGTCGTTTGGCAAGTCAGCTATTACCCTTATCGAACTCCTGTATACAAATGGCTTGTTGGGCTGTACATTTTTTGTAATACGGCAGGAAAATAGCGTGAGAAGCAATATTAGCAGCACGACTGCACGGTTGATCAAGGATGCTGTAACTTGCCTGGAATGAAACATAATAGGATTGCCAGATTTTTCCGACTGTACAAATGCGAAATTGGTTTGCAGTCAGTGAAAACAC
>PSRA01000269.1 GCA_003175695.1 Bacteroidota bacterium | reverse complement strand
ACAAAGGAAAAGGCATTTACCGACATCATAAAAAAATACCAGGAACGGCTATATTGGCATATCCGCAGAATGGTCGTGGAGCATGAGGATGCAAATGACGTTCTGCAGAATGTCTTTATCCGTGTTTGGAATGGACTGGAGAATTTTCGCGAGGACGCGCAACTATATACCTGGCTCTACAGGATCGCCACTAATGAATGCCTCACCTTTCTCGATCAGCAGAAGAAGAGGTCCGCAGTACCTATTGACGAAGAAGACAGCGGACTGGCTAATAAAATAAAAGCTGATAAGCATTTTGACGCCAATAAATTGGAGTGGAAACTGCAGTTGGCTATTCAGCAACTACCTGAAAAACAACGTGTTGTATTTAGTTTGCGATACTATGATGAAATGCCTTATGAGGAAATGAGCAGGGTTCTGGAAACCTCGGAAGGAGCCCTCAAAGCATCCTATCACCATGCCGTCAAGAAAATAGAGGAGTATATCCTGAATCATTAAACTTTGAAGCTCAAATATGGTCTGATAAACGGGAATGGAAAAAACAAATGACATATCAAAAGAGTTATTGGAAATCAGCGAGTTATTAGGAAAAATGACCCGTATCAATTTCGTTTACCAAGTGCCTGCGGGATATTTTGAGAACCTGCCAGAGCAGCTGATCAGCCGGCTTCGACAAATGCGATCTGCCAGCCAGGTTACAGATGAATTGAAGGATTTGTCGCCCTTATTGAATCAACTGGAGAAAAAGAATCCCTATGAAGTACCTGAAAATTATTTTTTTCAGTTTCCCGCTGAAATGATGCAGGTTCTTCAGTCCATGTCCGCTCCCGACCTGGATGCAAAAAAAGAATTGGAGGGCCTTTCCACCTTACTCAGCCAGGCTGATAAAAAGAATCCTTATGAGACACCTCCGGGTTATTTTACCGATTTGCCGGAAAATCTCGCTGGGGCATTGCGGGCAGTTTCTTTCGTGAAAGAAGAATTAAAACATGCGTCTCCATTATCAGATCAACTAAGAAATGAAAAAACCTATTCCGTACCGGAAGGATATTTCGACGGGTTGGCGGCGGAGGTTCTTGAAAAAATAAAATCACAACCATCCAAAGCCAGGATCATTCCGATGAAGGAAAAGAGGTCCTGGTTAAAATATGCTGTTGCCGCTGCGATCACGGGTACTATTTTGACTGTTGGTATTCTAACATATCAAATGCAAAATAAACCCGCAGATGATCCTGCCATTGGTTTGACAAAAGTCAGTGACAAGGAGATTGCAGATTTTCTGAAAAATCAGGTCATGCCAATGACAGAACCATCGAATAATAATAACAACACAACAGCATCAATTGACTTTGGAGAAAATGATATCAAAGATCTCTTAGGCGATGTATCTGATAACGAGTTGCAAGATTATATGAATGAGCAGGCAGGCACAAGAGATATACAAACTAACTAGGCCCGTTGATGAAGAGATTTTTACTATATGGAATTTTTTTATTGTCGACTTTCACTGGATATGCGCAGGATGGTCCACTCGGAACATTGAAGATTGCTTTCATTTCAAAGAAACTAAATCTCACCCCTGAAGAAGCTCAGCGATTCTGGCCGATTTACAACCAGTATATCGAAGAGTTGCGACAGGCACGGGTGAAAGGAGGAAGGACAGAAATTGAAGTTGAAGAAGACATACTGAATGTCCGAAAAAAATATAGCAATGAATTTACAAAAGCAATCTCTCCGGATAAAGTAAATGCTTTCTTCAGGTCCGAAAAAGAGTTCAACATTTTTGTCCAAAAAGAAATTGAAAGAAGGCAACTGAAAATGCAGCAGCGACGTTCTATGATAAGGCCATAGACCTTGACATTTTGCAAGTTTACCGATTAATTTAAGTTGAAAATGGCCGAATGACGATATTTGAATCTGGTGTTTTTCATAGGTTAGCAACGGCCGGCTCTTTCAAGAGCGGGCCTTTTTGTTGAATAAAAATCAGAAAGAACGGCATTTCAAACGATCATGAAGATTCATTTTTTCTTCTCGAAAATTGCCGATATAAAAATATATTTACTCCTTCATTGATCTATTCACCCGGGCCAATTCAATTCAAATGATTCATTGCGCAGGAAAATTTTTTCTATTTGCTCTAATGCTTGTTTCACAATTTGTTTTCGCGCAGGACACGACGCAGAAAATAGTCCCTGGCCGGACTAACAGTCCTGAACAAGCGAAAAAACCTTATGTGATCTTAATTTCGGCAGATGGTTTCAGGTACGATCTGGCTGACCGCTACCAGGCCAGAGAATTAATCCGCCTGCGGCAAACTGGCATTGAATCAGAATATCTTCAACCGGGTTTTCCTTCCCTGACATTCCCCAATCATTATACCATTGCGACGGGATTATATCCCTCTCACCACGGAGTGGTAGACAACACTTTCTATGATGAAAGCAAACAGGCTGTTTACAGCCTGGGGAATAAAACAGCAGTGACCGACAGTTCATGGTACGGCGGAGAGCCTTTGTGGGTGCTTGCAGAAAAGCAAAAAATGTTGTCGGCCAGTTTTTATTGGGTTGCGTCAGAGAGCGCCATCGAAGGCGTCAGGCCCACCTATTATTACAATTACAATGAAGCGATACCCATAGACAAGCGAATCGAAATAGTAAAGAATTGGCTCCAACTACCGGAAGAAAAAAGACCGCATTTAATTACTTTCTATTTTCCTGAAGTCGACCACCAGGAACACCGATACGGCGTTGATTCCAAAGAAGCCATTGAAGCTGTTCAGTTTGTTGATCAGAGCATCGGCAAGATGGTCAAATCAATTGATTCCCTGGGACTACCAGTGAATTATATTTTTGTTTCAGATCATGGAATGGTAAATATTGATACGGTCAACACCATTCGTCTCCCGGGTGGTATTGACACAAGCAAGTTTGTCATGATTAATGGTCTGACTATCGTTCACATATATGCGAAAAATACCAGTGACATTGCACCTGCCTATGAGTTGTTGAAGGCGAATGCAAATGATTATGATGTATATCTGAGCAGCGAGCTTCCTGCCAGGTGGCATTACAGTAAAGGTGATGATGTTTTTCATCGCATCGGCGACATCGTCCTGGTAGCACATTCACCCAAAATATTTAATTATTTGAACCGCCGTAGGTTGCCCGCGGCAGAACATGGATATGACCCCGGCATTCCTGACATGCATGCCACATTTTATGCATGGGGACCTGCATTCAGAAAGCACATGAAAATAAAAGGATTTGAGAACATCAATATTTATCCGCTCATTGCTCAGATCCTCGGATTAGAAGTAACACAGCCCATTGACGGGAACCTGAATGTTCTTAAAAGGACGCTTAACAAGTAGATAAGCTAGCAATCTCCCGGACCTTGTCCTGCACCTCCAGGTGCAGAACAGGGTCCTGGAATTTCAGACCTACCACTTATACATCGGCGTCTTGATGTCATGGTAAAACAATAACGTCCAGTGGTCCTTCTCACCCTCCTTCCACCATTTTTGTCTGAGCTCCATACACTTCTTTCCATCATAATCATATTTGGCGATAAACTTATTTTTCATTTGCTGCCATTGTGGTGCGACATCTCCTCCAAAAAAGACAGTCTCTCCTGCGTCGACAATCCAAAAAACCTGGTGATAGGGACAGTGTGCGCCGGTTAATTCATATTTTATATACCCGTCCACCACACCGTTACCCTGAAGCAATACGAGTTTTTTCAAATCTTTGATACCACTGAGTTCGTCTGTGATATAGGATGGAAATCCCTTCTCGAAAGCAAAATCCAATTCCTGTTTTTGAATATAATAGGTCGCATTTGGGAAACAGGCCTCAGCCATCCCCGATACAGCATGGACATGTGTTATACCACCAGCATGGTCCTTGTGCAAATGGCTTAGCATTACTTTAGTTACTTTGCCAGGATCAATGCCAGCCTTTATTAAGTTGCGGTGAATTTGAAGCTGGCCATCTATTTCAAATCCCAATCCGGTATCCAGTACGATAATATCTTCCGAAGTAACTACGGCAAATGGTTGTATTTCTACCAGCAGACTTCCTTTTGAGCGATCCTGAAGCTCATCCAGTTCACGATTGAATGGAACAAACAATTTTGTTTTATCAACAGTGAATGAGCCTTCAGAAAGAGGTATAATTTGCATGCGCAAAAGTAATAAGAAGTCAGAAAAATACTGGATACAGTAAGAGAATGACAAAGGAAAACGATCAGCATTAGCGAAGGACCATTTGGCGATCGGCATCCAGGCGCACCAAAATAAATAACATAGTTGTGAATGTCAGAAGCGATGTGCCACCATAGCTCACAAATGGGAGCGGTATGCCGATAACGGGAGCCAGTCCTATGGTAAAACCAACATTGATTGCTATGTGAAAGAAAAATACCGACGCCACTCCATATGCATAACATCGGCTGAACACACTTCGCTGCCTTTCGGCGATCGTGACAATTCTCATCAGCAAAATCAGGTAGATGCCCAAAAAAACAACACTCCCCGCAAATCCGAAGCCTTCGCCAATAGTACAAAAGATAAAATCCGTTCTTTGCTCTGGAACAAAGTCATACCTAGTCTGAGTTCCACTCAATAGTCCTTTACCGACGACGCCACCACTACCAATAGCAATCTTGCTTTGCTTAACATTATAATTACTGTTGTTGCTTCCTTTCTTTTTGCCACTGTTCTCAATTTCCAATGCTGCTTCCGCATTTTTGGGCACATAGTCTTTGCCGATCGCATCAAAAATTCTCTTCACCTGGTATGGTTGCAACACATGGTCAAAAGCAAACGGAACGACAAATCTTTGCACACCGACGCAAAAAAACCAAATTCCGATAATAAGAAACAGAATATTTCGACGACGCTTGATTTGCTTTCGCAAAATATAAATGGCCGCTACCGCAATGCCTGTAAGAATTAACGCAAGCGTGTTTGGTTCTAGCAAAAGTGTTGCTACCACCAACACGGCAAATGAAAATCCAATAATAAGGACGAAAGGAGAAAGACCTTCCCGGAACATAACCAGGAAGAATGAAAAATAGACCAGGGCAAGTCCCGTTTCTTTCTGCATAATGGAAAAGGCTGCAGGTGTGAGCACTATTATGGTGGCAATAATTTGAGAGCGAGCCTTGCTGAAGTCTGTATCAACACGCGATAAGTATTTAGCAAGTGCGAGGTTGACAAAGACCTTACACAAATCCGCTGGCTGTAGTTGAAAAGCGTTTCCGAACCGGATAATAGATTCTGTACCCTTTACACGCGAATGAAAAGGAAATACCAGTAATAATAATAAGATCCCAAATGCATACCACAAATTAGCAGTAGCCGTAAAGAATTTGCTGTCGGTAAGCAAAATAAAAATGCCAATCACTCCTCCCAGCAAAAAGTAAAGTGTCTGCCTGCTATAATCTGTTTTCAAAGAAATAAATCCCTGCAAAACATTATCACCATCACGGTATGTCGCCGCAAAAATGCTCATGATGCCAATTAAGCAAAGAATTAGCCATAGCCAAATCAGTGACTTATCCGTTCCCTTCGTTATGGCTGAATTTTTATTGTTCATACTAATTTTCCGTGGTGTCTGTTTGCAGTTCTATATTTTTCGGTTTGTCAGCCGGGCTGTTCTGAATGAGTTGTTGCATCGCAGTTTTGTTCCGATGTAATGTGTCCAACATAGCCGTCCGGAAAGAAGGAGTCTGATATTTTTTCCATTTAGCACTATCACCCGTCTGCTTCGCCCATAAGGCCGCACGGTTTGAATCTGCCAAAAATTGCAATCTCACCAGGTATTTTGGCATCAGGTTCGCCGAGGCTATCCTTTCTATTTCCGGCTTTCTTTCTGTCCGCAAGGTATCATTCAAATATTTCTCTACCATTAACGAGGCGATAGGTGCCGCCCAGGTTGCCCCATATCCGGCGTTGGAAACTACGACGGCTACGGCAATTTTTGGATTCTCCCTCGGAGCAAAACACACAAACATGGAGTGGTTTGGCAGCTTGACTACTCTTCCTTCAATCACGAGTTTATTTTCTGCCGTTCCCGTTTTCGCGCACATGTTAATGCCGGGGATCCTTGCTATACGCGCTGTACCAATTTCAGATACATCCTGCATGCCGCTCATAACTTCTTCGTAAGCCGCGTCAGAAATATTAGTCAGCACTTCATGCTTCCTTCTAAAGCGGTTCAAAACGGTGTCTGACTCTGTTTCACCATCAATTTTTTCAACAAAATGAGGAATATAGAAAAACCCTTTATTGGCTACGATACACATGGCATTTGCCATCTGCAGTGGTGTTACTAACATTTTCTCCTGTCCGATGCCCAGGCCTCCTCCCACCATAGTACATGAATTCCATTGCCCCTTATACTCCTTATCATATACCGAAGTATCAGGAATATTTCCGCCGTCTTCACTCGGAAGGTCTACACCTATGCGACGACCGAGTCCAAATGCGTTAGCGTATTGTTTCCACCTTGTAAGTCCTATTCTTGGGTTGTGAAAGGCAGGATTGTCAATCGTCAGGCGAAGCGTGTTTGAAAAAAATGAGTTGCAGGAATGGGCAATGGCGAGCCTTAGGGTAGCCGCATGTCCCGGGAATTTCTCCAGGCATCTTACCGGGTGGCTGCAATACGTGTATACTCCCAGGCATGGATAACCGCTTGCTGGTGTTATCACGCCTTCATCCAAACCAATCAAGGCACCAAGGGGTTTGTAAGTAGATCCGGCAGCAAATTGTCCTTTTATTGCGCGATTATAAAGAGGACTGCTGACATCCAGAAATAGTTTATTGAAGTTGCTTTGTTTGTCAGGTCCCGTCAACATATTCGGGTCAAATCCCGGCCCCGAGGTCATCGCCAATATGCCTCCCGTCTTAGGTTCGATGGCGACAATGGCACCCATTTTATTGCTCAATAATTTTTCAGCGAGCATCTGTAAATCTATATCCAGGTAAGTACGGAGATTTCGACCTGCTACCGCAGGAGTGTCGAGGGATTTGTTCGCATAATGTCCAACAAGACGGTTCTTGTTATCCTTGATCCAGAATTCAATCCCTCGCCTGCCCATCAGCTCCCTCTCGTAATACTGCTCTAGGCCGCTTCGACCAACATAGTCGCCTAATTGATATCCATAATTCCATTTCTTAATGATGCTGGAGTCTACTTCCCCTACATATCCCATGATATGTGCAGCCGCATTGAAAGGATAAACCCTAATTGGGCGTTCCTGCAGGTTAAATCCGGGGAAGCGCCAGATGTTTTCCTCGAGCTTTGCATAAAGATCCGGTGGAAGCAGGTCTTCGAAAATGGTAGGACGAAACGGGCCATTCCTGAATTTGGCATCGATAATACGGCTTCTAAATTCTGCCGTATCGATATCCATCAGCTGGCAAAAAAAAGCCGTGTCTACATTTTTTACCTGGGAAGGAGTAACCATCAGGTCGTACATGATGGTGTTGTTAAGAATCGCTCTTCCTTTTCGATCATAAATGATACCCCGGGAGGGATAGATTCTTTTGGGAAACAGTGCATTCTCCTGGGCCATCTTCTTGTACTTGTCCGAGAATATCTGGAGATTGAAAAGCTGGATGAAAATGATGAGGAACATCCCACCAAAAATTAGGCGGATTATGTTGCTGCGCGATTGATTGAATACTGGCATTTCCGGATATACGATTTTAGCGGCTTAAGACAGGGCCCATTCGACCGATAAAGATAAAACGTTGAAGACTGCCATACAATATAAGATATGCAAGATTTTCCCTCCGATGGGTATAAAGTCGGGCGCCACTCAAGCAGTGTTCGTCCTGAATTTTTCTTTTCGGTAAAATAGAAGTTCAGTCAGAAGGATTAATAATAAACTAATGCCGGAAGTTGCAACTACTTTTCCCAGGAAATACCACAAAGATCCGAAATTCATCCATTCGAGAAAGACGAGATAGACGTGGTGAAATAAAGTCAGGATCAAAACATATGTTCCATAAGGAGCCCAGCCCATGCTTGTTATTGACGGCGAAGAATAGTTTTTGTCTGCACCCTCTTGTGAAATCAGCACGTTAATGACAAACGGTCTTATATAAGCGATCAGTACACAGGCGGCTGCATGCAAACCAGGAGTGTGGGTAAAATAATCAAGTGTAAGGCCAAAAATAAATGCAATGGCCATCAGGCCTCCTCTTGACGTATTGAAGGGTAGCCAGAGAATATATAAGTAATAAAGATAAGGCGTAATAAATCGATGCAGAGGTGGAATCTTTGAAAGAATAAACACCTGCACGGCGATGAATAACACAAATCGAATAGTATTTTTTAAAAGTTCACTCATTGAAATTTTTTGCGGGTGGAATCTTCAAGTCTTTTCTGCTCGATGTATTGCGTATTTGCAATTACATACACATATTCCACGCTAAAGAAATTTGTGGCAGTTCTTAACTTGAGTGTATAAAAATTACTGCTTTTGTCGTCTATTATTTCCTGAACCGTTCCAACCATAATATTTCCTGGAAACAGTGAAGATGTCGGACTGGTCACCACCGTATCACCCTTTTTTACAGTGGCACTCTTCGGGATGTCTTTTAAAGTTACGTAATATGGACTGGTTCCATCCCACTCCACGGTTCCTCTTTCTCCTCCCCTGAGCAATTTGGCAACTACTTTATATTGCCTGTGCAAAAGACTCATCACGCTGGAATAGTTTTCTCCCACGTTTACAACCGTACCGACTATCCCCTGAGGGCTCACGACGCCCATGTTTGGTTTGACGCCTTGTAGTGATCCACGATGTATAGTGAGAAAATTGACTTGTGATGTAACGGTATTTCCTACCACTTTCGCAGGCATATAGACGAACTTTTGTATTTGCCTGAACGAATCTACCTTGAATGTATCTACAACAATTTTTTTCGGAAGGTCTGGATTTTCATAATTCTCCCTGAGTTGCTGTCTCAAGGTTGCATTCTCTGCTACCAGCTGATCATTCGTCTTTTTAAGCTGGAAATAATATTCAATGTGGTTATACTTTGCATTAAGACCACCTGTCCAATCTTCAGCCACATTCATGAATATGGCTTCATGAAATTTGTTGTACCGGAAAAGAATTGATAGTGATAAAATCTGCAACACCAGGAAGAAAATAAAATTGGAATACCTTCTGATGAAGAGAAAAACATTACGCAC
>PSRA01000162.1 GCA_003175695.1 Bacteroidota bacterium | reverse complement strand
AATGTTAGTATCCATCATTTACAAGTAGTGGCTGAGGAGAGAAAAGATATATCGCAAGAGACAAAATAGTTGATAGTTGTCATTTGACCGCTGTCAACCACAGTTTTTAGAAACTAACTCAAATCCTTTGAACGGAATGGCTGACAACGGTCAACTGGCAATCAACTATCCCTCATTCTATATTGCCTGTCATCATTTTTACGAGGGAAAACTCTGAATTTTTCGCTAGATTACTCCAGATCATTTCTTAACTCACGAAATTTTATTTTATGAAAAGATCAATCATGATTTTTGCAGGGCTTGGATTGAGTTTGTTGTTTGGTTTTTGCATGTCGCGCAGTGCGGACAATCTGCCCATCGGAAGTAGTCTTCCAAAATCTACCGTCACATTAAAAGATATTTCAGGGAAAAATATTACCCTGGACGATATAAAGAAGAACAATGGACTACTAGTTATGTTTTCCTGCAATACTTGTCCTTACGTAATCAAAAACCAGGCAAGAACAAAAGAGATTTGTGGATATGCATTGAAAAATGATATCGGTGTGATCCTGCTTAATTCCAATGAAGGCGATCGCGATGGCGGCAATTCTTTTGCTGAGATGCAGTCATACGGAAAAGGCCAGAATTATGGATGGCCCTACGCTTTGGACAAGAACAGTGAATTAGCCAATGCTTTTGGTGCCTCGAGAACGCCAGAATGCTACTTGTTTGATAAGAATAATAAACTTGTTTACCATGGAGCAATCGACGATAGTCCCGGTAGCGAAGAAAGTGTAAAGAGACATCATTTGCAGGTTGCGATAGATGAAATGGTTCAGGGAAAAGATGTTTCTGTGAAGGAAACAAGGTCTGTGGGATGCACAATAAAGAGAACGTAACAATAAAAACTTACTTCTATTGATAGAATGGTTGAATGGTTATTCAACCATTTTTTTTATGTTCTCCTCGAATTGATTGGCATTCAACTCGGATTCGAAAAACTTTTTAAAATGATTGCGATTATTAATAAAGAGGCTGGAAGGAATTCCCCCCGACCATTTCTTGTCAATGCGGGGACAGAAATAATCTGCATTCGTTTCATTCAACCAAATAATGGAGGAAGAAAATTGTCTGTCCCTGGCAAAATTTTCTATTTTGGCGGGATAGGAATCAGGGAGATCCAGACTAACCAATATCAATTCGACCTGTTTATCCTTATATGTCGAAATAATTTTTTCAAATGTTGGAATTTCTTTCACACAAGGGACGCAAAACGTTGCCCAGAAGTTTACGACCAATGGATGTTCGCTCTTTTGAATATAGGATTCAAGGTCTTTAATATTCATCTTGGTTATTTCTTGAGCCTGCAATGAAAGCACCAACAGACTCAATAGAGCAGTAAAGCTGAATACTTTTGTAATCCGAATCCAGTTTATCATCGAAAACTTTTTTAAATTAAAATACAATTTCATTTTCCGTTTTCGTTTGCACTCCAGGATTTAAGCAATTGGTCATAATCTGCATCCCCTAACTTCCGATTGTCATAATGCCCAGCATTCATTTTTTGCCTGAATGCTTCATACAATGTCACCGCACAGGCGACGGAAATGTTGAGCGACCTGATCATACCAACTTGTGGAATAATAAAATTACCGTCTGTTAATTTCCTGATCTCATCACTGACACCCTCATGCTCATTCCCGAATACCAAGGCAACCGATTCTGTAAAATCGATCGAGTACAAAGGTAGTGCCTCAGAAGTAAGGTGTGTTGACAAGACTTTACTGTATCTTTTTTTTAACAGGTTCATACATTCGAGCGCATCATTGAATTGATGAACGGTAAGCCATTTCGCTGCACTGCTGCTGCTTCTTGCGCCCCATTTCTTGTGTCTGGGAATTCTTGTGTTTAAAACATACATCTCCTGGATGCCGACTGCATCGCAACTTCTCATAACAGCCGAAATGTTGTGCGGATCAAAAACATTTTCTAAGACAACAGTAATGTCCTGCTGCCTCTTATTCAGCACTTGCAAGATCCTTGTTGTCCTTTCTGGAGTCATAATGAGCGAAAATAGCGCAATTCTTTTCTTGTACGCTTAAAGCCCTGTGTAGTTTGTTTATCGAGGGCTCCAGAGACACAAGTAATTATCGAATGAGCGTTGATGTGCCCTTGAGGGAGATTCTCTTCCCGGTGTCTCCATCCGTGTAATGAAGTGTCCAAACAAATGTGTCTGTTTGCTGGGGTTTCCCATTGATTGTACCGTCCCATTTTTTGGTCCAATCAGTAGTTTCAAATACAAGTTGACCATAGCGGTTATATACCCTGAATTCCAGGTTCAAGGCCTTGTATGCATTCAGAGGATATAAATAGTCGTTGATGCCATCCCCATTTGGGGTGAATGCATTAGGAACCGTTATATAGCAACTACGAACCACCTTTATATCTCTCATGGCAGTGTCTACGCAACCGAGGCTATCCGTTACCGTTAGTGTAACTGTATAAATCTTTTGCACAGTCTGCGGGGGCGGATATTGGTGAGGTGAAGGTGTTGAATCATTAAAATGTGAACCATCGCCGAAGTTCCAATTCCATGATGCAATTTTTCCCACGCTCGAATTGACGATAACTGCCAGGTCTTCCGGGCATAAGATGGCTGTGGCTCCAAAACCAGCCTTAAGCTGATTATCCAGATTAATCGCATTCGACGCCGTATCACTGCAGATGCCATTCGACACGATCAGCTGCACTTTTTTGAGACCGTAGTCGGAATAAATAACCTGTGGATTTTGCTGGTTGCTGCCGGGCATGCCATCGAATGACCAGTTCCACGAATTGATTCCGCTGGTGCCTGACCTGAAAACCAGCGTATCGAATTGGCAACCATATAAAAGTTGGTACGTGAACGCTGCACTAACGGTATCGGCTACAGCAAAGTCCAAGGAGTTTCCAACAGGAGTCACCTGACCACATTCATCAATAATCGAATTGCCATCCGTACCACTTGCGACCTTTATTTCATAAAGTCCTCCTACATCAATGGGGGCGCTGAGTTTCAAGTGAATGATCGAGGAATTATTGTCAGCGTCACATTGGCCGGCTGCGGAAATTATATTGATTGGAGCGGGACCGGAGATAACAAAGTCGGAACCGTCAGCAGCAATCGTGCTGCATTGAATCGGCTTTTTAAAGATGAGTTGAAGTTCGCCTGGTCGACAGGTAAGAGGAGCGATGCTGTCGAGAAGCGTCGGCGTTACAGCGGCTAAGGTAAATGCGACTTGTTCCCCGACAGGGACTCCATTTCCGCAATTATCCAATAGGGTATTGCCGTCAGTTCCATTTTGGGTTGATACAGCATAATTGCCAGGGGGCAAAGGATTGCTTAGCATTAAAATAACAGAATCCATGTCAAATCCACTCGAACATGAGATGGATGCGGCTGAAATAACTTTTGCCAGTGGAGTTAGTATCCTGAAATCACTTCCATCTGGTGCCAGGCTGGCACAAGACATTTTCTTGTTTAGCTTAATCCCCAATTTAGAGCCATCACAGAAGGGGGACGCCGCACCTAAATGGGGAAGCAACGGATCGACGATACTGGCGGTTCCACCGCCAAACGATAATGTATACCCGCTTTGCGAAATAGTAAAATGGCTCACGAGCAGGAGATAGTTATGACCCTGTATAAGTGTGGGCATTCTGCTAAATGTTTGCTCATAAGCTATCATTGGATCTGATGCGCATTCGATATTGGCAGTACCGGATGACGAAGCACCGGTGAGCCCGGAAGAACCCGACCAATTGCCGGATACAAACAAACTCGTATCAGTAAATACATCTGTCGGGTTGTGGCCCGTGATATCAAACAATTGCCAGTCGTAGTCATCATTCAAATTGTTCGGGGAAATCACGAAACCCAGGGTTCCGGATTGATAACAGGTGAATTTGTACCAGAATGGATTTAAATCAGAGTAATCAGCGTTTCCGCCCGTACATCCGGGAACATAAATAGTGTGAGTATAGCAAAGTGGAACATTGGATTGCACAAAATTTGTAGTCCCGCACACAGGAAAGGCTGTGCCTGGGGTTTGACCAAGAGTGGTACAACTATTTGAATTCTGAGCGTTCAATTCAAAATTCAAAAAGACGGCGATTAGAATTAAAATGGACCATTTCACATTCATAGCTTAGACCCTTTTGAGGGACAATACGTTGCAATTCGTTTGTAAATGAATTACTAATGAAAGTGCCCAGTCGGCCAGACATTCTGGCTAAAAAACCAGTGTATTATACCCCTTTCTATATACGTAAATATCCACTAGAAAAATATCGATTTTTTTTACATATTTGCTCAATCCAATAACCTGTTCATCCATGAAAAAATTGCCAGGGTCACACGGCCCTTGTATCGTTATCCCTTTTACCTATCGCATTTGCCGCTCCATTTATTTTCAAAAGAAAGATAATTTCTTTCAATTAAGCCGAACGCGAATAAGAATCTGAATGCCCCCCGGATTTTTCTGACGCAAACACTTCGCTTTTAAGGCATTTTCCAAAAATATCTGTCAAGGTGCGGGAGCTGAGCCTGGTAGGTGTCGATGAGTTTTCATCGGACACTTTTATTTCCGCAGCTCAGATTGATGATGCCATGAATTTAATGAGTGTTATTTCCGGCAATAATGCCAAGGTCAGTGGAATTTATATTGCACTTCCTTCATGATTCAATTCTACGATCTCAGTCTTCATTCCGCTTGTTTCATCCAAGTAGCTGATATACGCATTGCATAAAAATCGGAGATTCTCACGGTTTCGATCAATCGCTTGACTACGCGATCAGAATGCAGGTACCCAAGAGCATGATGAGTAGCCAGGCCAATGTAGTGGTGAGCAACCTTGTTACCAAGGTAAAGGTGTGCCAGTCAAAAAAGAAAGCTGAACAAGCCGGTAAGGACTAATGAATAGTTTGTTCAAAATGAAAAAGTAAAGGATTTCATATGGCATAGTGGACAAAGGAAAGCGCAAATACGCAAAGGTAGCAGGCTGCCACTTTGCCTCATTGCGCTTTCCTTTGTCTACCATACCGAATGAAACCTATCCAACTGCTGCTTAATTCGGAACTTCCGTCTTTTTCCCCTATTTTTGCGGTCCTTAAAAATTTCAACAAGAAGTATAACACATGGATAAACTGATCTATTTGGTTCCCCTTATGGCTCTTGTCGGACTGATTTACACTTTTGCAAAGTTTTCATGGGTATCTAAGCAAGATCCCGGTACTGCCCGGATGCAGGAAATCAGTAAATATATTGCCGAAGGAGCAATGGCTTTTTTAAAGGCTGAATGGAAAATACTTGGATATTTCGTAATTATTGTTGCCTTGTTGTTGGGAATCATGGCCAGTGCGAATCCTCATTCAAACTGGACAATTGCCGTTGCATTTGTTATTGGTGCCGTGTTGAGTGCAACTGCAGGTTATATTGGAATGCGCGTGGCCACTAAGGCCAATGTCCGCACTGCAAATGCAGCCAGAACCAGCCTGGCAAAAGCGTTGTCAGTTTCATTTACCGGCGGTTCAGTGATGGGCCTTGGCGTTGCTGGTCTTGCTGTCCTTGGACTGAGTGGCCTTTTCATCATACTCAAAAGCATCTTTGCTCCGGAATCCGCGGCAAATTCTGCTGAAATGCTCAAGACTATCGAAGTACTCACGGGTTTTTCTTTGGGTGCAGAATCAATTGCATTATTTGCCCGTGTCGGCGGTGGTATTTATACAAAAGCAGCGGACGTAGGCGCCGACCTGGTGGGTAAAGTAGAAGCCGGCATTCCTGAGGACGATCCGCGTAATCCGGCGACAATTGCCGACAATGTGGGCGACAATGTGGGTGATGTGGCCGGGATGGGAGCCGATCTTTTTGGTTCCTATGTGGCGACTGTATTAGCTACCATGGTACTGGGGCAAGAAACTGTTTCAGATGACAGGTTCGGAGGTCTTGCACCAATTATTCTTCCGATGATGATTGCCGGCACAGGCATTCTGTTCTCGATTGTCGCCACCTGGTTTGTGAAAATCAGTGAATCTGCCGGCGTTAATACTGATACGGTTCAAAAAGCTTTGAATATGGGCAACTGGGGATCAATTATCCTCACCGCCCTTGCTTCTATCGGCCTGGTATATTTCATTCTACCAGAAACAATGACGTTGAGGGGGCATGAGTTTACCAAATGGGGTGTACTTGGAGCGATTGGTGTAGGACTTGTTGTGGGAACCTTGATGAGCCTTATCACAGAGTACTACACGGCTATGGGTAAGCGCCCGGTCTTGTCCATCATTCGACAATCATCTACGGGTCATGCAACCAATGTCATCGGGGGTCTTGCAGTAGGGATGGAATCGACTTTCCTCCCAATTCTTGTCCTCGCCGGCGGTATTTGGGGATCTTATGAGTGCGCTGGCTTGTATGGTGTTGCCATTGCCGCAGCAGGCATGATGGCAACGACCGCTATGCAATTAGCAATTGATGCCTTCGGACCGATTGCAGATAACGCAGGAGGTATTGCAGAAATGAGTGAATTGCCAAAAGAGGTAAGAGAAAAAACTGATGTACTCGATGCCGTTGGTAATACAACAGCAGCTACGGGAAAAGGATTTGCTATTGCATCTGCTGCACTGACTGCGCTGGCATTGTTCGCAGCGTTTGTTGGCGTTGCGGGTATCAAGGGAATAGATATCTACAAAGCAAAGGTTCTGGCCAGCCTGTTCGTAGGTGGCATGATTCCTTTCATATTTTCTTCGCTCGCCATTCGGGCTGTCGGACAAGCTGCGATGTCAATGGTAGAAGAAGTAAGAAGGCAATTCAGGACCATACCTGGCATCATGGAAGGAACTGCCAAACCCGAATACGACAAGTGCGTTGCTATTTCTACCGATGCATCTATCAAAAAAATGTTATTGCCCGGCGCCATTGCTATTGTTTCACCATTGATCATTGGATTTTTGTTGGGACCAGAAGCTTTAGGCGGATTCCTTGCAGGCGCGACTGTAAGTGGTGTGTTGATGGGCATGTTTCAAAACAATGCAGGGGGTGCTTGGGATAATGCAAAGAAATCATTTGAAAAAGGAGTTGAAATAAACGGACAGACTTATTACAAAAAATCTGAACCACACAAAGCTTCAGTAACCGGCGATACTGTTGGTGATCCATTCAAGGATACATCAGGACCTTCGATGAACATTCTCATTAAACTGATGTCCATCGTCTCGTTGGTAATTGCTCCTACCCTGGCGCAAATCCATCATACAAAAAGTGACGGTGCGACCGTAACTCAAAAAATTCTTCAGACAAAGAAAACCGCTACTGTTGAGATAAAGAATCAGCAGGTGAGCATGAATGTGAGATAAATTTATAAATGAGTTGACAGTTGCCAGTCTTTTGTTCAGGAATGTGAATTAAGGACCGACAACTGCCATCTCATTAATGAAATAAATTTGACGGCTATCAATTTGTTAAAATCAGGGACGAAATTTTGAGAAATTAGGAGGAAGAGACTATCTTTGCAGCAGTATTACTAATCATACCAAATACCAAAAGTCCCGCTGTTTCCACAGGGGGGCTTTTTATTTTATTGATAATGATCCTGTTCATCTTTGATATCCTCTGTTAATTCCTTTTTTGCCTTCTCCAGGTCTGCTTTCTTAGCATCCGTTAATTTCGGATAACTCAAGTTCAATTTCTCCATACATTGGTAAATGATACCGGCGACAGCCAACCGCGTGAACCATTTGTCGTCAGCTGGTACCACAAACCAGGGAGCATGGGACTTTGATGTATTTGACAACATTTCTTCGTATGCTTTTCTATATTCTTTCCAGAGGGCTCTTTCTCTCATATCTGAATAAGCGAATTTCCAATTCTTTTTGGGGTCTTCAATTCTTTCCAAAAACCTTTTCTTTTGTTCTTTTTTGGAAACATGCAGGAAAAATTTCAAGATTAACATCCCATCCTCTGCCCAGGCTTTTTCATATCGGTTGATCTGCTTGAATCGCTTTTGCCAAAATTCGTCTGTGATATCCTCCACTTTTTCTATTCCGGGAATTCTTTCTTTCATTATATACTCTGGGTGCACGCGAGTGACCAACACATTTTCGTAATGCGAGCGATTGAAAATACCGATTTCCCCTTTACCGGGAAGAACGAGATAGTGTCTCCACATAAAATCGTGGTCTAATTCAATAGGCGTTGGTTCTTTAAAGCTGTGGACATTGACACCCTGGGGATTCACGCCGCTCATGACGTGTTTGACGATGCTGTCTTTACCAGCTGCATCCATCGCCTGAAAAATAATTAATACAGAGTATTGATCATTTATATGTAACTGCTCCTGCAGTTCGGAAAGTTTTTGAATGCCCAGTTTCAGCAGTTCTTCTCCCTCGGTTTTTGTAAAGCCTTTGTGGTCGTAATCCGTCTCATAATCTTTCAAAGAGACTTTTTTGTCTTCAACCACAATGAACTGGTTCAAGAAACCAAGCAATTTCGATGTATCTGGCATAGACAATGTTTGTATTGACAATTTACATCTTTCTTGAAGACTTGAGGACGCTCTGGGTTCAGTCGGAAGTCGACAGTCAGGAGTCTATTAAATTTGATCAGCTTTCCATTCGATTCGCTCTCGTTGGATTTCTCGACGCCGATCTCCTGACTACCGGCTAAAATTCGTTCCCTCTCACATTTTTTCGGAATATTGCAGAAAAAAGCATGCCTCCGCCTTTATTATATTATGCCATTCCTTTCTTTCTGCTGCTTTTGATCATTGAAGCAATCATTTCATACAAAGAGCAAAAGCATTTATACGAAGTAAAGGATACATTCAGCAGCCTGGCGTTAGGCATCGGAAACCTTCTGAGCGGGCTGATTACTAAGGCGCTTATTTTTGGTTTGTTCATGCTTGTTTACCAGTTCCGGATTTTCAATCTCAGCGCATCGAATTGGTGGGTATGGGTATTAGCTTTTTTTGCTGACGATTTTTCTTATTACTGGTTTCACAGAACGAGTCATCATGTTGGCTGGTTCTGGGCCTCGCACGTCGTCCATCATTCATCCCAGAAATACAATCTGGCAGCCGCACTAAGGCAAACCTGGACTGGCAATCTAACCGGTGCATTTATTTTTTGGCTGTGGATGCCACTTGTCGGTTTCCATCCTATTGTTGTGATGACCATGCAATCGATAAGTCTCATTTATCAATTCTGGATACACACTGAAACCATTCAACAACTTCCTGGACCGATAGAATATATTTTCAATACTCCTTCTCATCATCGTGTACACCATGGCGTTGATGTTAATTACCTCGACAGGAATCATGCAGGAATCCTCATCATATGGGACAGAATATTTGGAACTTTTACAAAAGAAAAGCAAAGACCTGTCTATGGGTTGACTAAAAACATTGGATCCTTCAATCCCGTTGTCGTAGCATTTAAAACCTGGGGAGATTTATTCATCAAAGCTGCAAGTGCTCCAAAGTTGAAAGACAAAATCAATTATTTCACACAACCTCCCGGTTGGAGCCACGATGGCAGCAGCAAAACTGCCCGGCAAATGAGAGCCGAATCAAAAGATTAGAGTAAGCCCAATCTTGTTCATTTATTCACGCCATTGTAAGTCACCATAGGCGCAAGCGCATTTTTTAACAGTTTATTACGAAAAATATCGTAAATTGGTGAAAAATATAATCAATGAGTGCGACCAAGTATATCAAGCCGACAGAAAGTGAACTGGAGATATTACAGGTGCTTTGGGGAAGGGATTCTGCCAGTGTTCGCGAAGTGCATGAAGAACTTGCAAAAACCAAGGATGTAGGATATACGACCACTTTGAAGTTGATGCAGATCATGCATGAAAAAGGTTTGGTAAAACGGGATGATTCGTTCAAAACACATATATACCATCCAGCCGTTAGTAAGGAGAAAACACAAAAGCATCTGTTAGGAAAGATGATCAACACTCTTTTCGGAGGTTCGCCAACTGAGCTGGTCATACAGGCCCTTGGTAATCACAAAGCCTCTCCCGCGGAGTTGGAAGAAATACAACAGCTTCTGGACAATCTGAAAAAGCAATAGCATGCATCTTATTACCCAATCGTTATGGTTACGCTCTTTGGGATGGGCATTGCTAAATAATTTTTGGCAAATGGCCCTGTTATGGCTTTTTTTTCTTTTT
>PSRA01000252.1 GCA_003175695.1 Bacteroidota bacterium | reverse complement strand
AGCTTTCAAATGAGAAACTGAAACCCAGACTTTCTTGATATTCATGGCCAGGACTGTTTTTGCTGTGGCGCCTATAAATACGACTTCAGGTTGGCCATTTCCTCCATCAACAATTTCGATCTCGTTAAATGCAGTTCCGCTTGTCCAACCTGTACCAATCGCCTTTAAAAATGCTTCTTTGGCGGCAAAACGAGCGGCATAGTGTTCAAATTTATGTGCTTTTGCTTCGCAATACCTGATTTCGTTTACAGAAAATACGAGCTCTTTGAATCCGGTCTCTTTTCCGATCTTTTCTGCGATCCGGTCTACTTCTATCATATCTATCCCAATACCTGATACCATAAATAAATGTAAGGATTTATAATTGCAAATGTTTGGTACGACTGCCCGTGGCCGTTAGTTGACGCTTTCCTGAATTTTGCGTGAATATAAACATACTCTGGCTTTTGTATGGCACTTTGAAAGGCAGGAAATTGGTTTTGGCAGCGGCGCCGGGATTTCCTGGCTCTTTTGACCTCATCTCAAACTTTTTTCGGCGCTGACCTGGTTAAAGTTACTTCGATAAATAATCCTTCCCGGGGCCGGGCTTAATTCGACATTTGGCCCGGCATTGGATATATGCAGGTTCTTCTTGTATCTTCATTTGCTTTTTTCAGGTCCTGAGTGCTAAATAAGAAACAAAAGCTCGATTCTTTTCCTCCTTCACCAAGCAGCGGTCTGCGTCTTTTTTAAGCAGTTCCTTATCTGTTCGTGAATGTAATCTTCCTCATTTCTCGTAGCAATTACTTTGGTCAAAGCTTGCTGATAATAGTGCAGCGCGGCCGGATAGTTGTGATGCTTATATGAATAGTCTCCCGCCAAAACATAAGTGTGGTAAAATTCCGGATTGGTTTGAATAAAACTATCCATATTCACAGGCAGATCATTTTGCAATTGCGATTTATACGTTCGGTATTTTTCAAAATTTTGAAATTGCCTTGTCAATAAAAAGGGATCAGCCGCAATAGTCAGGCTCGTATCGCAAATCTCATGGTCCGTTTTCATGCCTCTTAATCGGAACACTTTTTTTAGATCATAACACATGAATTTTCCTAATTGCCAGGGTGAAGTAGATACCCAAACCAACAATTTCTCCGGCTCAAATACTATCGAGTGATGAGCGATGAGTTGATTGATGGCTTTTTCATTTCCCAGCCCAATTTCGTCGTTTTGAAGTCCTTTGTGGTCCCTTAAAATAGCTACCGTTTTCTCTACCGTATTCTTTCCATTTGAATCAAGAAGTTCCCTTACTCTTTTATATCTGTATACAGATGAACTTCGTTCCATTTGTTCGATATTGGAATTGGAGTGAGCCAATCCATCACTCTGAAAATGATTGGAGCATACAATAAAATCTTTCCCGGGGTCATAAACGCCAATCGAATCTGGCGTCTTTTCCATAATAACTGCTTTATGATCCTCCGCTGAACCAAGCAGAAAGGATTCGGACACAAACATTTTCCGTTTCTTTGCTATCGCCAATGCCTGATCGATATTTTCGGCATATTGTAAAATTTCCCTTGCCACCATTGAGACCGGCGTCGCTGACCCCGATGGAATCTTAGATTTGGCTGCGTTGATAGTTACGGTCAACCCTTTGTCATTCATGCCGGAGACCACACCGATGAATCCGCCCCATGTCACAAACATGAATTTATGACCTTGTGAAGGGCTCTCAAATGCGACAATTTTATTTTCTGCAAATTTGTCCCCAACATAGAAATCAAAATTTCTTCCAATAATCATGCTGCTGTCTGCAGATCTTTCATCCCATGTTCCAAATGAAGTGCAGCCGACCAAAGCAAGGTTTTGAAGGGCGTGACCGATATCATGAGCAGCATGGTAATTCAAAATTCGTTGATAGTTGGAACCGATATACTGGTATTCATCTGAAGCAGATCCGGAAATGCCATAAATTTCTTCCTTGTATTCTTCAGTCACATGTTTATCTAGATCCCTGTTAAACCAACCCACGAAATATTTCAAAAAATGAAGGTAGAATCGCGAAGGAACCATCCGGTTGATTTGTTCATTGAAATAGTCTTCCTGCTTTACAAGAAGTTCTTTTGTCAATTTTCCGTTCACCGCCCCTCTTTCAAAAGGTGCTCCTTCAATATATAACTCATATAACCCGGAATTACTTTTTCTAAACCAATTATTTCCGATTGTATAAAAACCGCGACTTGGTTCTGCTCTGTGCCATTGCATGGCTGATATATCCGGAGGTTTTGGAGGATCAACTTTTGACACCAGCATAACATAAACAAACAAGACCAGCAGCAAAGCCAATAATCCACCAAGGAAATAGAGCAGGATTTTACCCGGTTTTTTTCGTGGTGAATTTGATATCGAAGTTGTAAGAGACATGATGCACAAAAATATTGATCCTTTGGACAAATTGAGTTCTATATTTCACGTCAAGGCGCAAATTTGGCACACCGCTACCTTTGCACCCTGGCTTACTCTGCGTTTTGGCGTGAAATTGATCTTCAGGCATTCCTGATTTTTTCCACCAACCTTTCATTTCCAAGGAATGCGCAACAGGTGACTAGGCTACTGATAGTGGCTCCCAATATGCCATGCAGATTCAGGTTTTGACCTGTCAGAAATAAATTCGGCAGTTTCGTTTTGGCTGACAAAAGCGTTTTGTAGGGGTCTTTGTAATCTTTCACAATCCCATACATGGAGCCATCATCACTTCCAATATAATCCCGATAGGAGAGTGGCGTGGATGTATAATAAGCTGCAACAGAGTTCCTCAAACCCGGGAATTTTTCTTCGACTTGATCAAGCAATTTTTCTGCCTTCCTGATTTTGAACATTTCATAGGTTTCTCCGCGATTCATTTTTTTTGACACCGTATTATAAGTCTTTTCCCATGCTTTTACTTCATCATATTTCATATACGTAAAAACAGTCATTCCTTCAGCATATCTTTCCGACTTCGATGAAGCAGGGAAAAAAACGGCATAACCAAGCGGCCAGTTTTCTTCATTGTAATCTGCCATTGACCAGACTGATCCTTTCCTATGGTAATAGTAATTGTGATTGCGATATGGAAAGCTGTTTTTCTTAAGAACGATGTTCAGACTAAATGAAGAAATGGAATTTTCAAGCTGCTTAATCCGGTTCCGATAAGCATTCCTGATTAGCGAGGACTCGGTTATCTCCAATGTTTTGGCCGGATGCATATCTGAAATAAATGCTTTGCCCTGAATTTTTGAACCATCCCGCATCTGTGCATAAGCTACTTGCCCATTTTCTTCTTTTAATTTGGTCACGTCCTTATGCGCCAGGATATGACCTCCCTGTTTCCTAATATTTTGGGCCAGGTACTTAGCAATCTGTGATCCTCCATCGATGCATTTCCAGGAGCTTTCAATGAAACTATTCAGAATGAGAGCATGGATATAAAAGGGTGTTTTATCTGGCTGACCAGCATATAAAATGTTGTTGCCTGCCAGCACGGCTTGCAAAGTCTTATTTTTCGTGACTGATTCTATGAATGCCTTGGTGTCGATTCCCAATACGTCTTCTTTCTCTTCGTAAGCTCCGCCGGTTCTAAGTTTATACATCGGAAATTTGTCACAAACCTCGCGGATCTTATTGCAATACGTTGTTATGCCTACTTCCTCACCGGGGAAATCCTGCATGAGTTTTGACTTAAAATTGTCGTAACCCTGAGCAAGATCATACTCTTTTGGATCACCTTCAATCAAAATCTTGTCGAAGGCACAGCTGTCCATTTGTTGAAGTGAAAGTTGATCCATCAATCCAAGGTATTTGAAAACCTGGTAAAGCACCTGGCCTTTAGCCAGGCTGCCGAGATAATGCACACCAGAATCAAATATGACCCTATCCCTTACAAAAGTTTGCAGGCACCCACCCAATTGCTTATTTTTTTCAAGGATGCATATGCGATATCCTTCCCGGCTTAACAAGTCACCACATACTAGTCCGCCTATGCCACTCCCGATAATGACGACATCATATGTATTCATGAACGGGATAGTTTTCATGTTTTATCAGAAAGATCATGTTCGAAGTATATTTCGCTTTATCGATCACTGAAAATTCCATATTACTTCCTTCTGCAATTTGCCGGATAAATTCTCCTGAAAGGTAGGAGAGTCCATTGCCTGAAGTTTTATTGAATTTGAAGAATTTGGTGGAGAAGAATTCTGTCAGGACAGTTCCCTTATGCTTGCCATTCAAATCTTTATTGCCTTCCCTGATGGCAATTACGCCTCCCGGATTCAGATGGGATATGCATTTCTCGATCATTTTTTTTTGTCCTTCTGGCTGAAGATAATGAAGCACATCCGATAAAATAATTCCATCGTACATTTGAAACTTATAATTCAATGCATCTTCACAGGTAAATTGAATATGGTCATTTTTGCTGAAGCAATGGCTAGCCGTTTCTATTTTCTCTTCATCGTAATCCACCCCTTCCAGTATTCGACGTTCTGAGCAAAAATGGAGCATATACGTTAGAAATCCGTAGCCACAACCCAGGTCAAGTATTCTTCCTTCGGATGGCAAGATGTCATTGAAAAGCTGATAGTTTTTTTCAAGGCGCAATTTTATTTTCAAGTACCACTCCAATACGGGCCCTTTATAAATATAATTGTTGATCAATTTCTCCTTGAAAAATGCAGGCTGCTCCAGATTGCTTCTGACTTCTGCATAACGACTCCTGAAATATTTTCCAATAGCTTTTGCTCTTTCACTGTAGTTCGTGCCAAAATTGTTGTCGCCAGCTTTGATCCTGGGAAGAATAGTGATGCTGATCTGACCATCCTTTAACAAGAAATCGCCCTTAGTCATCGTATATCCGCTTCCGTGAATTATAATCGGCAGTATATCCAATTCGAGTTTTTCTGCGAGATAAAAAGCTCCTTTGTGAAATCGTCTCATCGTTCCGTCAACTGAACGCGTACCTTCCGGAAATACCACGACGGAATATCCGTTACGGATTCTTTCTTCCAAAGGTTCCAAATTGTTTTCCAATCCTTGCATAATAGGATAATAATCTGCCATTCTCACAACTGCTCCGAATACAGGAGAGTTCCATACCCAATGATTGGTGAACAATATCAATTTTGGATGCAACATTACTGTTATCAGGATGTCGAGGAAAGATTGATGGTTGCAAATAATCAACGATGGTTGGGAGAAATCTTCATTACCTGTGTTAACTATCCTTTTTTTCACATTGCCCATTATATAAATAAGCGACCAGCAAAAAGCAGAAAGAATTACATGATATACATACTTGCCTTTCTCTTTATTAAATGGATTTAATCTTACTAAAATAAATCCCAGAACAGTAAGGATCAGGCTACCGAGGACAAAATAAGAAAATGAGAAAATCGACTTGAGCAGGCCAAGAAGAGTCCAGGGAAATAAATTTCGCTTTATACGATTCTTAATCAGGAATGAAAACAAAAATGGAATGAGAATCTGCGACATGATCACCACGCAAACAATGCCGACAATTGAAATGATGGCAATCGATCTCAACGCAGGGTGTTTGGCAAAAATCAAAACGCCCAATCCGGCAACGGTAGTGATGGCCGAGAGTAAAATCGAAGATTTATAAGATGCAAGATTTTTTTTGCCGGTCTTATACTCCCGTAAAAGACCGTCCATGATAAACAGACTATAATCATCACCAAGGCCAAAAATAAATGCAGAAATTATAATATTGATGATATTAAACCGGATATCAAAAATTCCCATGATGCCAAGGATCCAGATAAATGTGATGAACATGGGAATAAAGGAGACAAGAGTCAATTCAATTCGCCCATAAGTTAGCCAAAGCACAACAAAAACCAGGATGGATGTCATCCAGGCAATGCTATTGAAATCTGAATTGATGATATTTACGAATTGGCTGGTCAAATACTGTTTGTCCAACACGGTTACATGCGGATCATTTTCAAATGCCTTATAAACGGTTTGTTTATTGGAAGGGTCTACTTTGAGCAGGCTGACCACTGTGGCATTTCCGTTTGCTTCAGTAAAAAAATCGTCCAGGAAATTTTTTCGAATGGAATCCTTTGTAGCCCGATCTAGGGGTTTGAAAACCTGGTTCAACCAGTTTTCAAATGGTTTAAATCCCTCGGCTTTGAATCTGAATTGTCTTCCCTGATTAGCCAGGTTGGCAAGAAGTAAATTTTTCTTTTCCGCAGTCCAATAGGAATTCCAGCGTTGCAATCTCAGATTTTGTAGCGAGTCAGAGACTACAAGTGATGAGGCGGCTACGTATTTATTAATCACTCCCTGCTTGTTGAGCGAATCGATTTTAGCGATTGTTTTTTCATTATTTACTAATGCATTATCCAGATTTTGACCATCTGAAACGAGGTAGACAGATTCAAGTCCAAAAACATGAAAAGCTTTTAATCTGTCCTCGGCTTTCTTAAGATCTGGAGAAATGTAATTCATCCGGTTCAGATCTGGTTCAAAGCGAACCCACCTTGCTGTGTAAGCAAAAACAAGTGTCAACAAAACGATGGCAGCAATGATCCATTTGTTGTATTCTGGCCTAAGAGATGAGATCTTGTCAATCCAGGAATCGTGAACAATCCTGTGTTGTTGAATTTCCCTGGGAGTAGCAATCAGATGCGGAAGAAAAATAAGCGTTGAAAGAGCCGCACCAATCAAACTGAAAGCTGCAAATAATCCGAGGTCTTTCAGCATTTCTGATTGCACAAATTCAAGGCATAGGAATCCGCCAATAGTAGTGAAACTCCCAACTGTTAAGGGCATCGACAGATCCCGTATCACTTCCCGGATATTCCTGGTATGCCGATAATGATTAAATAAATGCAATGAGTAATTAACGGCAACGCCGAGCACAACGGATCCTGCGCCCATTGCAATTACTGAGATATTTCCCTTGATAAAATAAATCGCAGAAAGAGAAAATAAGGCCCCAAAGATCACAGGAATCAGGATTAAAACTGCCGCCCTCTTTCTTCGAAAATAGAGAGTTATGAATACGATGAGAAAGACCAGGGTCATTCCTTGTGTGAAAATGCTGTCCCGCCTTAGCTGCAATGCATTGCCCACTGAAACCGCTGTGGCACCGAAATATAAGGATTCAACTTTTTGTCCATTGCTGCTGTTCAATTCATTACGGACCTGGTCAATTCCCCGCAACAATTCAGCATTTTGTCCCGTGTTGTTGGGAGGATATGCCGGCGTAATGAAAAAAAGCAGGTTTTTATGATCACGGGTTACTATATAGTTGTCAAATAATTCAAAATTCTCATCATATTGTAACTGCTGTAGTTTTTTCAGGCCCAAAAAAGAAATGCCTGCAGGATCAGAACTGATCATTCTTTTGAGCGCCAAACCTGCCGGTGAACTTAGCGTTCTGTAATCATATTCCAGGGTTTTGCTGATTGTTGCAGGATTCAATAATGAATCCATTACCATATAATCATGATCGTTCAGGAAAACAGGAAGATGGTCGGTAATTGTTCGATAGAAATTGTATGCGAGTTGGTCATCTACTTTGTCCTGGATCTTGCTGATATATGGACTGAAACGATTTCGAACTGATTGAATTAGACTGTCTGCATAACTGACCAATAGATCAGGATCGGCAGCTGAGGTATCTTTCAAGGATACCATTACAACCAGTTTGTCCACGAACTTAGAACTTTGAAAAACCTGGTTCAGTTTTTCTATCTTCTTGTCTTTCGGTAAAACTTTTGAAATATCTTCTTCAAAATGAACGCGAGATGCAAACCATCCTGCCAAGGCAAAGCTCAGGATGAAAATGATGAAAAAAACTTTCCGGTTCTTTTCAAAATAATCATAAATGGAAGTAAAGATTTTTTCCATCTCGATCAGCTTGCCCGGCTTAGGCTTACGGGTCTTCTTTTTAAGATTTTGAGCAACAGATAGGTGATGGTCCCCAGTAAAATGCCCATGAAAATAGCAAGGGTTATGCTACCATAAATATATTGTGTAAAATGATTGCGAACTGATTCAAGTGAAATATTGCTATTGAATTCAATATTTGTTCTTTGGGACCCCATCCAATAGCCCCCCATTTTATAGCTGCCATAAATTATCAAGGGAATCATGGGTGGGATGCTGATGTTAGCGGCTATTATGACCAGTGCCTTGTTCAACCTAAAAACAAAAGCGAGGAATATGGCGGCCACGAGTTGGAATCCCCAGATGGGTATTATCCCCATGAAAATGCCAAATCCTATGGAAAATGCTTTTACGGAATCGAGTTGGTTTGCCTCGATGAAGTTAACTAATAGAAATTCCTTTGCTTTTTGTCTGTTGAAAAGTGTTCTGAAGAACTTTCGGGGTTTTATGAAAAAAAAAGCAATCAACACCAGGATGGTGTTGAGAATACTGATCCTGGTAAAATCCCGGAAAGGTCTGAAATGGGAAATCCTTTCCTCTTTCTTTGGATAATATACTGAAACCGGCAAAGGTTCAATTTTGATGCCTTGCCAGGCAGCTCTTACCAATACTTCAATCTCAAATTCATATTTTTTCGTGAAGTATCGATTTCCCTTCATAAGAGAAATGGGATAGAGGCGATAGCCTGATTGAGTATCCGGTAATTTGATACCCGTTTCAATCTTGAACCAGAAATTTGAAAACCTGTTACCAAAGCTACTCTTGCCTGGAATTCCTGGCTGATTCATATTTCTTGCCCCTACGAAAAGCGTGTCTGGTTTTGATTCCGCTGCTTCGATAAACACGGGAAGGTCTTTTGCAAAATGCTGACCGTCCGAATCAATGGTAAGGGCGTATTGATAACCTAATGATAGCGCCCGGGCAAAACCCTGCCTGATAGCCCACCCCTTACCTCTGTTTTTTTTGTATTCAACCCTGTTCAGACCGGGAAACAAATCAAGGATCTCACTTGTCTGATCTGACGAACCGTCATTTACAATAATAATGTGGGAAGTATATAATAAAACATCATTGATCACCCCGGCGAGGGTAACGGCATTATTGTAAGTGGGAATGATAACGCAGGCTTTTAACTCGTCAAATTTCTGCCTGCATGTTTCTGGTGTAATCATCTACATCTTTTCATTTGCTGATTCCCGGTGCTCATTAAATAAATGAATTGTCAGCTTGTTAACCCGTAAAATTAAGACTAAATTAGAGAGATCGCAATCCATAATTATATTTGAGCTCATTTAACACAAAGCACCAGAATATCCGCTGTTTAGCCTGATGGCTCAAATCATTTCTTATCAATGCAAAAAATCGAATTAAAACCTTACTATGATGTTGTAGTCATCGGCGCCGGGGTGGGAGGCCTTACAGCAGGAGCATTGCTGAGCAAAGCTGGGTTTACGGTTTGCGTATTGGAAAGAGAAACAAGGCTGGGTGGCTATCTTGCCGGATTCAGAAGAGGAAACTTCAGATTCGATACGGCGATACATTGGTTGAATCAATGCGGACCCGAAGGATTGG
>PSRA01000197.1 GCA_003175695.1 Bacteroidota bacterium | reverse complement strand
CCGCGAGGGATATTCCTCATACAACTGCACATCGCTCAACAATCCGCATCGTGCATAACTTCCTTCCAAAAGATCATGACTTAGAATACGATTCTGTGGGAACCGATTGCCTAATGATTGTTCAAATGCATCAATATCATAGATTCCCTTTCCAATAAATGATCCTTCCTGGAACAAATCCTGATAGACATCAGAAACCGCCCTGGTATATGGGTCTATGCCGGGTTCGTGCCCATGCATGCGCGCATAAAAGGAACTGCTGCCATGTGGTAAACTCACAGCTACCCTTGGCTGCAGAATACCATACCCGTCCACAATGCGCTGCTTTTTGTCGCTGTAAACGGGAAGATTCAGCGGATGAGCCATCGTGGCTACAATTTTCCAGGCCGCATCTCTTGGGAGTTGCGTATCAGTATCTAAAGTGATGACATATTTTATGTCTTCAAATGCCGAATCGTCTCCCACGATAATGGAGAAATTTTCTTTTCCTTTTCCTCTTAATAAAGCGTTGAGTTCACCCAGCTTGCCACGCTTTCTTTCATAGCCCATCCAGATTTTGTCTGTTGCATTCCACTTTCTCGGTCTGTGAAAAAGGAAAAAAACATCATTTTTCTCCCGGCCATATTTTTGATTCAATTCCCCCACTTTATCCCTTGCATGGAATAATAGTGTTTCTTCTTCCGGCAACAACTCATTTTTTGAATCAGGTAAATCGGTCAGAAGTCCGAAGTGAAGGTTGTCATCACGGTTAGCAAGAAATCGAACTTCAAGTCCCTCCAACAAGTCTTCCAGTTCTTTGAGATTGCTGAAAATGGAAGGAATGACAATAAGCGAACGATATTGATATGGAATTCCCCTCGAGAAATCCATTCTAGGCAACAGGTTTGGCTTGACAAGGAGCGTCGTAATCCAATTGGTCAATGCGATGCCGAGCTGGCTCGACGCAATCAAAGAACATACAGTGATTGCTGCGAACCACCACGGCTTACTCAATTCATCCAAATAGGCCTTTCGCAATAGAACCCCACTTAAAGCGAGTGTGAAAATCAGAATTGCGGTTATGTATAGAAGTAAGGGCACTTTCGTAACGGCGCGTTCGAATTTATCGATACGGGTCATTTTCATATCGGCCGCTTTTTCCAGTTGAGGAAGTCCCTTTCCTATCAAAAAATATCCGACATGAGACAAGCGCAACTCTCCATTTTGCCTGGCGGCAGATACTTGTGCAAGCTGGATGGCCATTTCAGCTACTTCCTTTTCTGTATGTTCACTATACTTTGCTATTTTCTCAACAACATGACGATAATGGTCGCGCGTACGAAAATCCATTGACGCATAAACCGGGTCGGCTTGCAAAGTATTTTCAACGACGCTTATTTTTTCTACAAATTCCCGCCAATCGTTACTGCTGAGAAACCGAAGGCTTCCGATACTATTGCTGATTGAAACCTGGTCGGCCGCCTGTTTCTGGTTTTCACGATGAACCAATTCATTACTCGTAAGTCCGATTTCTGAGAGTCTTTGTTCTATCCAACTTAAAGGGAGCGCGAATGCTGATCCCTTCCCTACGAGACGGCGGGTAAGTTCGGCAACAAAAGAACTTTCCATGGGCGGACCATACCGGGCCATATCCGCAATCACCAGAATAAGACTCTTTGGATCTTTTTCTGCCGTTTCAGTCATCTGGTCAGCCCAATAATCTGCAAGATTTTTGCTGATACGATCCTTAGCGATGACTGCTGCCAGCCTCCTTAGATTTTCGATCAATGCAAGACGAAGCATGATAGGAATTGCCCATAGTTCACCTAATTTCAAATTTGACACTTCCTGGTATGCGGAAACAAATCCACTCAGGCTTCTGAGATCCACCCTTCCGTCACTATGGGACACAAGTTCAAGGGCTATGTCATAAACGCGCGGAAGTCCGGCAGAAGGACCTTTTTGCAATTGAGGCAGGCCCTTGCTATAACCTTTAGGCAAGTGCTTTTTCCCGGTATAGATTTGTTCTTCTACGAGGTAGAAATTATCCAACAACCATTCACCTGCCGGGGTGATTCTTATATTTTTTTTTGCAGATTCAGTGAGCAGGTTATGAACTTCCAACAAAATTTCTTCATTGTCGGCCAGCCGCTTGAGAAGCTGCTCTGGCGTTTTCTCTGTACTTACAACATGAGTCTTTGCCAAGTCTCTGGCATATTGCTCCATTTGTTCAAGGCTGAAGAGCTCAGCCCGAATGGGTGGTTTTTCGTTATCATATTTATGCATGAGATCATCACCCAGGAAAGAAATCTTAAGTTGGGTTAGAAATTCCTGAATCGGAATATTCTTCAGATATTGAATAGGATTCTTCTTCAAATAGGATTGTTTATATAATCTCAGGAAATCTATTCACAAATTACCACATATATTTCACTCACCGCTTTGCTGTTAACAACTGAAGGGCTCGTTAAACAAAAATGGGAAATGCCCTGCTTTCCCATTTCTGAATAAAAAATCTTTCATTTACGCGGGCTTCGATGATCGCAATTTTTCTTTTCTTCCTTATTTAGTTTATTCGGTTCCTTATTCGATTGTTTATCCATTTGCATGGTTACAAATCTTTTTCAAATTCTTGATTTGATCTTGCAATCGAAAGGGCTAAAAAATGATACCAATGAATTTTGGCTGCCCCGCAGCTAAGTGGCGAGCCGCTGTGCTTTCTCTATGTCTCCCAAGTTCTCTGTCATTAGATCCATATGGGAGGGTTCATTGCAAAAAAATGCACAATGCGTAGAAAATATTTCTCAGCCGGCAATAATCTCATTCCCATATTCTTTCGCATAAATTTTAGTGAAACACGCTCCGAAATACAAAATGATGGAAGAATAGTAAACCCAGAGCATGATAATGACAATGGAGGCCGTTGTGCCATACATGAGTCCTATCCTGGAATTTCCCAGGTAAAAACCAATAAGGAATTTTCCGAGAAGAAAAAGAACGGCTGTCACAACGGCACCCGTTATTGCGTCCCGCCATCTTATGATGGCGTTCGGAAGAACCTTAAAAATAAGCGTAAATAATAATGTGATGATAATAAATATTAAGAGGACGTTCACCCCGTAAAAAATTTTTACGGTAGAATCATCAAAATAATTTCTCAGCCTGTTACTCAATATATCAATCAATGCATTCACTATAAGGGAAACCATTAGCACGAACGCCATGCTGATTAACAAGGAAAAGGATATCAATTTTTTAATGATCAATACAAGGATTCCTTTTTTACTTGTTTGGTTGATTGACCATATATAATTGATGGAACTCTGGATCTCTGAAAAAACGCCGGAAGCGCCTACAATCAACACAACAAATCCTATTATGCCGCCAATTGTTGAATGTTTGGATTCCTGGATATTCTGGATGATCTGCTGAACCTGAATGGCCGCATCGCTACCAACCAGTCCTCTCATTTCACCATACACTTCCCCTTCTACGGCCTGTCTTCCTAAAAATATTCCTGCCAATGAAATAATAACAATTAGAAACGGCGCAATGGAGAATACAGTGTAGTAAGATAAAGCTGCGCTCAATTTCAAACCGTTATAGTCGATGAAGAGGCCAAAAGCCTTTTTAAATGAGACAAAATAAGATTTGATGTGGTTAAACAACTTCATATAGCAATTATTAAATAGCGCAAATCCATGACCACCTATCCTTTGTGGAATTCTTTACACGTATTCGATTGGCTTTTCTATCATTTTTGCAATAAACGCCTGGTATTGGATTTGAAATTTAATTCCTAAACCGATGAGTATGCCTTATCTATCTTTACAATTCTTAAAACAAAAAATTGATGCATTGCAAAATGCACTTTTTTTTCCACTCAGTGACTCGCCACTGAAAATACCAACATGCGTCGTGCGCACGATCAAACTGGATGAAGTGGGACAAATTTGGTTTACATTACCATGCCCAAAACAATTAATCTATACATTTGACAATTCCTTCGGAGCGAGACTTGATTTTTCCAGGAAAGGTCAGGAGTTTTTCCTAAAGATTATCGGCACCGCATTTATCGTTATCGATCCTGAAGAGATCAACAGCATTCTCTATCTCAGCGAGGAGACAAGAGTGAAAGCACTGAAAAACGAAATCGTGCTCATCAAAGTCAGAATCAGCCATGCAGATTATTTCGAAAAGAAACTTCATCACGCGCACAAGATGAATCTGAAAGATGTTTCCACCAGAATTTACAAGTGGTTCTTTCATCCTCGGCAGTTTAGTCCTTCTGTGTTTAAAAAATCTCCTGTGGGCCGTTTCACGAGCACAGACCATGCAATTTCTCAACAGTAAGGTCGGAACTAGAAATAGTCTGGCATGAAATTACAATTATTGGAGCACGAATTGTAGCGAATCCAATTCGGTATTGAATTTTTTTAGTCAGGGTCAATCATTTTCCATTGATGGTTGACCTTCTTTTTACCAGAATATTAAATAATGGAGAAGAAAGACAAAAAACATATAAAGCTTTTATTGATATTGACTGCCATTTTTGTAATTGGCCTTTTCGTGTGGACCAGGCATAAATACAAATTGGCCGAAAAGAAGATTCCGGAAGTAGTCGCAAAAAAATCCAATGGACTGTACAAGATTGATTACGATGATATAAACATCGATGAAGTTGGCGGGAACCTACATGTGAAGAACATACGATTAAGCGTAGACTCTGTAGTGTATAACGAGCTGAAAGCAAAAGGCAAAGCGCCTCCTGTAATCCTAAACCTGCTAATTCCATTGTTACAGATAACAGGGATCAAAACTCCCAAAGCCCTGCTTAACAAAGAGATCGAGGGCAAAAAAATCCTGATTGACAGCCCTTCGATTGAAATTTGGCTCCGGCAATTTATGCAGGATACAACGGGCTACAGCCCCGACAAGGATATATACAGTCAGATTCTTGGACAATTCAAGAATATAAAAATTGACAGCCTCATCGTGACACGAGGCAGTTTGTCCGTTCGCAATCAATCGGGCAAACTCAGCTTTAGAGGCGATAATGTTTCCCTTATACTTTCTGATCTACTGATGGACAGCCTGCATCGCAGCGACGAATCCAGAATTCTTTTCTCCAAAAACCTTGATCTACTTTGTAATCAAATTGTATTGCATTCAAAGGATAGAAAATATCAGTTCCTGTTTGATCACCTTGAATTTATCAGCCAGATCAATCGATTTAATATCGGTTCGGTTCGAATTATCCCACAACTCAGTGAACAGGAGTTTGCTGAATCTTTTAAATACCAAAAGGACCGCTATCATTTCATATTTGACAATGTTAGCCTGCGCAACATTAAAAGAGAAGCGCTCTGGCGAAAACAAATTGAAGCCGACTCTTTGATTATAGGCCAAAGTTCATTCAGGATTTATCGGGACATTTCCAGGCCTCATGATTCAATCAGTCGTGTTGGAAAATATCCTCAGCAACTGATGACTGATTTGCCATTGCCCCTGCATATAAGCATCATATTGTTTCCGCATTCATTTATTGAGTACAAGGAAAAAAATGGCAAGTCGGACAGCAGTGGAAAAGTTCAATTCACTAATGTAAGTGCGAGCATAAAAAACGCTACCAATATGCACTCAGAAATTGCCGTAAACAATATCTGCAGGCTAGACTTTCGTGCAAAGTTTTTGGACGAGAGTCCGGTAAAGGCGCGGTTAGACATGTATTTGCGGGATAAAAAAGGAAGATTTTCAATCGAGGGGGTTCTTGATTCCATGCATGGCGTTGAGTTAAACAAGCTAATTGAACCCATGGCCCTTGCCAGAATTGATAAAGGACAAATAGACCACCTGAATTTTCATTTGAATGGCACTGACTCTCAGGCTAACGGAAAACTGTTGTTCCTGTATCACGATCTTCAGATTGCACTCCTGAAAAAGACAGACGAAAAGCAATTAAAAAAGAAAGGTTTACCAAGCCTTGCGGCCAATATCATGATCAAAAATTCAAATCCGCCGGATGTATCTGGTTCGGGGAAACATCATTCCAACGATCCCGCCCGGTGGGCAAACGTTCATTACGACCGGGATATTCACCGGTCCTTATTTCATTTGATATGGAAATCCATTTTCACCGGCGTCAAACAAACGGTGGGAATGAAGTAGCTTGATAGAAAGACGCATCGTCCCAATTATAGATAGGTTGCTTCCTGAATTTTAAAGTAATCGTCCAAACGGTACAGCCGGGGTACTCCCGTTGGTATATTTACTTCGGAGATCTTCTGGGCGCTTATTCCTTCCAGGAACATCATCAGCGCTCTCAAACTGTTGCCATGGGCGACTACCAGCAGTTGCTTTCCTTTTTTCAGCAATGGTTCAATTTCTTCCTGATAGTATGGAATAACCCGTGCAGCAGTATCCTTCAAACTTTCACCCCCAGGCGGCGCCACATCATAACTTCTTCTCCATATGGCAACCTGGGCAGCACCATATTTTTCTGCCATTTCAGCCTTGTTTAATCCCTGCAGACTTCCATAATTCCTTTCATTCAGTGCCCGATTCCGCATAACGGCGATGCCTGACTGATTTATGTCTTTCAGAATAATTTGAAGGGTCTCCTCTGCACGAATTAATACAGAAGTATATGCGACGTCAAAAACGAAACCTTCCAGCTTAATACCTGCCTGGTGTGCTTCCTCCCTGCCCTCCGAGGTTAAGGGAACATCTACTTCGCCTGTAAACCTGTTTTCAAGATTCCATTGTGATTGTCCGTGGCGCACTATAACCAGTATTGACATGGTCGATTCAATTATTTATTCATATTCCCTGTATGCTCCAAATCGAGCAAGCCTGTCCTCTCCAAGCTGGGAAGGAAGAGGAGCACAGTTCAGATTTAGTTTTTCGCATATCTGCATCCACAGGGAAGTCCTGCTATATGTTTGATGAACGTGCTGAAATTTAGCTGACAAAAGCAGATCTTTAGCTTCCTGAAATTTTCCTTCATCAATCAGTAACTGAACCTGTCTTTCTGTTAACCATTCATCGGGAATGGCATCCACTAGTTTCAACCAGGCAGCTCGCTCAGGCAAAGTCTTAGGTCCTAAAGCCCGCAGTAATTTGTCTCTTTCAACAACTACCTGGGGATGCAGTTGAAGCCAATTTTCTTCTATGCCTTCCAAGCTCTTTAGGGCACTTTCCAGGTCGTTTTTATTTCTGTAGATCCTGGAGAGAACAACCTTGGCCAGGCCCATCCTGCACTGGCTTAATATTCTGATAGCTTCTGGGAATCTTTCTCTTCCAGCCAACCAAACGCCATAATACGACTTCCAAAGATCCTGATTATTCCCATTTGAGTTGGAAATTGCCCAGAGAAAAGCAGAATCCAATTTCTCCATACCGGAAGGCGCCCACATATATTCATCGACGGTGGGTGCAGAGGGCAACATTTTGTCTTTATTTTGATAGGCTTCCATTAATCTTATCCAAGTTTCTACATCGTGTTTTCTTGCCCAACTGAATAAAGGAATTTCACTGATGGGCCTTAAGGCGGGCCTAGTAAAACCTATTGAGTAAATGTTTAATTGCTTGTCTGATGGAATCCAATATTCTACGTGTGATCTTGATTCGTTGGGTAATAATTCAACTTTGATAGACTGATCCCGGTTGGGTCCCCCCTGAATCTCTATATAACGTTGATGCCTGGCAGAACTCAGTGTCGACCATGTACTGTCGTCTGACAATCCATAACTCCACAATTTCATTCCAGGGGCGTCCGTTGAGTCTGCAACATGGTAAAGTCCAACACCAAGAGATGGAGTAAATACACCAAATGAATTAACATCGGAAGTTTGCCAAAAATAACCCGTCATCTCTTTAACGTCCTGCTCCGTCTTTGGGCCTCTGGAAGACCAGTCGATCGTATCCAATTTTGATGAATGCGCCAAAACTATTCCCCGCGGAAATTCATAATGTGTATCCGGCATGGCAGGCAATGCGGCATTTGACCATGACATCCATGGATATGCGATTGTTCCCGGATTACGGAATTTGACCCGTTCAGTTAAAAAATCATCCTTGCTACCAAGTGAATATTCTACAGACCATTGCATCCCAAATCGCAACTCGCGTTCACCACAGGTTACATAAATTCTGTTTTGTGTTCGGTCAATACGGTATAAAACGGTTTCATTTTGACTGGGAGAATGGGAAATGGGAAAACTCACTTCAATGCCCCCGGCCACAAAATAGAATCGGGGTAAGATTCTTGTTTGCCTGATCTCGCCCGGAACATATAAAACTTCCTTTCCGGAAGGTTTAACAATGATGGAATAGATCTTACCTCCGAGATCGGGGCAGATAGTTACTTTCAAATGATCATTCTCCACAACTATAAACCGATATTTTTTTGGGATGGCCCTGTTGGAAGTCTCAGCAAAACTTAAGTAGGGATATACGCCATTGGGATCCAAAACAGTGGGAACTGGTCCAAAAGGCACCAACTGATGCGTGAGTAAATAATCTTCGTATTCGAAGCATTTAAGTTCATCCGAAATTTCTTTGGCCCAGGTTCCAAAATAAAATGCAGTGCATGTAAGTAAGAACAATAATCTTTTTTTCATCTTCATTGGCAATTTTTCACGCAATGGCGCAAAATAAGCAGAGCCGTAAAGATAGTGCCCTGCAGTCTTTAGGTCTTTGATCACTCTGTCTGCCGTGGCGTGGACTTAGAACGGATATCCGATTGCGAAATTCCAAACTTTATTTCTGGTATCAAACACCCACCTTTGACCCGCAGGCAGATATGGTTCACGAATGGGAACGGCCAGGTCTAACCGAATAATTATAATGGTGAAATCAAGCCTCAGACCAGTACCGACTCCCATCCCCATTTCTCTTAAGAATTGACTATTGAACTGTGAGCCAGGTCTTGAGGTATCTTCCCTGACTGTCCAAACGTTACCCGCATCCACGAAAAATGCCCAGCGAAAAACGGAAAAGAGTTTGAATCTCAATTCAGAATTCAGCAGAATTTTTACATCACCTGGTTGGTCGGGCAGGAATGCCGTATCCCTATTTCCTCCATAAAAGGTTCCTGGTCCGATTGACCTTGCCCGGAATGCACGCAAGTCATTAGCGCCACCCGCAAAAAACTCTTTAATGAATGGCATGACATTGCTATTGCCATATGCATAACCAACGCCTCCCGTGATCCTATTCACCCATACCGTCGTTGGGCTACCCAAGGTCAGATAATGCCTGAAGTCGACCTCACCACGAACATATTGCGAAAATGGCGTATTGAAAATAGTTTTTACATTTCCCCTGTTGATATCAGCTCCAGTAATTAACCCAATCAAGTTGGAAGACAGGTCCACATTCGCATTGAAGTAGAAGTTATTTCGGCGGCGACCAGGTCTCAATTGCGTATTGAGATTGAAATTATAAATCGGACCGATTATGAATTGTCGTTCTATACTTCTGGCTAAAGTAATATTGGTGTCTAACTGCGCCTGAAATTCAGGAGAAATATTGGAAGGATTGACAAGATTTATTGAAAGAATACTCAACTGATGTTCATTGGTCGCGTTTTCTTTCCAGATATAACCAAAGCTTGTTTTTGCTGAATTCAAAGTGTATTGCGAACTTCTCTTGAAATATTCATATCCCAGGTTGATCCTCGTTTTTGGCACGAATGCACTGCTTCCTTTGATATTAAATGGCCCGACGATCCTCGGAATATACAAATTATTATCTATACCGATTTTGCTTGTCTGAACACGCTGGCCTTTGCTTACGAATTGCCATTCCAGCCCACCGTAAACACTTGAAGTAAATAATTCCGCGCCGCGGAAAATACTTCTATTTCGCCACGTTACAGAAAGTAATCCACCATTTGCATCATCTGATTTGGTAAGCCCCGATACCTGGAAGCGAAGGGACTTCTTTTCTGTCGGCGTGAGGTAATAATATGCATTCAACATATTATGCAGGCTATCCACCTGATCAAACCGGACTTTCACAAATTTGAAAACTCCGAGATTAATCAACCTGTTTAAAGACATATCATGTGCCCGCCTGTTGTATATGTCTCCGGGCTTAAACATAAGTGCATGCGTGAAGATGAATGGGTTAAATCTTTCCTGCGGATCGATGATGGTGAATCCTTCAAATTTTTTAGCCGACCGAATGGCAGCATTTGTATCAATCCGGCTGCTAAAATCAGCAAACACGATAACGTCATTGATCCTATAGGTCTCTAATGCCATATGAGGCGTACTTCTTTTGACCACCATCCGTATATCAACTTTGTTGTCACCTACCGTTGAATCAACCAGCGCCAGGAGAAAATCCGGGCTGAAAAAATAAAAGCCTTTTTGTTTTAGCCGTGAATCGATCCTGCTTCTTTCATTTCTGATCACGTCCAGATCATAAGGGTCTCCGGGCTTCAGCAGTGAACGTTTGACCAGGGCTTGAATAGCCTTATTGATTTCAGTTGAATCAGCTGGAAAAGTTATGTTGCGGATTGTATATTGAGCGCCGGTCTCGGCAGTGTAGATGGCCCTCATTGTTCGGCCTTTGCTTACGGTGTCCAGTTTTACAGTCGCGCGAAAAAAACCCCTGTTATCTAACCTGTTTTCCAACACGGCCCTGTTCTTTTCAAAAACCGGAAAGGAAGCAATGACGGGCGGCTCGCCCACCTTATTCTTGAGCCAGTATCTCAAGCCCCTTCCCGTCGGTTGTCCGGCAACGTTATATACCCATAGTTTAAACGGAAAACCGAGGATTCTTGAATTAGGTCTTGGCCGTAGCAGGTCGGACAACTGGTTTCTCAAATCTCTTTGACTGTAACCTACCAGTCTTCTCGGTGCATTTACATTTACCTTACCGCCAGTATACAAATACTCGCCCGGCATCAGCGTTCTTGTCACGTTACAGGAAACTAACCCGCAAAGTATTAGGAAGAGGGTCCATATCGTTCGAAATCTTTTCATGGACTTTTTTCGGAAGGAGTAGGCTCCTTGGCCGGCGCAGGTTTTCTCGGAGTGGGAATATTATTTCGTTCTTTTGTTCTTCGGAAAAGTTCCCTGAATTCATTGTAATCAAGTGTGAGAATGAAACTAATCCCGGTCTCGACCACCTGGCCTTCGACGATGGTTTCATATTGATCTCGCCTGTAAACACGCAGCATATATCTTCCGTCCTTACTCAATTTGTAATCTATAGTGACATTGCCTGCAATGGTACTGGCATTTTGATTTTGATAGGTATTTTCGAGTTGGAAATTGCTGCCAACAGTTACTCTCAACCTGTCATTGAACAATTGTTTAGAAACGTTTACGTCTAACTGCGTTTGGAGTGTGCCCGTGCCTGTGGAAAAGTCCCGTTCCGAATTCAGGTCAAAGCTGAGGTCTACACCGCTTATCAGGCTTCCCGCAAGTCGGTTCATCTGATCTGAAAGAATCCTGCTTACACTTTGCCTTGCCATATCTCCAACATCGGACCCTCCTGCCGCGCTTTGAAATGGATTCTCCTCTACAAATCGGTTAAGCAATAGCAAGGCAAATACCTGTTTGTTCATTTCAGATTCGTCGGTCCTTACCTGCTGCAATTTGTGATCTACTTCGGGCCATACAGAAAGTAGTTCCGGTGGAAGGGTAATGTCAAATTTTATCACAGGCCTCAGCAATTCTCCTGTCATCATCAACACTACGTTGAATGGGAGCTTCTGTTTGAATTTGTTGATCTCATCCTGCGATCTTCCTGCTATTTGTTGTTGCACAAGGTCGATAGGGGGCGCATTTACAGGAAAAGATGCGGAAATATTAATGGTAGGACTGGTCGGGTCACCTGTCCAGGTGATCGTGCTTCCTCTATCAATGAGGAATCTTCTTTTTAAAATACTCAATGAAACAGTGTAAGAACCCGATTGCAATTCGTAATTGCCAGTGAGGCTGATTTTACCGCTCCTGTCGATGGTACCCGAAAGATAGGCTCTGCCTCTTAGCTCCAGCGCATCTCCATTTCTTTCGTCGATGATCAAGGTGAATTGAGCAGTGCTGTCAGTTTCGATTTCTGCTGCCACATCCATTCCTTTCAATTCCGAAACCCGGCTCAATGAGTCGAGCCTGGATCGCAACCGCACGGTATCCGTCGGATGTTGCCTGTCAACAAAAACAACCACCCCTTGCCTGCTTTGAACTTCAGGATCATCACTGGGAAGAATGATTGTCAAATTTGTCAATCTGTTTGCACGCAGATTTGCATTCACACGCGGGGATGCGAGGTCACCCGTGAGATTGATTCTGATATCCATATTCAATTTTCCAAAAAATAAACGGTTAGGCTCCCTGCGCGCATTTATCACCCTGAAATTCCTGGCATTTATAGAAAGATCAAATCGAAAATTCCTGAAATCATTCGTGAATACGTTTCCGTCAATAATTGCTTTATCGCCCGCTGAATCCTGTAAAACGAATTGGTTGAAATTGAAACCATCATTGTCGAATTCAATGCTATCAGAAGAAAGTCTTAAGGTCTCGCCAGAAATGAGCGGGGTAATATACGCTTCATGAAAATGCATGGAGCCGGTGAGTACCGGATGGGTGAGGTCTCCCGTCGCCACCAGGGATCCTCTTAATTGACCCCGGATATCTCTCAATTGGCCAGCGGAAAAACCCTTTGCGAATTTCAGATCAAACTCCCGAATATTTAATTTCAAATTCATTTTGCTTTCACCGGAGTAGTACATTCCCGAGGCTTCTATATTAACATGGTTTCCCTTGAGGCTTATATTAGCTGTAAAGGCATTTGCCTCTTTGTTATTCACGTTAATGGTGAGATTTCCGAGTGTATCACTGCTATGTGACAGATTTTTAACCGTAAGGTCTGATGTGAATACAGGTGTAGATAAAACATTTCTCACTTCCATTTCTCCGTGGAGCAAGCCATTAATCAAAAGCGAATCCTGTTCGAAAAAAGAAGTCAAAGTTTTGATCATGAATTGCTCAAACTCAATTTTGATAGGCGCATTGGATTGAAGGGGCACACTATTGATGCTTAATGACTGATCGCCATTGCGCAAATTCAGGGCATGAACCATCAAACCCGCCGAATCATAATGAATGAAATTTTCCCTGGACATGATCCATTTTTCGTAATTCAGTACCAAGCTGTCAGAAATAAAAGCGAGTCGAAATCCATCGCCTTCCGGTTGAACCAGCGTTGAGAGAATGTACCTATCGCGATCCTTTGCATCTCTCAGGTTGATCGTTGCCGTAAGTTTATCTTTTGCCAAATGGCCCCGGATCGTACTTCTATAAATCCTGAATCCGGCTTGACCGGCGTCTGCAACCTGGATTCTATAATTCAGAGAAGTGTCTCTTGTAATAACACCCACCCGAAGGTTGTGTACAGAATTATTCCCGTATTGAATTTTCGGGGCTTCCAGGGTGAAACGCAAGAACCTTGTGTCACTTTTAAAATTCACTTCTGCATCAACTGTATCTGTTCCTTTTAAGTCAGGCAGAAATTGTAAAATCAGTGGCGATGTTCGAATGGATACTTTCAATTTCCATTCCTGAGGCAAAAACCTTTTTTCTTCTTCACCTTTGAGATGGTAATAATGGTCGAGGGTCTGCTGTAAGGCATACCCTACCTCAGTCACTTTATATTTACCTATCCAATCCAGGTCAGTCATTTCAGCATGCAGGCTAATGTGCTGCATCGTATCTTTCGCTTCTGCATGAAACAACACGGTGTCTGGCTTATAGTGATGAGTTCTATTGGCTAACACGATATCGTAGATTTTAGCATTGCCATCCAGGGAATCAGGATTGGTACTTGGAAAATCTGCGTCTAAAAATAATTTCAAACTAACGGTATCGTGATATAGGTTCAATGCATAAGGATTCAATGTGTCTAATTTCAACTTTACCTGAATTGCAGGATATCTTTCCTTGAGACCAAGATTTGCATTCAAATCAAAGCTGATATCATCATTGTGCATGTTTGACTCTATCTTTCCCTTCCCGTCCTGAAGAGTGGCATCCACGAGAAGCTCTTTATATTTATAGTCTTTAAACTCACCTGAAAGTAAATGTATATGAAAAACGCTGCTCATGGTCTTGTAATCAAAGCCACGTCCTGTTGCTTTGGATTCGAGACTGAACTTTCCTAAAAGCGTATCCTTCTTTAAAATATATCCTAAATCAAGCTTGCTCGTTTGCAGTTGGAGATCGTACGCCTTTCTATTCAGGTTCAACGAACCCCGAAGTTGTAAAGAACCATTGGTGGTCACCAGATTCAAATTAGTATTGAACTGATTCAGATCGCCACGCAAAGTTCCGCGTAGTGACAAATCATTGGGTATTCTGATACTTGTGGGAATTGTCCTGGGCGGTACCAGGGCCTCAATATCTCTTCTTGTTGTATTGAGTCTCGCAATTCTCAGATCGTAAGCAATTCTACTAGCGTCGGGCAGACCCCTCAGATTTCCCGACAACCATACCACTGTGCGACCCAGGCCAGACATTTCCAGGTCAGAAATCCTTAGATCCTTGACCAATCCGTTCAATCTTGCCTGAATGCGAACAAACGAATTTTCATTTCTTCTTAACTGGCTCCGCATATAGGGAACCCATTGCAGGAAATCTCTAACGGCAACGATAGAACGATCTAATTGAATATCCGTTCTGATATCCCCAGGTCTTGCACTCAAAGCAGCAGTAGAAGCATATGAAATGGCGAATTGGCCACCAATTCTGGATAGATTGGTTTGGATCAGTAGATTTCTCAGTGACGCATGCCGGTCACTATATAGTAATTCTCCAGATGTCCTCTGTAAAATGAAACCGTTTCTTTCACTGAAAGCAATCTGATTAACCACGCCACTGTACAGGTCCGGACTCGCCAGGAGATTTTTAGCCTGAATATTCAGGTTCACCAGGCGGACATGGTTATAATCGATTTGTTTTGCCAGCACGGGTTTTGTATCGTCATCAAACTGGAGGGTATCGCTTTCAACATTAAGTGAAACCACGTTAAATTTCCATCCGTTGCTGGTTAATGGGTCAACGTTGTTGCTGGGGTCAGATGGCGTAGTATCATTATTTCGCGCTGTTTGATTAACCTTTCTTGTCCCAATCCTGTAGGAAACAGAAGTATTTTTCAAATCCACGCGTCGGAGTTGCACGTGTAATTTTTCCAAATCCATGGATTCAGATTCTGCGGCGAAATTTCCCAGCCGCAATCGTCCCTGCTGATTTAAGGGCTCATTCAAATATGCTACAGCCCAGTCCTCACAAGAAACGTTTCCCAATTTTAGGTTAAGGGGCTTTGAGCTTTCCGTTTCGTGCTTGGTTGTATCAGGTTTTTGATTAAGAGTGAGCGGACCGTTATATTGACGGATACTACCCCGAACATTATTGATCATAAAATTAGGAATCGAAAATGTGAGGTTGCCAGGATCAAAAACATTGAACCTGGTTTTCAGTTCTCCGAGGTTTATAAATCCGTCAATGCCTGTTGCATCATCTTTATATACCAGCCTTATTTGTTGCAAATGAATATTGCCAACGTCAAATTGAAAGGGCCTGGATGTACTTCTTTGCGGGGGCTCAGTGGTTGGGCTGGAGAAAGCCTGGATGATATAATCGAAGTTGAAAGTAGAATCTGGCAATGCTCGATTGATCTTTACTGTTACACTATCAAGATTCATTTCATTTACCTGCAATTTTCGACGAAGCAATCTAAACATGCTGATATCCACCTCAATCCTGCCTGCCGAAAGAAGCGTATCTTTCTGTAAATCCTCCAGGTAAATATTTTCCAGTAATATCTTCCTTGGAAACCTGATCCTCAAATGGCCTATTTCAAATCGTGAATTAATTCTGGATTGAACGAAGGATACAATTTTCTTTCTCGCAAAATTTTGACCTTGGGGCGTTTGGATCAGGATAATTACCGCGATCAAAAGCATAATAATCGACAACACCGTAATCAGAATGATACGGAAAGTTGTTCTTACTATTTTTTTTACCAACGGGCTATTTATCATAAGTCACAGCTGTGATCTATAAAGCAAAGAACAGGCCTTATCAAAGGGTCGATAAACAAAGGGAACAATTGATTTTTTAAGAATTAAAATGAACTCGGAAATCCTCGAAAATTATTTTTACTTTTGAGAGCCTAAACACATCCGGAAGCCGTAGAAAAATATCTACTAAGGTCTTTAATACCAAATTTACTATATCTATCCTTGCCCTGAAAAATGAGTGTCCGGACTCAGGGTCTACAAGAACCCAGTCTTAAATTTAATACATTACATATGACCCATGCGCAATATCAACAATGTGCTGAGGCCTGCCTGGAATGTGTCATTGCATGCAATCAATGCGCGATATCCTGCTTAGGCGAAAAAATGGTTGCCGAACTCAAAGATTGTATTCAGCTCGACCTGGAATGCGCTGCCATTTGCAGCGCCACCGCGGATCTATTGAATATTAACAGTAAGTATGTGCCCGATATCTGTTCGCTATGTATAAAGGTTTGCAATGCCTGTGCCGAGGAATGTGAAAAGTATGCGATGAAGGGTATGGAGCATTGCAGGCGTTGTGCAGAAGCCTGCCGGAATTGTGCTAAGGAATGCACTTGGCTAATGTCAGGCAAGGTTTCTGTTGATTATGATTTCACATAGGACCTGATTTTGATATTTCACCAAAAGACGCAACATAACCAAAGGCGCAATCTTTGCACCCTTGCTTATGTTGCGTTCTTTTGGCGAAATATTCAATGCAGCGAAAAAACTGTCATTGAAAGCCTTCTAAAGCGGAACAATTCATCTACACGATAATCAAATAAACACATCAACTTGGCGAAACCACCTAAGGCCCGAAGACAAAAAATAAAGGAATTCTTTTCTGTTTTGGGTCCTGGACTGGTAACAGGTGCGAGTGATGATGATCCATCCGGTATTGTCACATATTCCCAGGCGGGCGCAGCATTTGGATTATCTACCCTTTGGACTTCCCTGTTGACATTTCCACTGATGACTGCCATTCAAAGCATGTGTGCAAGAATTGGGGCAGCAACTTCCAAAGGGCTTACGGGAGTTTTGAAGGCACACTATCCAAAATGGATCCTTCTTTGCGTGATGGCTTTCAGCTTTCCTGCTATTATTTTGAACATCGGTGCCGATCTCCAAAGCATGGGTGCAGTTATGCATCTTATTGCTCCAAAAGTTCCCACTTTTTATTTTGAAATCATTTTTGCAGTTTTAATCCTCTATACACTCATTAACTTCTCCTATCAGCAGATCTCGAAAATTCTGAAATGGCTTTGTACTGTTCTTTTTCTTTATATCGTAATACCATTTCTTGTAAAAGTAAATTGGGTTGATGTCATTAAACATCTTTTTATTCCAACCTTAAAAAGTGGAAAGGATTTTTTCGCAATATTGGTGGCCATCCTGGGCACAACCATTTCACCCTATCTTTTTTTCTGGCAAGCCACCATGGAAGCAGAAGACATTGCAAACAGCAAAAGTAGAATTGTCGTGGACAAGAAATTTCTTTCCAAGATCCGGACCGATATTACGGTGGGGATGTTTTTTTCCAATTTGGTCATGTTCTTCATTATTCTCACTTCCGGAGTTGTTTTGTATTCGGCAGGCATTCATAAAATTCTTACTGTTGATCAGGCTGCCCGATCATTGGAGCCCCTGGCAGGAAAATTTTCTTACTTGCTTTTTACAATGGGAATCATTGGAACAGGTTTTTTGGCGATACCAGTACTTGCCGGCTCTCTTTCCTACATTGTTGCTGAAACATTTGGGTGGCGGGAAGGTCTACAAAAAAAAATCTCCCGTGCGCCAGGTTTCTATCTAGTCATCGTCATTTCTCTGGTTGCAGGAGTCCTGCTCAATATTTTTGGTATTCAGCCTGTGCAGGCCTTGATTTATACCGCTATCTTATACGGCATGACCGCGCCACCCCTCATTGCCATCATATTGCATATTTGTAATAACCCGCGAATCATGGGCAAAGCGGTAAATTCGAAATCGTCCAATGTGTTGGGATTTATAACGCTTATCATTATGTCGATTTCTGCCTTTGCTTTGATCTATTTTCAACTGCACTAGATTTCTTTTCCTCACCGATTAGAATGGCCAGCGGCTTTAAGTCTTCAATTTCTTCACTAACGATGCGAATGATAGCCGTTAGAGGAATAAATAGAAACATGCCGGGGATTCCCCAAATTAAGTGTCCCACTAAAACTGCTACAATGGTAATAAAAGGATTCATTTTTACCCGACCACCTACTATCCTGGGCAAAATCACATTAACATCCAGAAAATGGGCAATGAGAAATACAATCCCGATTCCAATGGCTTCTCCACTGGTGCCATTGGCTAGTGTGATACCCATGCTTATAAATAACGCTGTATAAATGCCCAGGTAAGGTATTATGTTGAGCACAGCTGCCAGCACGCTCATAAGCAGCGCATATTTAATGCCCATGATAGTTAGCGCGGTAAAAATCAAAATGATCAGGATAACCATTTCAGTCAGCAAGCCCAACACATAATTGTAAATCACGCTTCTGACCTGAAAAGTAATACCCACCACACGCTTGTCATGCGCTTTATCAAACAGGGAAAGCAGGAATTCCATAAGCAATCGCCGGTGGTACAACATGAAGAAAGTAAAAACAAAAAAGAAAATAGTCAGTACCACGAATTCAGCTATTCCGACGAAAGTAGTTGCAAGAGAGTTGACAACTGCATTTACTAGTCCACTCGTTGATTTGTTAATATAATTAGTTTGTTGCGTATCATTAATATGATACTTATCTGAAATACCCTGTTGAATATCCTGGATTTTTTGAGAAAATTTTTGCTCGATATGCGGAAGGTCTTTTGAAAATCGAACTACCTGTTTACTGAAAAAATAGATGAGACCGCCAATAACCACAATAAAAATAAGCAGCGCAAGTAATCCGGCAACGAGTCTGGGAATTCCAATTTTTTCGAACCTTACATCCAGTGGATGAAGCAGGATGGCGACGAGGAAGGCAAAAAAAAGGGGAATAAATATTGTTCTGCCCAAGTACATGAAAAGCAGCAACAAGGCTAAGCCATGCAACAACAGAGCAACGCGTGCATAAAAAGGGAGTTTTACAGGAGCCATATTTGGGTGTTTGTCCAATAAGTCGACTGTCGGCAATTGTCAGGGTTGACCGTCGTAGATTCACACTCGCAAATTTCAACCCCGCACTGTCAGTTGTGAACTGTCAACTATCAATTTATAAGAGGCTTTTCACTTTTTGCACGATATTCTCCACTGTGAATCCAAATTCTTTCATTACTTCTTCACCGGGCGCTGATTCTCCAAAACGATTGATACCTATAATGGCCCCATCATCAGTAACATATTTTTGCCAGCCAAGGGGTGAACCTGCTTCAACTGCTAGCCGCTTCCTCATGTCAGGAGGAAAAATCTTTTCCCTATAGGCTTTATCCTGCCTGTCAAACAGTTCCCATGAGGGCATACTGATCGCCCTGGCTCCTATTGATAACTCACGGAGCGCGTCCTGCGCCTTTAATATTAGATGCACTTCTGACCCTGTCGCAATCAAAATTACCTGCATGGGCAAAGTTGATTCGGAAATAATATACGCGCCGTAAGAAAGCATTTTTGCGGATGCATATTTTTCCTGGTCAATTACAGGTAAACTTTGCCTGGAAAGGACCAGGGCAACAGGCCCTCCCTGATGCTCAATCGCAATGCGCAAAGCCTGGGAAGTTTCGTTGGCATCAGCCGGCCGGATAACGGTGAGGTTCGGGATGGATCGCAATGATATCAGTTGTTCAACAGGCTGATGTGTGGTTCCGTCCTCTCCCAGACCAATGCTGTCATGAGTAAAAAAATAGATAGGTCGGATTTTCATTATGGCGGCCAGGCGGATCGGAGGCCGCATATATTCCGAAAACAGCAGGAAAGTGGCACCATATGGAATCAACCCTTTTGTTACTGCCATTCCGTTGAGAATTGCACCCATCGCATGTTCCCTTATGCCAAAGTGGAAATTCCTCCCCGCCCGATCTTCTGAGGAAAAAGAACTGAATTTCTCCAGCAGGGTATCCGTGGATGGCGCCAAATCAGCTGCTCCTCCCATTAGCACCGGAATCAAGGGAGCAATTGCATTGAGCGCTTTTCCAGAAGCTTTTCTTGTGGCAATCTTATCAGCTGTTCCAAAAGACGGCAAGACGTCCTTCCATTTATCCGGTAATTTTCCATTGCAATACATCTCATATTCGCTCGCCAGTTCAGGATAATCTGATTTGTATTTCTTGTATAATTCATTCCATTGTTTCTCCTTTTGCAAGCCTTTTTTCCCCATCTCCCTATAAAAGGTTAACACTTTATCTGGAATCACAAATGACTGGTCCGGATCAAATCCGAAATTCTGCTTAACGAGCCTAACCTCATTTTCTCCTAACGGTGAACCATGAGCGCTTGCAGTATCTACTTTATTGGGGCTGCCATAAGCAATATGTGTTCGTATTTTGATAAGGGAAGGCCGATGTGTTTCCATTTCAGCATTTCGGATCGCCTCATGGATGGCATTAAGGTCATTCCCATCCGCAAGCACCTGCACATGCCATCCATATGCCTCAAATCTTTTTGTTACGTCTTCATCAAATGTGATACTGGTATTTCCTTCTATGGAGATATGATTGTCGTCGTAGATGTATATCATGTTGCCCAATTTCAGGTGGCCTGCGAT
>PSRA01000214.1 GCA_003175695.1 Bacteroidota bacterium | reverse complement strand
TACAGAAGGATCATAAATGATTTGCAGGCATTCCGCGTGGCCGGTAGTCCCTGTGCAAACATCTTCATAAGAAGGATTTGCAACGGTTCCGCCAGAATAACCCGAAGTTACCTTTAGCACTCCTTTTAGCTCCTGGAAAATAGCTTCTGTGCACCAAAAGCATCCGGTCGCGAATGTTGCAGTATCGGCCTTGACACCTGCGGGTATTGTTATTTCATTCATATTATTATTTTGCGTTGATGTTTGCGAACAAGAACCTGTCAGACAGGCATAAGATAAGGCCAAAGAAAGAAGAAGCATGATTTTCATCTATTTATTTTGCAAGTTAATTAATGAAACCAAGTCAGGTTTACCCGATTCTCCAATATGTACGGAATAAGACAATTGAAAGATTCTAATTGTTTGTTAACAAGATCGAAAGGGATCAGGGACCGCATCTTCCAGCGGTAGTCAATTCACTTATCTTTACAAATTAAAAAATAATAACATTACATGGCTAATGCCGTCGTAATTTACTAATATGAAATATTTTCCGGAATCGGCGCTGGTCCAGCTTGAATTCGACAAGATAAAGCAACACTTGGAATCTCACTGCAAGACTGAATATGCACGCTTAAAGACTGAGAATCTTCGTATTCATACTTCCAGGGAATATATTGACCTGGAATTACAGCAGACTCATGAATTCAAACTATTAGCTCAACAGTCCCAATATTTCCCTAATGATTATGCGCTCAACCTTTCAAAGGAACTGAAATTGCTGGCAATTCCCGGAGCTTCCCTCACCTCAGAGCAATTCGTCAATATCTATGACCTGGCAGGGAACCTTAAAAACATTTTTCATTGGTTCGATAATGAAAAAAGAATTGCATATCCCGCCTTAGCCAAAGTAATAGCAAACACTCATTACGAAAAAAATATCCGTCTTTGGATTGAGGAAATTCTCGATGAACGGGGAACTGTGCGCGACCAGGCTTCAGAGGCCCTGGCATCGATCAGAATGGGATTGCTGAGAAAGCGCAATGAACTCCGCAAATTGTTTGACAGGATCTTGTCACGATTAAATAAATCAGGTTTTGTGGCAGACATTGAGGAGGCTTTTCTGAACGGCAGAAGGGTGGTAGCCATTTTTGCGGAACACAAACGCCAGGTGAAGGGCATTCTACATGGAGAAAGTGACACGCGTAAAACAGCTTTTATCGAACCAGAAGAGACCATTGAACTTAACAATGAAATTTATTCCCTTGAACATGAAGAAAGCCGGGAAATCCATCGAATACTTAGAAAATTAACGGAGAAACTTTCTGTGCATGCCGATTTGCTCAAAACCTACTTAGATGTTTCTGGCGAGTATGATTTTATTCGCGCTAAGGCCAGGTTTGCGATTGATATCAATGCGAATCTACCTTCTCTGCACGAAAAAGCGCATGTTCATTTGGTGCAGGCTTATCATCCTCTTTTGTTGCTTTATAATCAGAAGAATAGCAAGCCAACAATTCCAACCAATATCGAATTAAATGAAAAAAATCGCATACTGGTTATCTCAGGTCCGAATGCCGGGGGTAAGACGGTTACATTGAAAACAGTTGGCCTGCTCCAATTGATGGTGCAGTCCGGATTACTTATTCCCGCCCATCCCACCTCGACGCTTGGAATTTTCAAGCAGATTATGATTCACATCGGCGATACACAGAGTCTTGAATTTGAGCTGAGCACTTACAGTTCGCATCTTAAGAACATGAAATATTTCATCGAGAATGCGAACGGAAAGACATTATTTTTTATTGACGAATTGGGAAGCGGAAGCGACCCCAACTTGGGAGGAGCTTTTGCGGAAGTCATCCTGGAAGAACTGGTTAGAAAGCACGCATTTGGCATTGTGACGACGCATTACCTGAATTTAAAAGTAATGGCCAATAAGACACCAGGAATCCTCAATGGCGCCATGACTTTTGATGAAACCAACTTGCAACCTCTTTATAAACTAACAATAGGAAAGCCTGGAAGTTCCTATACATTTTCGATTGCCGAAAGAATTGGCCTGAATGCTGCCCTCATACAAAAAGCAAGGAAGTTGGTAGATGAAGGACATTTCCGCCTCGACAAATTATTGAACCGAACCGAACAGGATTTGCGGGGACTCGAGGAAAGGGAAAAGGAATTGCAAAAATTGCTGAAAGATAATGAGAAGGTCAGGAAAGAAATGGAAAACAGGATCAACAAAGAAAAACATCAGCAGCAGATTGAAATGCTTAAGCATCAAAACAAAATAACAGAAGAGAGGATTACTTATTTGAAAGAGATGGAGCGAAAGCTCAAGCAAATCATATTCGACTGGCGAAAATCCGAAAACAAGAGTGAAGTGATCAAGCAGATGCAGGCGCTGCTTTTCAAGCAAAAAGAAAAGCAGGTCAATGAAAAAGCAAAAAAGAAATTTGATTCCAAGTACACAGAAATAGCCGGAGAGGCAAAAGTGGGAAGTAAGGTGATGATGAAAAAAAACCGCCAGGTCGGTACCGTGAAAGAAGTAAGGGGAAAGAAGGCGGTTGTACAGCTAGGTCTCATGCCAATTACAGTAGATCTGAGCGACCTCGTCATAGTTAAAGAAAAACCCCAGGAGGAGAAAGTCGACGCAAAATAGTTGTCAGTTGACAGTGTTGACAGTGGTCAAATAACTCCCTCTAACTACGGTCTGCTAAAGTGAATTTAACTTTGAAGTGCGGGGCTGTCAACTCACAACTGTCAACCAGAGCCACTTCTTTAAGCAATTTTCGGGTTTTTGCACCGCCATGGATAGTACTATATTTGAAGACTCAATCATTTCCGCCCGGGACTGATTGGAAAGCTAAACCTATCTGTATGACAACTCTCGTAATGTCTCAACCCAAAGTTGCGGTCAAAACCAAAAGAATCCAATCCATTGATGTTTTAAGAGGAACGGTCATGATCATTATGGCGCTTGATCATGTCCGGGATTACTTTCATGGGAGTGCCTTTTTATACAACCCCACCGACCTGTCTCACACGAGCGTCGCTATTTTCTTCACCCGTTGGATCACGCATTTTTGCGCTCCCACATTTTTTTTTCTTTCCGGGGCTTCTGCCTTCATGAATGGGCTCAAGAAAACCAAAAAGCAATTATCAGTTTTTCTCCTGACGCGCGGGCTCTGGCTGATCTTCCTGGAATTCACGGTTTTGAATTTTGCCTGGTATTTTGATGTTCATTTCACAACTGTTGACTTCATTATCATTTGGGCGTTGGGCGTAAGCATGATCTTCCTGGCCGGCCTTATTTTTCTTCCGTTGCCCGTTATATTGTTGATAAGTTTGATCCTCATAGGAGGTCATAATCTATTCGATGGTTTTCATGTTCCAGGCAACGGGAGTGGAGCCTTCATCTGGGCAATTGTTCATGATCAGCGTTTCTTTGTATTTGGAAGAAATCTCTTTGTGGGTTACCCGCTGGTTCCGTGGATTGGAGTTATGGCCGCGGGATATTGTCTCGGCACCATCTATACACCCGATTTTGATGCAGCAAAGAGAAAAAAAATTTTGATCAGCCTGGGTCTCGGAGCAATTGCTCTTTTCATAATCATAAGGTCATTTAATAGTTACGGTGATCATTTACACTGGACCGTCCAAAAGAATGCGATGTATACTATCATGTCTTTTATCAACGTTGCGAAATACCCGCCTTCACTGCTCTATATTTTGGTAACCCTGGGGCCCGGACTATTATTCCTGGCATTCGCTGAAAAACCTTTGAATTCAGTAACTGAAAAAGTAGCTGTTTACGGACGTGTGCCGCTGTTTTATTATATCGTGCATATTTACCTGATTCATATTTTGGCTGTTCTGGCCGTAACGCTGTCAGGACGTAAATGGACAGATATGGTATTGACGACATGGGTCTCTAACACCGAAAGTCTGAAGGGCTATGGATATAGTTTGATTGTGGTCTACCTGATATGGATATTCATTATTGTCTCACTTTATCCTGTATGCAAGTGGTACGATAAGTACAAGCGAACTCATATTTCTGAGAAGCCATGGTTAAGCTATTTATAATAGCGATTCCTGAAGTGATGCAAAACGCTAAGCTTGATGAATACAAAAAAAATCGCGGCTGATGAGGCCATAAAACTTGTCCAAAACGGCATGACGGTTGGATTGGGTACCGGAAGCACGGCCTATTATGCCATTGAAGGAATAGGAAGAAGAATGAGAGAAGAAGGATTGACTATTCGCGCGATTGCTACTTCGGCGAGATCTGAAGCGCAGGCCCATTCACTCCAAATACCTATTGTATCATTTACTGATTTTGATCACTTAGATCTGACCATTGACGGTGCCGACGAATGTGACTACAACCTCAATCTTATAAAGGGCGGGGGAGGGGCATTGCTTCGAGAAAAAATCGTAGCATCAAACAGCCGGCAATTAATCATCATCGGAGATAAATCAAAACTTGTTCAACAGCTCGGAAGATTCCCTTTGCCAGTTGAAGTAGTGAGTTTTGGGCTTGAAAAAACGTTTTTGAAATTGAAGGCGCTTGGTTGCCAGCCTACATTAAGATTAGCTGAAGGCAAACCCTACGTCACTGACAACAACAATTTCATTATCGATTGTCAATTTGCTGCAATACCAGATCCCAAGGCATTGCACGATCAAATCAATTCAATTGTGGGAGTGGTGGAGAACGGACTTTTTATTAACCTGGCAACGCAGTTGATCATTGCTTCTGAAACGGGCGATATCCAAACCTTGAATGCTTAGTGGGTACTGCTAAGATTGCATTTCCATTCTTTTTCGCTAAATTATCCTATGGAAAAAAGGAAAAGAATCCTCGACTGGTTTATCGAAGCAATTCAAATATTCCTCCAATGGCTGTTGACGAAACCATTGAAATGGCTGGCGGGGAAATTCGCTTCTGCACCCAAAAAGGATCGTGTGATAAAGTCGCTCTCGGAACTTTATGATGAAGTGACCAGCAATCCCGGGAAAAAAGGGATGTTATATACCTTCAACCCTGCCATTCAGCCTGTCATAATCTTTAGTGATGAGCACAAAGGTGCCCGCAATGGCTCTGATATTTTTGCCGCTTCCGAGAAAAATTATTCGGCAGCACTTGAGTATTATAACAATCATCAATTTTTTTTTATTAACCTGGGAGATTGCGAAGAGCTTTGGCAAAACACAATCTTCAGGTTGTTGAGAAAAAACAAGAAGGTTTTTGAAGTGGAAAAGTTATTTGTCAGGCGAAAGGCATATTATAAAATTTTCGGAAATCATGATCTGTTTTGGGACAATACCCCCTTATCACAGGTGTTTTTAAAAAGAATGTATGGAGAAGTTATCAGGGTTTTTGCTTGCGTTGTGATGCGGATGCAATTGAGCACTACAGACCACATTGACATTTTCTGTACGCATGGCCACCAGGGAGACTCTCAAGCCGATGGCAATGCATTCGCCAAATGGGTCGTCAGCTATGTTTGGGGTCCAATCTCAGCTTTTCTACATATCAATCCCAATACTCCATCGACTAATGATAACCGAAAGACACTGCATAATATGTATATGTATGAATGGAGTAAGGAGCAGGAAAATGTGATCTTGATAACAGGACATACGCATCAACCTGTATTCAATTCTGTCACCCACCTGGAGCATCTGTATCTGCTGCTTGAAGAAGCACATAGAGCAAACGATGCTGAGGAAATTGCCAGAATCGAAGCCGAGATTCCCCGGAGGAAAAGGGAATATGATTTTGTAAATAATTCATTTCGAAATATGAAACCGAGTTATTTCAATTCTGGTTGTTGTTGTTTTGATGATGGAACGATAACGGGGATCGAAATTGCAAACGGCTTTATCAGGTTGGTGAAATGGAAGAAGGGCCCGGAGGGACCTGTGAGAGTAGTAGCGGAGGAGGTTGAGCTGGATGAGCTGGCGGTTAGGTTTGAGACGTATAAGGAGGCGGAAGATGCGGCTAAGATGGTGACTTGAATTTTTTTGTTTCAAGCAAAGACGCAAAAAAAGCAGCCCACCCGTGCCGGATGGTACGTTCGGGTGGGCGATTTACCGTTGCGCCATTGCGCTTCCTTCGCGTGTAACAGATCTCCACGCGGCTATTTTCAAAAGCTCAGGAGGAAATAAAGGTCGGTCTAATTAGATCCAACCCACATTCCTTATTCAACTTATCCACTAAATAAACTGTCAGCTCGGGTGAAGTCGCCTCGTCGTGCATATGCATGAAAAAATAAATTTCCTTCATCCCGTTTTCAAGCCAATGTGAAACTTTTTTAACCCATGCATCACAGCGGGTATAATCTGTCGGATGTAAACTGTTACCCACAAAACGAATAAAAGCTTTGGGAATAGTCAATGTCATATGACAACAATCCCTTCTTCCTGCTGTGTCAGTTATTACGGCGCCAATATTGAGCGTTCGTAATTTTTCAAATAGTTCTTTTCTGATTGCATCTTTTGCAAACCAGTCGGGATGCCTCACCTCCAGGAAAAACTGCTTATCATCGGGTAAATTGGACAAGAAATCGAATAACTCAGTTTTTCTTTTGGGCCCAAACAGTTCATTCACCTGGACAAAAACTGGTCCGAGGTGTTCTTTGAATGCGGAAACTCCACGCAGGAATTCATTGGTCAGGAAATTTTTGCCCGAGAGTTTGCCCCGATGAGTTATGGCATTATACATTTTTGGGCAAAATTTAAAATCCTTCCCATCGGCCAGTGCTCCCCATTTGCCAATAGCTACAGGGCCATATAGTTTGTAATGACTGGCATTGAGTTCAATACTATTGTAATGGTGAACATAATATTTTAGAAAATCCTTTTCCTTCGTTTTGGGTGGGTACAATTTTCCAATCCATTCTGTACGTCCCCATTTGGCACACCCCACATAGACTTTCAGACGTTTAGCTCTTTTGCCTTTAAGAATTTTCTTGTTGCCCGCAGGTTCAGAAGGTAATCTAAAATTTACCTGCTCCAATTGCTTTTCAGTCACGCGTCCGAATTCCATATAATTATTTCAATAAAGTTAAAAATAAATCCAGGTGGAAATGCTTAACTTTTAATCACAAAAGATCAGTAACTGAGGAATAATAATTGCAACCTTTAAACAAAAAATAAATGAGGCAGTTTATGATTGAATTTGATTTCAAGAGCCGGCCTTACAAAGCAAGTGTAACCGAGATTGGCGGTCTGGATGATGTCCAATACGTAATTGACCCTCGGGATGAGGATTTAGCTTTGCAATTTGGTCAGGTGATTGTGCACAAATCAAACCCTGAGGGTAGTTACCACTATGACTTACCTCCAGGCACAGAAGGCGACGAGTTCATGAGTTCTTTGGTTTCAGCGTTGAAGAAATACATATAATTTTGATGCGAAGGCGCTAAGTAGGCAAGCGCGAGCCAAGATAACAGCCTGCGCCGCGGGGCGTCGCAAATTAGGACAGGCGTGCCACCTTTGCGCAATCGCTTACTTTGCTTTGCGTGGAAAGTAATTTATCCTAAATTCGGCTACCCGAATTACATTCTGCATGTCCATCCTGATTGTTCTTTGTTGCATCATCATTCTTGTCTTACTAATTACCTGGCTCAAACTAAATGCTTTTTTGGCGCTTCTGCTTGTTTCTATTCTCGCTGGCATTTGGCTGGGCATCCCGCTGGCAACAGTAACCGCATCATGTCAAAAAGGAATTGGTGACACGCTAGGGTCACTGGTTATCATCATAGCGCTGGGAGCTATGCTTGGTAAACTCGTTGCAGAAAGCGGTGCGGCGCAAAGAATCTCCTCCGTGATGATGAATATTTTCGGCAGAAAATATATTCAATGGGCGCTTATGCTTACAGGCTTCGTGGTGGGGATACCGTTATTTTATAATGTTGGGTTTGTTCTCATGATTCCATTGATTTTTACCGTCGTTTACGAGTACAAATTACCTGCTGTGTATATTGGTCTTCCCATGTTAGCTTCGCTGTCGGTCACACACGGATTTTTACCCCCTCATCCCTCCCCCGTGGCTTTAGTTGCCCAGCTCCATGCTAATATGGGCACTACACTCTTATATGGAATCATGCTGGCTCTCCCTGCCATCCTTCTTGCAGGTCTATTGTATTCCAAGACATTAAAAGATATCAATGTTACACCCCTTCAAATATTCAAATCGGAGCAGACGCCAAACAAGCTAATGCCGGGCACTGTCAATAGTTTTGTGACTGCACTGTTGCCAGTACTCCTTCTGATATTCACCAGCATTCTGTCAATATGGGTTAGAAATATTCAGTCGATACAACCAGCCATGTCATTCATTTCGGATCCGTCGATTGTCATGCTGGCCTCACTGCTCATAGCAACTTATTCGCTAGGAATTCGTTCCGGGCTTAGCATGAAACAGGTTATGTCGATATTTGGAGAAGCAGTCAAAGATGTATCCATGATCCTTCTCATCATTGCCGGATCAGGGGCATTAAAACAGGTCCTGACAGATAGTGGCGTGAGCCAGGAAATTGCAGGTGTCCTTCAGGGCTGGCAGGTACATCCGCTGATCCTCGGATGGTTAATTGCAGCCATCATACGCGTATGTATAGGGTCTGCCACTATTGCGGGATTAACAGCAGTTGGAATCATTGCACCCATGATGTCACAGGTGCATGTTCATCCAACTCTCATGGTATTATCAATTGGTGCCGGCAGTTTAATGTTTTCGCATGTGAATGATGCCGGATTCTGGTTATTCAAAGAATATTTTAACCTGTCGATTAAACAAACCATCAGGAGCTGGTCCGTAATGGAATCTATCATTGCTGTCTTCGGACTCATCGGAGTTCTCATTCTTAACCTCTTCATTTAAAAATATTATATGAGCGCAGAACAAAAATTACTTGATTTAAATATTCAACTGCCTCCTGCACCAACACCGGCAGGTGTCTATAAACCATGCCTTCGCGATGGGAAATATTTATACGTATCGGGACATGGACCAGTGAAAATGGACAAAAGTCTGATGACAGGACGAGTTGGAACTGATGTTGATTTGGAACAGGGAAAATTAGCGGCACGTCAGGTGGGACTGACCATGCTTTCCAGTATAAAAGCTTCTGTTGGTAGTCTCGATAAAATCAAGAGGGTAATAAAAGTGCTTGGTATGGTGAATGCTGTTCCGGAATTCGACAGGCATCCATATGTAATAAATGGATGTAGCGAATTGTTTGCGGAAATTTGGGGAGAAGAAGATGGAGTGGGAGTGAGGAGTGCAGTGGGTATGGGATCATTGCCTAATAATATCACCGTTGAAATTGAGGCTTTATTTGAATTGAAAGATTAGATGAATTTAATTTCCTTGAAAAACAAAGTTTGTCATGCAATCTTCAGATAATGACTGGTACAGGATTGACAATGCAGGAGAATTGGATTCCCCGGCGCTTGTCATTTATCCTGATCGTGTAATGAAAAATATTGAAACCGCTATCTCTATGGTTGGAGACGCTCAGAGATTGAGACCGCACATGAAGACCAATAAATCCGCGGAAGTG
>PSRA01000243.1 GCA_003175695.1 Bacteroidota bacterium | reverse complement strand
TCTTCAACAAATGAACGGCGTCAATTCTGTCGCCACTTTTATCCAGGCCATTAATAATCCTGAAACGCAAAAAAAATATACCAGGGAGTTCAACGCATTCGATCTCTTGTTGCGAAATTCCGGATTCACCAATGGCTACAAAGACCTCAACGAAACCAATATCGAAGACATGTTCGTGAAAAGAGGAACAATTGGGAACCTCGGTTTTTATGACAGGCAGAAGGATATGATCAGCTATATTTATGTAAAGTTGAATCCGAAGGGTGAATCGAAGTCAGGAATCGCTGCATGGAAATTGACTACTGAAAAAGGATGCTATCTCTATATTTTACACACTTGCGGTAATGCTTTTTATCCAAACACGTCTGCTCACGCTGGTGCTTCTGGACGAGGCGGAGGAATAGGTATGGCTGGCATTCCCGGTTCATGCAAAATAGCCAGCGTTGAAACAAATGTGAAACCATTGCAGATCAAAAACGATTCCTTCGACCGAAAAGTCCATATTACAATTAATTTGATCGAGGGACAATTAGTCCCTGGCAAGCGCAGGAAAGATCCCTATGACACCGTATACCAAATATTGCGCAAGTTTGATACGTTGACATCTTTTAAAGACAAGGAAGGAAAGCAACTGAAAATATTTGCGAACCCGCAAACAAACAAGGTTGTAGTTTGTCGTGATACTACACTCAAATTTTACACCCAATTAATGGTGGACAGTTCTCAGCCCAATAGCCATGACCCCATTCGCCTGGTTTATGCTGATACCATTTATCGCGAATTGCAAAAAGAAAAACCCCCATGCAAGAACAAATTGGAAATAGACCTGGATGGAGGGATGTCCTTCAGTTCAGTTGTGAGGTATAATAGTCCGAATGAACATTCACAAACTGATGGGGCGCATTTTGCAGGAGAATTTGCCATCTCACAAATCTTTTCGCCATGGTTCCAGGCTGGCCTGTCTGCTTCGTATATTACCTTATCCTACCAGGACGATTTTCCCTATCCCGGTGCCACACCCGGCACTTATAGTCGCGTCATCCTTGGCAATCCCATTATCCCTGTCCAGCTGTTTGGAAAGTTCACAATCGGAAAACAGCTCGGTTGGCAATCCACCGTCGCTCTTTCGGTAGGATATTCATTCCCGATGAATGCCAAAATTGTAAACAACGGAACAACGCTGACCACTGATCCCGCTATCAAGTCTGCCCCAACTGCAGGATTAAAATTGGGATTGAATTATTTTTTCACATGCAAGTTTGGTTTGGGTATTGCTGTGGCAGGACAATACTTCAGCAACCAGGGTGCATTGATGAAATATAGTTTGTTTAGCCTACCGGTCACCGGCGGATTAAGAATCAGATTCTGATCCGGGATAATTCAACTGACTCATGCTTTCTTTTTCATTTTCCATTATCTTTATTTGGATGGATTGCTTGGTTTCATCATAATTCCAACTAAGAATAAAGAAAATGAATAAGGTTGTAGATTCAGGAAGACTATACTCGCTCGATGCCCTGCGTGGGTTTGATATGTTTTGGATCATGGGGGCGGAAGAGATATTTCATGGGCTCGCCAAAGCTACAGGTAGCCCGTTCTGGCAAGCCATCTCTTTGCAGTTTACTCATCCCGAATGGAATGGCTTTCATGTTTACGACCTGATTTTCCCTTTATTCCTTTTCCTGGCAGGCGTAGCAACGCCTTATTCCATCGGTAGAGATTTGGAGAGAGGTGTCAGCAGAAAACATTTGCTATTGCGCGTCATTAGAAGAGGTTTAATCCTGGTGGTGCTCGGAATTATCTATAATAATGGATTGCATCTTCGTCCATTTACTGACATCCGTTTTCCCAGTGTTCTGGGAAGGATCGGCCTTGCTTACATGTTCGCCAATATCATTTACCTATATTCAGAACAAAGAACGCAGGTTATGTGGTTCTTTGCCATATTGATCGGCTATTGGTTATTGTTATTATTTAATTCAGCTCCGGGTTTTCCGCGCGGCGACCTGACCATGCAGGGGAATTTTGCATCGTTTATCGACCGCTCCATTATTCCTGGACGTCTTTACCTGGTTATTCATGATCCGGAAGGATTGGTGTCAACTATTCCAGCCATCAGTACGGGCTTATTAGGAATTTTTGCCGGAAATGTCCTGAGGAACAGCCCGACAAGCCCACCCAAAAAGGCTCTTCGATTATTCGTCTCTGGCGTAGTATTCCTTGTGGTAGCCCGCGTCTGGAACCTTTATTTTCCTATCAACAAAAATCTATGGACCAGTTCTTTTGTCTTTCACACCGGTGGACTCAGCCTTATTCTACTGGCCCTTTTTTATTATCTTATAGACGTACTGGGGTACAAGAGGTGGGCCTTCTTCTTTCGTGTCATTGGCATGAACTCTATCCTGATATATATGTCGGGCAGATTCATTGACTGGCATTATTCTACCAATGGATTTTTCCAATGGTTGGGTGAGTTGATCGGAGATCCGTACGGAGCAGTTGCCATGGCAATATGCCTTGTAGGAGTAAAATGGGCATTTCTATATTTTCTTTACCGGAAGAAAGTATTTTTACGCATCTGACCTTCATATTGCCCCAATCTGTAGAAAAAAAAGGCTGGCCGATCTACCTGATAAATGACCTCTAATTAATCTTTATTAAAATAATCTTATAAATTTGTCAAAATCAACGTAGTCTTGCTTTCGGGCGGTTATTAAATTATAATATCTTCCTGTTTTAACAAGTTTTGGTACGATAGATGTTGGATTTCTTCTTTTAACCGCTTTCTATGATAAGTTATTATCCCACATTGGCTGTTATTGCTGCCGCAGGTTTTAGCTCTTTTTGTGAATTGTATCGCAAAATTTCTTCACACGGTTGCCAGCATGATGAATATTATACGATTGTCTATGTTGACCGTTTAGGATTCATTCAAAAACTCGTAGTGCCTGTCTGGAGAGTCATGCAGAATTCCATGCAGGAAATTTGCAAGACGAGAAGACGCAGGCGTTTTTAATCCACTCTCCCTGTCAAGCAACAATTTTTTTCGGTGCCGACTATTTGAACTATCGAAGATTTCCATTACTTATCTTAAAACTGAATGCTATGAATACCGAGACAATTAATTTGGATAAAGATATTTCAACAGTATGCGTAACTGCAAAATCATTTCCTGACGGAGTTATCGCAGCTTATGATGAACTGACAAAAGTAGTTCCTGACGCAAAGAGCAGAAAGATATTTGGACTCTCACGCCCCGAAAAGGGAATGATTACTTACAAGGCTGCGGCTGAAGAGAAAAACCCTCAGGAAGCAAAAGATCTTCATTTAGAAGAAATCATAATTAAAAAAGGAAAGTATATCAGTTCTATCATCAAGGACTATATGAAGAATATAACAGCGTTCGGCAAAACTTTCCAGGAATTGTTAACGACTCCGAACCTGGATCCAGAAGGCTACTGCGTTGAATGGTATTTTAATGAAAATGATGTGAGGTGCATGGTGCGGGTGTTACAATAGTCGACTAAGATATTTGTTAGAACTTATTTTATCCGCTCAAACGATTGTTCAAGATTCCACTCCCATGTTCTTCCATTGTCAGTCGAAAAGGCCTGGCTCATGGTAGGCTTTTCCGGATTCGACTTGTCCCATTTGTACACAATAATTATTTTCTTTCCATTCCAGATATCCTTAGAATAGAACCAGCCGATATCTCCCTCGAAGGATCCAACCTGGGGATTTGCCAGCGTGACAAAATTTGGATTGGCATAATAGATGCTCCAGAGTTTTGTTTTAACGTCAAACAAACGAAGGGTATACGCTTCAAAATCTTTTCCACCCACCATGGCGTGAAACGGCTCACAGTTCCCGTATCCCTGTAGAATCTTGTCACAATTTAATGTGGCAGTAAAATCAATCCACTCATGTGAGCCACTCAGCCTGGTCTTCAATCTCTTGCCAGAATCCTTCCAATTTCCAAAGAAAAAATCAAAGTCTTTTTCAGAGGAGTTTTTGGATGGAACGATCACTAATTCATCCCTGTCGTTGATGGACGCATTGATCATGCCTGTTGTATCATTGGATTGGGCTTTGGAGTCTGCGAACTGAAGCAATGCTAAAATAATAAACGAAACAAAGGGCAAAAGTGCACGCATGGTATTTTATTGGTCCACTAAAAATACACATTTCCAGTTGCGCCTTAGCGGTGATGCATTGAAATAAATTTTTCACAAGCTCCTCCGTTCAGGGAGTTGTTTCACAAAAAGGCGGAAGGGAAAAGCAAAGGCGCTAAGGTAGCACGCTACCACCTTTGCGCCTTTACGTGAAACCGAAATACTACTCTGTTCGAAGATTGTTAGCCGGCTTCGACAGCGCAGCCTTCGCTGAATGAAATGTTGCCGTTGCAATCGCAGTGAACAAAATGAACAATGCAGAAACCAGGAATGGTATTACGGACAAGCCAGGATTATATGAAAATACCTTTAGCCAACTATTCATAAAATAATATGCAATTGGAAAAGCGATGCACGCCGCAATCAGGGAAAGCCACAAATAGTTTTTGGTTATCATCCCAACAATCTGTCCAATGCTGGCGCCCATGACACGCCGTATGCTGATTTCCTTTTGCTTTTGCTGGGTTGTAAATGCCGTAAGTCCTAATAAACCAAGGCAGGTAATGATAATCGTTAGTATGGAGAAAGCCGCGAATATCTTTCCTCTTTTCTGGTCCGCTAAATATTGTGAATTGAAATTGTCGTCCAGGAATTTGTATTCAAACGGAAGTTGGGGAAAATACTTTCTCCAGGTTTTGTCCACCTCCGCAATTGATTGTTGCATACTTGCCGAATTCATTTTAAGCTGAATCATGTTGCCGTTCGGTCCGTAAAACAATAGTAACGGTGCAATAGGATTATAGAGCGATTTCTGGTTGAAATCCTTAAAAACGCCAACAACCTCCAGATAAAACTTCGAAGTATCTCCCGGAAACCTTACACGCTTTCCAATCGGGTCATCCCAGCCAAAATGCTTCGCAAAAGATTCATTGACCATGATGCTGCGCAGTGTATCAGAGAGGTTAAGAAAATTTCGGCCCTTGACTACCGGAATTCCCAACACGCCTAAGTAATTTTCATCGACGCCATAACATTCAACTGCCTTATTTACATTTCCATTTTTTGTTTCAACTACGAACAAGTTCAGATTGGTATTGGCACTCCCCGGGTATGAATTGCCTGTACCAACCGTTCTCACGCCAGCTACTTTTCTGAAATCATTGTTCATCGCAAATATTTTTCCTCTCTCGTCCTCACCGGTGTTCACAATCACCGTCATTACCTGGTTTTTATCAAATCCCAGGTCCTTTTTTCGGATATATGTCAGCTGCGAATACACGACCCAGGTGCATATTAACATGGTCATTGAAATAGCAAACTGAAGAACCACCAAAGTCCGTCTGAGATTTACGTTGCCGGATGCTTTTGACAAAGTTCCTTTCAGGACACTCACTGGTTTAAATTGCGACAGATAAAACGCAGGATAGCTGCCGCCTACAAGTCCTGTAAGCAATCCGATTGCAATTACCAGCAAAATATTAAAGGGCTGGAGAAGTGTCTTGATAGTAAATTCTTTTCCTGACAGTGAATTAAAAGCATTCAACAGGAGACTTACCAGTCCGAAGCTTAAGATCACAGAAATAAATGCAGTAAGCACGGACTCACCCAAAAATTGTAACACCAGTTGCTTTTTGGATGAACCTGTCACTTTTCTGATTCCGATCTCCTTCGCTCTTCTTGCGGATCTTGCGGTCGTGAGATTCATGTAATTGATGCACGCAATGATCAACATGAAGAATGCGACAGCGGAAAAAATCCAAACGTAAGACATGCTCCCCAACTCTTCCGGTTCACGCTCTAGCTTAGAATGCAGGTGAATGTCGGTGATGGGTTCAACATCATAATGCATTTTGACGTTGAATTGTGAAAATATGGGTTCAACATGTTGATGATAAATCTGTACCAATTTCTTGTTCAGTCCCTGGGCACTTGCGCCCGGCTTGAGTAAGACGTAAGTATAAAAATTAAAATTCCCCCATGCATAAGGATTATTATTGTTTCTATATGGGCCATTCGTTGACGACATAGATATCAACATGTCATAACGGAGATGAGAATTTTGCGGGATATCTTCGATGACTGCAGTCACTTTATAGAGGTCGTAAACAGTCCGCAGCGTTTTTCCAACCGCTGGTGTATTCTTCCCGAAATATTTCTCAGCCAGGCTCCTTGAAATAACAATACTATTGGGTTCATATAATGCTTTTGCATTTCCCTCAATGAATTTTACAGTGAACACTTTGAAAATGTTGCTATCTGCGTAGTAAACCTTTGTTTCATAAAAATTATTAGTACCGTATTTGAACAAGGTTCTTTCCCTGGGAGCAAACCTGATGGCTTCCTCCACTTCCGGAAAATCTTTTTTCAATGTTGGAGCTAGCGGGAACTGTGTGATCGTCCAGTCAGTATTTTTATCACGTTCCTGTATATACGAATTGATCCGGTAGATCCGGTCAGCGAATTTGTTGTACTTGTCATAGCTTAATTCATCCCGAACGTAAAATATCAGGAATAAGCTGAAGCTGATGCCGATTGTCAATCCTAAAACATTCAGCAGGCTGTACCATTTATCTTTTCTGAAATTGCGCAAGGCAATCAAGAGAAGGTTTTTTATCATAGCTAAGAATTTAGAAGGATTCAAAATTTGCTTCAACAGAAATACCAAAATCACAATCTTTTGTATTTCATTGTCTTATACCTCGATCAGTATAACCAGACTGTCCGCTTTTGCTACAGTTGGTGTGCGTTAGACGACAAGGCAGGAGTTTTGTTACCTAAAACGGTGGATAACAGTCGGGAGTCGGGCCGGAGTCACAAGTAAGAGCGAGAAAAAGGGCAGAGAGCGGTGTGTAAGACGGTCTCCGCCCCGTTGTTCCGCTCTTTCTTTTTTTTTCAAATACCCACCTGCAAAACTTCATGTTGAGTACGAGACTCAAAAGATTCTTGTATAAGTTTGTCCAAGTCTTTGAATGAAGTTGTCAGTTTACGAAAGAAAAGCGGAATTCACTATTTGGCAAGCCGACCATTTTTCAAAAAAGCGGGATTTTCACAACGCCATGGGCTGCCTCACCTGGGCAACAAAGTATTTTGTAACGGTCCTCTTTGCATAGAACGAGATCTATCCGTTGGGCGATAAAAAAGCAATTGAAATTTTAGAACAAGCGCCCACTAGACTTGTCGGTTTGCAGAAGAAAATTGAAAAAATATTGAGCGCAGACCGTTCAAATTTTCATTCCAACGTAGCTTTTGCAAAAGAATTTTTCTTAGAACTGGTAGAACTCAACAAAGGGAATTACCAATCAATCTTCAAGTTGAAAGATTTATAAGCCGATTCCGGTGTTCCTTGCAACAGGCGCTGGTCTCCATCAAAAAAATTCTTATTGAGCTCCTGACTCAACGAGCTGAAAAATTCAGTAAATTAGGTATGTCTCCGCACTTATAAATCTTATCGTATGAGTAAGAAGGATATCTTATGGCTAACGACCTCATTTGGTTTAGCCATACTCAGTCTTGTGTTATACAAAAGGCTCCAGGACAAAGAATCAGAATTGCTGAGTTTAAAGGCGAAATGGGATGAATCAAATTTCCAGGCTTTGAATCCGGTCCGCTATGTTTCGAATCACATTAATGCAGCAAAGGGGAGCCCGGTTGTTCATTTTGAACTTGGCTGCCGTGATCTCTCCAGGCTGAAAGATTTTTATAACAATGTATTTGGATGGTCAGCCTCCGATATTACCCTGGGCGCTAATTTCAATACCAACTCAGCTGAAGGCATACAGGGTCATTTGACTTCGCTCGGGCATGAGCCTTATGATTATGTCACTTTTTATATCCAGGTTGAAGAAATAAAAGCAACTTTGGCTCAAATACAGGCAGCGGGTGGTAAAAAAATTGTTGGTCCAATACCGCTACCTGATAAGAGACAATTTGCGTGGTTTTCCGATCCCGAGGGAAATATGATTGGATTGGTCTCGTCAATACCATAATTCTGTCCTTCGCAACACTCAAAAAATGATGCGGAATGGGATAAATGAATTTCTTATCACTTATTTCTTCAGGCCTGCCTTGAAGGCTCCGTATGCGGGAATCTGTTGCATGATTTGAGCGCGGACCTGTGTCAAAATGTATATCTCTGCCTGGTAGAATTCAAACGCTGTAATGGGGTTGGTGGCCGCTTTAATTTTTTTATAATATGTTTCCAGTGCTTTTTCCTGGTCACTGCGGTTTATGAAATATAATTTTGCCAGTGAATCTGCAATTGCCGGAGTCATGTTTTGATAAGACATGGCTGTTCCTTCATAAAGTTTGAGCCTGTCTTTTGCATTTGCCTTATTTGCTTGCTGGTATTCGTCGTATATTTTCCAGAATGCTATCGAATCTTTCCCGCTAACCGGTACCAGTTTGGCAATGGCTTCTTTCTTTTGTACGCCAAGTAAATTAATAACTGCCTCAGTTTCTGCGTCTGAAGTTTGTGCTTCTGCTGCGATTGAACCTGCGAACAATAGGATCGCTATTAAAGAGAGTTTGCTATTCATATGTTAGTTTTTCCAAAGAAAACCATATTAAGCGATAAGAGAGAGATTTAACGGTTAAGTGTGAAGTCTTACTCGTAAGACGCTGAGCAAGGCGGAATTCAGTTGTGACCCTTACGATGGACTCGGAAATGTGCTTCATTCAGCTAACGGAAGGTTCCAGATGTGGGCGATGCTGTGAAAATTTGGCTTAAAATGAAGCCGACTCGATTTTCAATTGAATCTTTTGGTATCACTAACAATTCATAGCTATGCTTTTCATACCATTGGTGAAGCCCTTGATAAACTTTAATTGAATCTTCAAAACTTTGATCCCGTTCGGAATCGGTTTGGTAAATTTCCTTCCATGGCGGAGTAATAAAGACTTTCTTGTTGTACCTATGCTTAAAGTGAGTATCCCTGAGTTGATGGTATTGATCTTTGTCGGAATTGAAGATTTGCCAGGCGCTGTCCAGGTATGAACGATCAAAAAACAGGATGGCCGTGTAATCGATATTCAAATCATAATTGGAAAAGTCCTTCCTGAAAATTTCACTTGCAAATGTTAATGGATCTGGTCTTGGAGAAAGCCCTTTTGAAAGCCGGTCTTTTATAATTTGTCGGGCTGTTTCGGGAATGTGTCTGTATCCTTTAGATGCAAGATTCTCGAGGATGGTGGTTTTGCCAGCTCCGGGGCCACCAGTGATAATATAAAAATTGTGTTTTGTCAAGGCTTCCGGCAAAGATAGCAGCCTGCTCGCACCAAATGGTAAGTTCGGGTCCTGCTCATGATCCAAATTGCCATGGTTATTTCTGACAGACCAATTAAAATCGTAAAATCCTGGAATGTTTCTCGCATAACATCCTCGCCACAATAAGTTGATGTCTGGGTAAGTTTAACACTTTGCAGACCGGTCCATTTATTAGCCAGACTGCAGCGATGCAATAAGTAAGAAAATTATGAATTACTTTAGCTGGCATGGTTCGAGCCTATGGTCTAAGGTTGCACCCGTGGTATCATAGTTCAGTCAATAACTGGTCCATAAAATGTTTACTCATGGATGTTATAGTGGCATCATATTGATCTAAATATTCCCAAGTCTTTTTTTTCACTGACTGGAACATTTGAACTGGTATCTGCTTGTTTGCATCTGAAATGTCTATTTTCCCGCTTTTTACCTCTTCATTATTGGAATTGAGTAAGCGATACGAAACCACGAGATCTTCCTTTATCGGTTGAATGCTGAGATATTCCCAGCTTACTAAAAGTAAAACCATTGTACCCTTATCATCAATCGCATAGGTAGCAGGAATTTGCTCTATAGTAAGTTCAAGCTTTTGGTCTTTTATTTTTTCTTTAAGGCCCTTTGGCGAGTAGGAGTTTACTGTAGAAGTAAAATTGTTGATCGGGATTTGGGAATTAAGTGTGCAGGTATTCCTATAATCAAAGTGTATATAAACTACCAATGGCAGCATATCGCTTGTCTTTTTTTCCGTTGAGGAAAGCGCGCTATTTTGTCCTTCCACTTTAGACAAAACAATGATCCGCTCACTTTTCTTTTTGGCAGGCGGGGGAACATGACCTTCGTAGTGAGTAGCAGTCCAGTTATTAACCTTTTTGGGGCCGAGGCAACCAACGCTGAAGTTTCCAGAAAAAAGAATCACGATGAAAATGAATGCATTCGTTAGTCGATTTGATTTCATAAAGTCCGTTTAGGGGTTCGCCAAGATAAAACCAATCCCTTAACTTTCATAGGATATGCCGCAATTCTTTTTAATTCACTCCGGCCCTTGACTCAATCACACATTTCTTATTGCATAACACAATTCTACCATTCCATTCTTGTACGGAGTTGCATCTTTTAGGTGCAATGCGAATTCTTGTCCCACGTGATCAAAAAATGGCGTCCCTTCGCCCAAAATAATGGGTAGAATGGACAATCTTATTTCATCCACCAGTTGCAGGCGCAAGAACTCCCTGGCAAGTGTAGGCCCTCCCACTAGCCACACATTATTGTATCTTGGTCTTAATCGTTCTTTTACAAGATTGTTCAGGTCGCCGGAATAAAATTCAATATTCGTTCTTTCTACAGGAAGGTTTCTGTGGGTGGTAACAATCGTTGGCGTGTCCCCGTAGGCCCAGCCATATGATCCTGAAAGCTCCAATGCGTGTTCATACGTTCGTGAACCCATTACATAACAATCTATTGTCTTGAGAAATTCTTCAGGGCTTTGCCCGGTAAAGCCTCTCTCGTAGTAGTCAGTAGTCTCAAACCACGAAACGCTATTGTCTTTTTTGGCAATCATTCCGTCAAGGCTTGAAACCATATGTATCGTTAATCTAAATGAATCTGACATTGGCCATTTGTATAAAATGATTCAACTCAAGATAAGAATTTGGTCGGCGAAATTTTAGCGTGGTACAAATTTAGGCTCAAACGAGTTGACATTTGAGAATGATGAGTGGACGAAGATGAACAGCTACAAAATAATGCATAAATGATGGATAATTAAGTGAGGACTTCATCTATGTTACATGTTTAAAGAATTTTTGTTCCAGCAAGGCAGCAGATTCTACCAAACACCCTATGCTCGTTGTAAATTATTAAAAGTTTTCTAATACGAATGCCAAAATGCTTTCCCGGAGCAATTTCAAATTGCGACCATTAACGATCGACAGATCTTCACAGGATGCAATTGTCTGAGGGTTTAAGTAAATTTGATTATGTCCTTTTTCCGCAAAAAAGACGATAAGAAAAAAGATGTAGGCAAGAATATATCCTACGAAGAAGCTCTTAAAATGGGTTTAAATCCCCCGACGTTCAGAAAAATACCATTGTCCGAAATGGCTGATAAGAAAGGGCAGATATGGGAAGTGAAGTTGACGATCCAGGAAGAAACAATTTTTGGAGTAGTCATTGGAGTGGAAGAAGATTGCGTCTATTTCGATCAAATCCTGAATTTTAAGGAAGTAGAATCAAACAAAAAACTTCCCCAAATTAAAAACAAAAAACTGACGGAGGATGAGATAGAGGCGGTAAGGCTGACAAACATTAATCTTTGACACAAAAACTTTGCTGTACAAGCATTCGCCAAAATCCCGATTTACATTCGCGAGACAGCTTCTTATTCACTCAGCGCCAGCGCTGTTGAAGCGATAATGCAAGTGATGGCACGAGTTGTCCAATCGGATACGAGCATTTGTTTGAATAAGTATCTCGTAACTCCCGATAACCCCATCAGCACTTTCTAATTGCTTGCAGACGATTGCCTGAAGATCCGATGATGAAAGGGATAAGCCAGGGTGGAAATGAGGCCAGATATAAAAAACATGGCTGGTCTGGTGTTCCTGCAGGTTAGAAGAAATGCTAAGTTTGACTACGGCAGCGCCTGCAGTACTCTTCTTCGAAAATCATAACTTGTGGAAGTATTAACATAAAAAATGCAACGGTTCTCGCACCGCCTTGTCGGGTTACTTATCCTTGTTCTTTTCTTTCACTCTTGGGCATTTGCAGCAGGCGATATTGAAACACTTCCCATCGGATCTAAAGCACCCGATTTCAATCTACCGGGCATCGACGGAAAGAATTATTCACTCGAATCTTTCAAGGAAGTCAAAATACTGGTCATTGCATTTATTTGCAACCATTGTCCCACGTCGCAAGCTTATGAAGAAAGACTCATCAGCATGGCAAGCGATTATGCTGCCAGGGGAGTAAATGTAGTTGCAATAAATCCAAACAACCCTGCTTCCCTCCGCTATGATGAATTAGGCTGGAGCGATGTGGGAGATTCTTTTGATGACATGAAAATTCGGTCGAAAGAAAAGAACTTTAATTTCCCTTACTTGTACGACGGCGAAACACAAATTGTTTCAAGACAATTCGGACCACAGGCAACGCCGCACATTTTTATATTTGATGCGGACAGAATACTTCGGTATAAAGGCCGAGTCGATGACATGGAGAACCCACATGAAACACCACGTTCTACTGATGCCAGGAATGCCATAGAAGCCCTGCTGGATCATAAGCCAGTGCCCGTGCCCGTTACAAAGGTTTTCGGCTGCTCAATAAAATGGTTGGAAAAAAAAGACTGGATGAATAAAGCAGCCATTCACTGGGCGAACGAACCAGTGACACTCGACACCATTGGCGTTAGAGGAGTGGCGAACATCATGAAAAATAATTCCGATAAGCTCATCTTGATCAACATATGGGCAACGGATTGCAGTCCATGCACGGAAAAATTTTCTGACTTTATCACACTTAGTAGAATATACAAAGAACGGGATTTTGAATTCATCAGTGTCAGCATAGATAATGCTGAAAATTTTGCAAAAATTCTTACATTTTTGAAAAAGCAACAATCCTCAGGTCGAAACTATCTATTCGCGGGAGATGACAACCATAAACTCACCGGTATAATTGATCCTGCCTGGACCGGAGCATTACCTTACACGCTCCTCGTTGAACCTGGTGGCAAGATTGTATATTCAAAAAATGGGATAATTGATTTTAAAGGACTTCGCAAAAGAATCTTTGACGACCCTTTTATCGGGAGGCTGTATAAATAGTGACCGGCGAGTTGGGGTGCAGGACAAAAAGAAGAGCGTGGAATTTGCCGAAACCTTTTCATTTGGCAAAAAAAGAATTTAATTTTCCTGTAATAATTTTCGCCAGTTTCTCATTTAATATTTGTGCGATCAATTATATGCGACAAATTAAAATAATTTACGTGTTCAAGAAGGTAATATTACCAATTATCTTTATTGTCAATTCCTTTCAATCAGTTGGTCAGACTTCCAGAACATTTTTTGATTCGGCTGTTTCCAAAGACAACGGAAGAGACACTTCGGAAGCGCTGAAATATTATAACAAAGTAATAGCACTGGACTCAACCATGTGGCAAGCATATTACAATAGGGGAAGGCTAAAAAATAACTGTAAAGACTATTCCGGCGCCATAATCGACTTTACTAAAGCCGCGGAACTTAATCCTAAATACCAGGACGCCTATTACAATCGCGGAAATGCTAAACGCGAATTGGGGGACCTCCACGGTGCGGTTTCGGATTACTCAAAAGCAATAGAAATTTTTCCCACGGATGCTGCGTTTTACATCAACAGGGGAATTGTCAAAAATAATTTGAAGGAGTTTGCAGACGCGGTTGGGGATTTTAATAAGGCAATCACGCTAGATTCGACGATTGCTACCGCATATCATAACCGTGGCAATGCGAGGTTTGGACTGAAACAATATTCGCTTGCTATACCAGATTACAATAAAGCGATTGAGATTAATCCAAATGATGCAAGGTTCTTTTATGCGAGGGGACTTTCAAAGGATGCACTCAAAAACCACAGGGGAGCCGTTGACGATTACAATTTGGCAATTGAGCTTAACCCGTCTTATGGCCATTGTTACGATAGCAGAGGATTTGCAAGGCTCCAGGCGGGAGATAAAAAGGGAGGGTGTTCCGACTTGTCCAAAGCTTGCCAGCTGGGAGTGACGTCGGCTTGTAATTCTGTTAAGATGATGTGCAAATAGACTCGCTTCTCAAATGAAACCTGAATGAAAAGCAAGACCCGATGTTGTTTTAAAAGTCGATTTATACCCGCGGTAAATGTTAATTGCTGATCCTCTCTTTTATCTTCCAATTTAATTTGCTGCCTGCTTGATTTTTTTTCCAATAGGAGGTAACACCTAATTTCTCATAAAATCTCACCACTTTGGGAGAGCGGAAGAATGTTCGCAACATTTTTGTAAATTACTTTGCTGATTTGACCGGTGAATCATGGTTATAACAGTAAACGGTGTCAAGCACGATGTGACCGCAGATCCTGATGTCGCTTTATTGACCGTATTGCGCAATCAGCTGGATCTGACCGGAACCAAATACGGCTGCGGCGTAGGCGCTTGTGGCGCTTGCACAGTGCTAATAGATGGGAACCCAACCCGCTCATGCATCACTCCCGTTAGTGCAGTGATGAGCAAAGAAATCACAACCATTGAGGGACTCGAACAAAATGGAAAGCTTCATGCTGTGCAGGAAGCTTTGTTGAATGTTGATGCCTTCCAGTGCTGTTTTTGCGCGTCAGGAATGATCATGACCGCGGTGGCTCTTCTAAATTCTAATCCATCGCCTTCTGAAAGCGCGATTATAAAGGCAATGAATGGCAATATCTGCCGGTGTGGAACCTATCCATATATTGTAAAGGCTATCAAGCAGGCTTCAAAAAAATAATAGCTCACCATGGAAAGTGCGCATATTTTGGACCGTCGTAAATTTCTTCAGCTGGCCGGAAGTGGCCTGGTGGTAGCTTTTGTTTTTAAAGATTTCCTTGCGTTTGCGAGTGACACAACCGCCGCCGGGACGTCGCCAACAATACCCGTAAATGAAGTAGGCGCGTGGATACATATCGGTGAAGATGGTCTTGTTACTGTTTTCACAGGAAAGGTTGAAGTTGGGCAAAATATTCGGACATCCCTTTCACAAACTGTAGCAGAAGAATTAAAACTGCCCCTCTCATCTATCACGATGATTATGGGAGATACGGACCTCGTGCCCTTTGACGCTGGCACTTTTGGAAGCCGGACGACACCTCAAATGAGCACCCAATTGCGTAGGGCTGCGGCCACTGCACGTGAGGTGTTGATAGAAATGGCTGCGAAAAAATGGGAGACGCAGACTTCCGGATTATATGTAGAAGACGGCATGGTGGTGAACCGCGCG
>PSRA01000254.1 GCA_003175695.1 Bacteroidota bacterium | reverse complement strand
GGCAGGACTCGGAGTGAATAGCGGACATAGTGCAGCCACAACACAATTGGGTAAGCCTGGTGTGCTCCACGGAAGTCGCAGCCTTGTCATGCAGACGGAAGACGGCCAGGTTGTAGAACCCCATAGTATATCAGCGGGATTAGATTACCCGGGCATTGGCCCCTTGCATGCAAATTTATTTGAAAAGGGTCGCGCCAAATTCCTGAACGCAACGGATGAAGAGGCCTTGGCGGCTGCATTTCAATTAGCAAAATTGGAAGGGATCATTCCTGCGCTCGAATCTGCACACGCGCTCGCTGCCCTGGATCAATTATCATTCACAGAGAATGACACAGTAGTGATCTGCCTGAGTGGAAGAGGCGATAAGGACCTGGCAGCGTATATGCGGGCTATGTCAGAATAAAATACGAAAGAAATCATTAAGGATAGAGTCGAGTTCCAAAAAAGAATCAGCACGATGACGCGCATTATCGAATTATTTGAAAGAAAAGAAAAACAGATTCTAAGTATTTATTGCACGGCAGGCTTTCCTTTCCTGGACAGTACTTTGCCCGTTCTTGAATCTTTGCAGGCGCAGGGTGTCGACATGATTGAATTGGGTATGCCGTATAGCGATCCGCTGGCAGACGGGCCAGTAATCCAGGCCAGCAGTACAAGGGCGCTTGCAAATGGAATGACGTTGTCAAAACTATTTGCGCAATTGCAGGGATTCAGAAAGCACATACATATTCCCGTTATCCTCATGGGTTATATGAACCCGGTATTGCAATTTGGATTTGAGAATTTCTGCCGGCAGGCACAAGCGGTAGGGATAGATGGTCTGATATTACCTGATCTTCCGATGCATGAATTTGAATCCGAATATGGCTCCGTGATTCGGAAATATAATCTGGATTTCATTTTCCTGGTAACACCTGAAACCAGTGAAGACCGCGTCCGTAAATTGGACAAGCTGAGTAGCGGATTTCTTTATGCCGTTTCATCGTCATCTACGACTGGAAAAGACAAAAAGATGTCTGATCAGTCGGGCTATTTTAGAAGACTTACAGAAATGAAATTGAAAAATCCGGTCATGATAGGTTTTGGCGTCAGGGACAGGGAAACATTTGAAACAAGTTGCCAATATGCCAACGGGGCTATAATCGGCACGGCATTCATCAAGGCGCTGGATACCCAGGCATCTATACCGGATGCCGTCGGTAATTTTGTCAAATCTATAATTGATTGATGGTATAAGACAGAGCGATCAAGGAAATCAGATGAAAATAGCTATAATAAAATATAATGCAGGTAACATCCAGTCTGTATTGTATGCACTGGAACGAATCGGAGAAAAAGCCCTGGTTACAGATGATCCGAATCAGATCAGGCAAGCCGATAAGGTAATTTTTCCAGGAGTAGGAGAGGCAGGAACTGCGATGAAATACTTGTCGGAGCGAGGTTTAGACCAGGTGATCAAAAGCCTCAGCCAGCCTGTACTCGGAATTTGTCTCGGTCTGCAGCTTATGTGCAGATATTCTGAAGAGAATAATACATCCTGCCTTGGAATTTTTGATGAAGAGGTAAAAAAATTTCCAGTTCAATCAAATGGCGCACGCGGGCACTCTTTTAAAATTCCGCAAATTGGATGGAACAATATCTACGATCTACAATCGGATTTGTTTCATCAAATTGAAGGGGGAAGCTATTGCTATTTCGTTCACGGGTATTATGCATCGACGGGGGTGCATACCATCGCTAAGACTGATTACATTATTCCTTACAGCTCGGCTTTAAGAAAGGACAATTTTTTCGGAGTGCAATTTCATCCAGAGAAAAGCGCCGCCGTTGGTGAAAATATAATCAGGAATTTTATCAGTATTCATTAGACAATAAAGGATTAAAATATAATTAGCACAATCATGGAGATTATTCCGGCCATTGACATTATCGATGGAAAATGTGTCCGACTTACGCAGGGCGATTACGGTAAGAAGAAAATTTACAATGAGCATCCCGTTGAGGTTGCAAAGCAGTTTGAAGATGCGGGATTAAAACGGCTTCACCTGGTTGACCTTGATGGAGCAAAATCTGGTGCTGTGAAGAATTGGAAGGTCTTAGAAAAAATAAGCGGACGAACAACTCTGATCGTTGATTTTGGAGGGGGAATAAAGACTGAAAAGGATCTGAAGATAGTTTTTGAATCTGGTGCCGCCATTGCCAATGTTGGCAGCGTGGCAGTTAAGGAAGAAAAATTGTTCAGGAGCTGGTTGGATCAATTCGGTCCTGAGAAATTTTTGCTGGGAGCTGACACCAAAGATGAGAAAATCGTCATCCACGGATGGCTGGAGGCCACTGAAATTTCTATTTATGATTTTATTGAAAAGAATATGAGTTTTGGAATAAAGCAAATATTCAGCACCGATACCAGCCGCGATGGCCTGTTAGAAGGCCCGGCGACTGATCTTTATAAAAAAATAATTGCGAAGTTCCCTTTGTTGGAATTAATAGCGAGTGGTGGAGTAAGCAGTTTACAAGACCTGGACTCCTTGCAACAAATCGGATGCAAAGGAGTCATCATTGGAAAGGCCATTTACGAAGGGAAAATCTCGATGAACGATCTGACAAAATATAAATATGGATTTGCATAATTTCCTGCTTTTTGCCTTTGCGAGCCTGATGTTGAACATAACGCCCGGCAATGACATGATGTATGTGGCATCCAGAAGCGTGAGCCAGGGAACGAGGGCAGGCATCATTTCTTCCCTGGGAATCATGGTGGGTTGTCTCGTTCACATCTTGGCAGCTGTAGCCGGACTTTCCTTGCTTATTGCTAAATCGGCAACTGCCTTTTCCTGGTTAAAGTGGGCGGGTGCTCTATATCTTGTTTATCTGGGAATTCAATCATTTCGGAAGAGCCAAACTTCCTTGGTTCTCTCGGCAGCGGTGAGAGCCGATTCTAATTCAAAAATATTTTGGCAGGGTGTCGTAACCAATGTGTTGAATCCGAAAGTGGCCTTATTTTTTCTTGCCTTCCTGCCACAATTCGTTAATAACGGTGCCGTACATACGCAATGGATAATTTTGCTCCTGGGCATCTGGTTTAATCTTTCCGGAACGATGGTTAATATCCTTGTTTCGGTCCTTTTTGGCAGGATGGGTAACTGGCTCAGCAAGAAATCGTGGTTTGCATCGTTGCAGCAAAAAATTACCGGAGCATTACTTATTATACTTGGTGTAAAACTTGCCCTGACGTCAAAAAAATAACTGTGTTAACTAAGCGAATCATACCCTGCCTGGATATCAAAGATGGAAGAACTGTCAAGGGAACCAATTTCATTAACCTGAGGGATGCCGGAGACCCGGTTGAATTGGGTGCATTGTATGCGGCCCAGGGCGCTGACGAACTGGTATTCCTGGATATTACGGCCACGGTTGAAAAAAGAAAGACGCTAAGTGATCTGGTTAACCGCATTTCGCATCATATCAATGTCCCTTTTACAGTAGGAGGAGGTATTTCATCTGTTCAGGACGTTAGTCAATTGTTACAAAACGGTGCCGATAAGATCTCGGTAAATACGGCTGCATTCAAAGATCCCGATCTGATTCGCTCGCTGGCCGGTGAATTTGGCAGTCAATGCGTGGTGTTGGCAATTGATACCCGCCAGGAGGATGATGGTGAATGGTATGTTTACCTGAATGGCGGCAGAACTAAGACGGAAGTAAAATGTGAGCAATGGGCGGAAAAAGCAGTTGCACTTGGGGCAGGTGAAATTTTATTGACTTCTATGAACCACGACGGTACAAAAAAAGGATTTGCTTTGGAGATCACAAAGAAACTGGCCGGTAATTTGCCGGTACCTGTGATCGCGTCAGGTGGAGGCGGAACTATGGAGCACTTTGTACATGTCTTTGAAGAAGGTCTGGCTGATGCTGCATTGGCCGCCAGCATATTTCATTTTAAAGAGATCGCCATTCCCGATCTGAAAAAATATTTGACATCAAAGGGGGTTAATGTCAGGAAGTAAGAATGCAGTGGCACTTGCACGAGAGAGGACAAAAATTTTAGTTAAATTTATTAGAATAGAAATATGGAAGTAGATTTTAAAAAATATTCGGATGGACTTGTTCCGGCCATCATCCAAGACCAAATCACGAATAAAGTGCTGATGCTTGGCTTTATGAACGAGGAGGCGCTTCAAAGAACCATATCCGAAAAAAAAGTCACATTTTACAGCAGGTCAAAGAAACGGTTGTGGACAAAAGGAGAGGAGAGTGGGAATTTTCTCGATTTCAAAGACTGGGCGGTTGACTGTGACGGTGACACCATTCTGATAAAAGCTTTACCCACGGGTCCTGTATGCCATACCGGTGCAGATACCTGCTGGAATGAAAAAAATTCAGGAAGTTTTCTTGATGAATTGCAGGGTATCATATCCGCAAGAATCAAGACCGGGGAAGAAAAGTCTTATGTCCGACAATTATTTCATTCCGGAATAAATAAAATTGCGCAGAAAGTCGGCGAAGAGGCTGTTGAATTGGTGATTGAATCTAAGGATAACAACGAGGAATTATTTATCAACGAAGCAGCTGACCTGCTTTTTCATTATTTAATTTTGCTGAAAGCAAAAGGACATAATTTGCAAGATGTTATAGACGTTCTGGAAAAGCGTCATTCAAAATAGAAAGTTATTATGAAGAAATTATTCTTGATTTTATTGTTCGTTCCTTTTTTTACATGGGCGCAAAATAAAGATGCGGCAGGATTCGCGATTACAGGTAATATCAAGGGCCTTCCGGAGAAATCCAGCGTTTACATGGTTGACGCCAACAATCCTTCCGATACGATAGCAAGAAGCACAGTAAAAGCCGGCATTTTCCATCTGATGGGGCACATTGCAGAACCCAATTTGTTTGAACTGAGCGTAGGAAATCCCAAACAAAAAACCATGCTGTTTATTGGCAATGATAAAGTTAAGATCGAAGGCGCTGCAGGCGATATAAAAAACCTGAAGATAACCGGATCTCCTTCAAACCAGGACTTCATCGAATTTCAAAAAATATTTAATCCCTATTTTGCCAAACTGAATTCACTTGGTCAATTAGCCAATTCACCTGCAGGAGCCGCCAAGCGGGATTCCATTTCAAAAGCTTACGCTGCCGTGGTTGCCACGATACAAATGGAATTGGAGCAATTCATTCAATTTAAGAAATCATCTTATGTCAGTCCCTTTGTTCTTGTCGTGGTAAGTCAATTATCCGATGATGTCCTCTTACTGGAGAAAAGATACAAGATGCTGGACCCGGAAGTGCAGAAAGGATTTTATGGTAAATATTTAAAAGAACAGATCGACAATGGAAAAATCGGGGCCATTGGAACCGATGCAATAGATTTTACGCAAATGGATACAACGGGAAATCCTGTTACTTTGTCATCTTTCAAAGGGAAATACGTGCTGGTAGATTTTTGGGCAAGCTGGTGCAAACCCTGCCGCATGGAAAATCCCAATGTAGTGGCAGCATATGATAAATTCAAAAACAAGAATTTTACGATTTTGGGAGTATCGCTTGATCGTGCACGTGAGCCCTGGACAAGAGCGATTCGCGATGACAACCTCAGCTGGTCCCAAGTAAGTGACCTGAAATTCTGGAACAATGAAGTTGCCCTCAAATACAAAATCCAACAAATCCCTCAAAATTTACTGATAGATCCAAATGGCAAGATTGTCGGGAGAAACCTGCGAGGGGCTGACCTGGAAGCCAAATTGTGCGAACTTCTTGGGTGTAATTAAGACTTTTCCGCAAAACACCAGTTCCGTTTTAATAATAAAAACGTCTCATTGGCTAAGCGCTTGTCAACTCTACACAAGTTGGCTTACTGTAGCAATAAATGAGGAAACTCGCTATTATATGCTTATCCTGCTTTGCGCGCATGCCCCTTATTGCGCAAGACAGTTCATGTAACAAGGTTCCATTTGTTCCAATATTTACCATTGCTAACCCTTCTTTTGAATCTGATTCGTCTGCCTGTGCTACCGGCTATTATGGACGTGATCTATCAAACTACCGCATCATTCCAGGATGGTATGCACCTACCGTGGGGGAGCCTATCGGATACCTCGATCAGTGCAGCAATTTCAAAATAAGCAGACAAGCCGTTGATATCGCAATGACGGGATTACCCTATTCTCCCACACTTTTTCCTTATGTACCAACACCCATCCCTGATGGGCATGGCATTGTTGCATTTACCGATAATGCATACAAGATTTACACAAAACTTGACCTGCATCCATTTCCATTTTGGAAATCATATGTTGCCACCACATTATTGCAACCTGCCAAACAAGACAGCTTGTTCAGGCTCGATTTCTGGATGGGCTTCGGTCGCACATCGCCAAATCTGGAAACAGGAACTCCACCAAATGACACGCTGGTTTTTCGAGGTGCAACTTCACCATACCAGGAGAAAGTGACTTTATATGGTTCTGAATATCCTTCGGTCGTTCCTTATACTACCACAGCCTGCCTGACCAAGTTTACATCCACTAATGCCTGGTTTCCTCTGGCAACTACGGTTGTTACTGTTGACAAACCAGGTTGGATCCAAGCGAGCTTTTCTTTTACGGCTCCAAAAAATATTAATACACTTGCCATTGGTCCCACTTGTGATACGATCCCTTTTCCGGCAACACAGGATGCCAGTCTTTTGGGTAACTACGCTTATTTTCTGGACGACCTTCAGTTGTATGAGGCTACCATTCCTCCTACCATCGTCAGTCTTGCATCCGGATCATTTTGCAATAACCCTTCCAGTCCGGTGGAATTGCAGATGCAGACTGCTTCTTATTATGCGGGTTCCGATTTTCAATGGTATAAAGACCATGAGCCATTAAAAAATGAAAACAGTTCAACCATTGTCGTTTCGGGTACACAATACGGTGAGGGATGGTATAGTTGCCGGGTGCAAAATGACAGTATATGCATTCAGTCAGATTCATTGCTTGTCCATTGGATTCCGGTGCCAGGCCCACAGGCGCTGGGAAGACCGGATACAACTTTCTGTGATAGAGACACGGCCTATTTAAATGCGTTCCAGGATTTCACGACAACTTATCTATGGCAGAATGGATCTACTTCGCCTGTTCTGGGTACCAATCGACCTGGTACTTATTCCGTTCTCATTCAAAATTCATGTGGCTCTGCTACGGCGACGAAAACAATTGAGTTTGTGAAATGTAACTATAATGTGTATATGCCGAATGCATTTTCACCTAATGATGATGGAGTAAATGATTATTTCCGGATCAAATTTTATGAACCTCCGGGAAATTTCAGGCTGAGTGTGTTTAACCGGTATGGTGAACGGGTTTTTTATACCACAGATCCATCACACGGATGGGATGGAAAACTCAACGATGTGCCTCAGCCAGTTGGCGTATATGTATGGATGATAGAATATAACGAACATCACGGACCTTCGAAGTTCCAGAAGGGCACAGTAGTCCTAATTAGATAAAAGTTTCAGATTAATCAAGCTTTAGAATTCTTTCTACATCTCTTCTATACATTCTGCTAATGGGAAGTTCCTGCCTTGCAATTTCCACCAGTTCGCTCGTGTAAGACTCAATTTTGTTCACAGCCACGATATAAGATCTGTGAATTCTTATGAATGATTCACTGGGCAGGTTTTCTTCCAGTGAAGAGATAGACTGCTTGGTGATGATGGTCTTGTTCTTGGTAATTACTTTTATATAATCCTTCAGGCTTTCAATATATAAGATATCTTCCAGGGATATCTTTAAAATCTTGCGATTGGAACGGAAATGGATAAACGATTCTGCCGGTTCCTTCTTTCTTTCAGGTAGGGGATCTTTTTCAAATTCATTCTGGACTGAAAACTCCAGCACTTTGTTGACTGCCTTTAAAAATCTTTCGAACGAAATTGGTTTGAGCAGGTAATCCATCGCGTCTAATTCGAAACCTTCAATGGCAAATTTCCTATGAGCGGTTGTAAATATGACTTTCGGCGGGTTTTTGAGTGTTCTGATGAAATCAGTGCCTAGGATTTGAGGCATCTGGATGTCGAGAAATAAGAGATCAACATTTTGATCTTGGATGATATGCAAAGCTTCCACTGCATTGTTGCAGGATGCCATCAGCTCGAGCGACGGAATCATGGAGATGTATTTCTTAATAATCTCCAGCGCTGGCGGTTCATCATCCACAGCCAGACAGGTTATTTTTTTAATGTTCGACATAGGAAAGCATTTCAGGAACTGTCCGGTCTTTGCTCAATTCTTCTTCATCATTATCATCCATTTTTTCCAATGGAACCTTCATATAAACAGAGAAAGCTTCCTCAGTTGCCTCTATATTCAGAACATGGCGATCCGGATACAACAGTTCTAATCTCTTTTGAACGTTCATCAGTCCGATTCCATTTTTGTGATCTTTTGAAACAGGCTGATTGGGCTTGCTGTTTTTAATCTTAAAAGTGAGGTTCTCTTTTCCAACATATATATCCATTATGATCCATGAATCCTGCAACATTTGGCTGGTGCCGTGTTTAAAACTATTTTCCACAAATGGAATCATCAATAGCGGTGCGATTCCTTTGTTGCCCGATTCCTTTTCAATTTTCAAGTTCAAATGGAGTCTTTCGCCGTAGCGGATCTTTTCTAGTTTGATATAGTCCCTGATCATTTTTAGCTCCTTGTCCACGTCCACGAGGGCAGGTTCACATTCAATGATCATATAATGCAAAGTGTCTGACAAACTCTGAATTAATTTGGCTGCCCTGGGAGGATAACTCAAAGTGAACGAGTAAATATTGTTCAATGTATTGAACAAAAAGTGAGGATGGACTTGTGCTTTGAGGAGCTGTAACTCTGCTTCTGCCGTTTCCTTAGAGAGCATGGCTTTTTCATCCAATTTTCGGTACCATATCTTCAGCATCCGAACGGTGACGAAAAAGCCACACATGACCAATGGGCCATCAACAAAGAAATTCCGGCTATGATTCCAAAGACTGACTAACAAAGAGCCTGTTGAACGGTCCGCATAATTATCTAAAGAAAGCAACCAATCAACCAAATAAGTTACCAGAATCAAAAGTGTCAGGAGAGCAAAAAAGCTTTTGTAGTTCTTCCTTCCCAGGTATTTTGGCCATAGCGAATAGACGACGATATAAGTAAATATTGGTTCGGATAGGAATAAAAGAAAAGTGGTACCAGCAAATCCGTGCCACAGATAAACGCCTCTGTAATGGCAATACATCATATCAAAGCCGACATAAGCAAATCGCGCCATCCAGAATATTACGTGCCGGGACAACCGGATCGTCCATTTGGGAGAGAATATGAATGATTGTAGGCTCACGACAATAAAGTATAATTTTCTTTTACGATATTACCGCCCTTGGTATGAACGTAGTTAGGCAGGTGAATTTCCAGTATGATTCTTTCCAATTGACCGTTCCGGATAGCTTCCAGGAGATAATCACCCGGCATGGTGGCTTCCAGTCTGTTTCGCACTGCGCTCAGCACTTCGGGCCAATCAACAAATTCCAAAATTTGCCTTCGGTCAATTTGTACTGATATACCAAGATTAAGAACGTTGTCTTCCACGTGAATGGTGATACTGATCGCCTCATGGCGTATATTCTTGTAGTGAACAAATTCAAATACATTCTGTACGAGAGGAAGCACGACAAGAGGTGGAATCCAATATCCTTCGGCATCACCATCAATGGTGATCGATATGTTATCGGCGGGATAAGCCTTCAAATTTTCGAGGGCGATGAATTTATCAAGAATCGACAATTCTTTATCTAAGGCTACCAGCTCATCATCCGACTCGTATAATATATAACTTAATTGATCAGATAAATTAAGGATCATGTCTGGCGCTTGCGGAGATCGCCTGAATATATTGGATTGAATACTGTGCAATGAATGAAATAAGAACCCCGGATGAATTTTAGATTTTAATAATTGCAGCTCTGTGCGATTTTTTAATTTTCCCAACGCACAATTTTCTTCCTTTTGCTGGTACCACGACTTTGTCAGTTTGATGCCAATTCCGAAAACGCTTAAGATAATTGCATGTTGAGCGTTCACGAAAGCGAGAGATAAATCCTGGTACTTGCTCTTCCAATATGGTTGAACCACATTATGAAGAAATATTTGCGTAGACAAATAGTCAAGCACATATACAAAAGCAAATAAGCCAATGAATGCAAGCGCAAAAAAATCGTATCTTTTTTGAGGAAGGAAAGAGGGCATAAGTACATAGATGGAAAAATATACTGCGAAGAAGCAGACTGGAACAAAGCAGAGGAAACTTAAGAGCGCATTAAAGTAAGTACTCCAATGAAAAAGCTCCTGCACATTATATTCCAGGGAAATGCTCTGGATATAAAAGATGAGCGAATAGAGCAACCAAAAGGCAAAGTGCCTTGCAAGCCTCTCAGGGAACACATTTGAAAAAACAAATCGATTAAAGCTCATTCTTTGATGTCATTTATTCACACTCAAATTTCAAATCGGGTACCTGGATTTGAAGCTGGACAAGATTCAATCTTTCAATGAAAGCTCCATAAAGTTAATCAACTCATTCGGTAGATTTTAGCCTCTGGCGCAAATTCCAACGGACGGTAGGTTTTTGTCGACGAATGGCAAATATCGACTACCAAGTAAAGTGGTAGTAGTTGAGGTGTTGAATGAACCACTATTCAGGCATTCAGGCGAAATATCATTTTTACCGCTTTTTATGAGGATATTTTTGAGTCGATTTTGAATTGCAAGAAGGAGCGCAGAAAAAAGCTCCGGATAAATCGGCACTTCAGGCAAACAATTATATTAATAATTAAACACTATCAAATGAAAAAGAATTTTTTAATTGTCGCAGCAACTGTATCGGCGGTTCTGTTCAATGCAAAAGATGTAAATGCGCAAAATTTTAGTGAAGCGGTCGCATATCGTAGCGCCCCGGCTGAATTTTACACTGCCGTGAATTTACTCACCAGTGATCATGCTGACAAGCTGATGGCTCCGGTTGAAGTCAATACCCGGGCACTCAAGAATTTTAGAAGAGATTACAAGAATGCTGTCAATGAAGATTGGACGAGTTTAGTCAGTGGCGGATCGAAGGCAGAAGGAGGATATGTATGCCGCTTCACTTTGAATGATGTAACTGAAAGGGCTTTTTATGACAACAAGGGAAACTGGAAATTTACTATCGCCGGATACGCTGACGAAAAATTAGCCGGCGAAATCCACAGCATTGTCAAGAGTACTTATTACGATTATGCCATTACTTATGTACACGAAGTCGATTTCCCAGACGGTAGTAAAGTATACCTGGTACAAGTCAGGGACAAAGACAGCTACAAAATAGTTAGGGTAAGCGATGGACAGTTGGAATTGGTTGAAGACTACAAAGCAAATATGTAAATTAAGCCTATCCTATCATGGTCATCATGAACGTGATGATCATAATCAAAGCAGGGATCTTTTTTAAAAGGTCCCTTTTAAATTTTCTCCCGGCTGCCGCCATTAGCTATGCTTCTGTAAATCGCTTCAATGACTTTCATATCGCGCAAGCCTTCTTCGCCCGGAACTCTGGTTGGTTTGTTCTGCATAATGCATTGCGCAAAATCATCCATTTGAAGCGCTTGCTGATTGACGTTGGGATCAAATGGCATCGGACCCTTGATCGTGGATCCTGCCATACCACCATACCGATATGCTTCCGTGAGTTCAAACCACCCTTTTTCCGCCTTAACTTTTAGGTGATTCCAGTTCGCATTGTAACTTGATTTTCCATCGGCCACTGTGCCACTGGGAAACTCCAGTTTATAGAAAATGGTTTCGTCTACTTCTTTGAACAATTCGGGCCTTGTTTTTTCTTCCTTTGCAGTAACATAAACGGGCTCTTCCCCGGTTGTATAACGTGCCCCCTGGATCGTATATACTCCCATATCCATCATACCACCACCGCCGGCCAGGGCTTTTTTGAGCCGCCATGAACTGGAATCACCGCCCCAGACGAAGCCATTTCCACAATCAATCTCCAGGGGTTTGCCAAAAACCCTTTTTTGGCCCAAGCGCATCATTTCCATATTGAAAGGCTCAAAGTGAAGGCGGTAGCCGATAGAAAGCATTCTGTTTTGCTCCTTACAGGCACCGATCATCTGCTGGCATTCACTAACGGACATGGCCATTGGTTTTTCGCAGATGACATGCTTGCCGGCCCTGGCACCACGAATGGTGAATTCTTTGTGAAGGAAGATCGGCAATACGACATAGACAATGTCAATGGCTGGATTATTAGCTATGTTATCGAAGTTTTGGTAATTGTAAATATTCTGCTGTGGAATATTATACCTCTCAGACCAGGGCTTTTCTTTGGAAGGAGTTCCCGTCACAATTCCTGCCAGGTAACAATACTTTGTCTGCAGCAGAGCCGGCGCCAATTGGTACGTACTGTAACTTCCCAATCCTACTAATGCGATTCCTAATTTTTTTTCCTGTGTTGATCCACAGGCAGCCAAAGAGGAAATGGCGGGCGCGAGAGCCGTTGCACCAATTCCCAGGGATATCTGGCGGATGAATTTCCGCCGATCATATCTTGCCATAAAATACTTTTTAAACGTTGATGGCTTTCAGACTCAGCTGGTCTGAAGTTGCCTTTTGTATAATTGTACACTGTTTTCATAGCCGAGATAGAGGGCATCACAAATTAAAGCATGGCCTATTGAAACTTCATCCAGATTCGGAATATTAGATGCGAAATAATTGAGGTTATGCAAATCGAGATCATGGCCTGCATTCAACCCCAGACCTAACTCTTTTGCTTTTTTAGCCGCCGCAATATAAGGGGCGATGGCTTTTTCCCTGTTTTCATGGTAATGGGTGGCGTAGGCTTCGGTATATAATTCGATTCGGTCTGTGCCGGTCTCTGCTGCCCCTTCTACCATGTCAATGACGGGATCGACAAAAATAGAAACCCGAATGCCTGCTTTTTTGAACACGCTTATGATGTCAACCAGGTAATCTTTGAATCTTACAGTATCCCAACCGTGATTCGACGTTATCTGATTGAGCGCATCGGGTACTAAGGTTACTTGTGTAGGTTGAGCCGAGAGAACAAGATCGACAAATTTTTTCTCCTCGCAATTTCCTTCGATGTTGAACTCGGTGGTGATGATTTTTTTTATGTCGTAGACATCTTGGTATCGGATATGTCTTTCGTCAGGACGTGGGTGTACCGTTACTCCATCCGCTCCAAATAGCTGGGCGTCTATAGCTGCTTTGACTACGTCGGGGTTGTTGCCACCGCGGCTATTACGAAGGGTGGCGAATTTGTTGATGTTTACAGACAATTTGGTCATGAGTCAAAGTTATTAATTAGTTGACAGTTGTCTGGTGACTTCAATAGCATCAGAAGCTAAAGACTGTCAACTGGCAACTGTCCCTCCGTCAACTTAAAAAAGAAGAGGGAACCTAGAAAGGTTCCCTCGGCAAAATCCTACGTAAATGAATTGTCAATGTTTGATCAGGACCGAATTATATAAAAGAGTTGAATCAATATTTTTTACTTCCAGCTGGTAGGCTCCTTCCTCGAGGTAATCTATCTTATCCACGACAATTTTGTTGCTTCCTTCGTATACATTAACACCCATCATCATACGAACGAGGCCTTTTTGATTGGTGAGACTAATTATACAATGACCTTCATTTTCTGAGATGATCTCTACAGCAATTTTATTATTGAACTCCCTGGGGGAAGATTGAATCCGCATAGCGATTAGGTTTAATGGTCAAGAGGGCTTCTAGGCTTGCGGAATTATTTCATTTTAGCCTGGTCTATTCTTCTTTGCATCTCACTTCGTTCAGGAACCGGGATGAAGATCAGACCACGGCTGTCGGTACCAGGTTGATTTTGTCTGAGAAAATCATTCGGCCTTGGGATAAACAAAGCTTCCAGTATTTCAATGATATTAATTTTCATAAGGGGTTGTTTGACCTAAGAGTTACCATTAGCTTGCCAGATATTAAGATATTGATAATCATTATACTGAATCGTGAAATGTGTGGCCTGAATTCCCTGACTGGGAATATATTTGTCGGAATTGGGAATGTAGCCGGAGAAAGCATTTTTGACTTCCCCACATGGGAGTTATGATTCAACTCTTTATTCAGCCATTCTAAAAGCGGACCACCAATTTTAGATTCAGCAGCCTTGGAGTAAGGCGTTGTGGCATCGCATATACTGTGTTGGAAAAATCTTTGATTAGTAAATAAGAGATAGTGTTTTCCCTGTCAATGACATTAAAGACTTCCACTGTCGCCCAAATATTTTCTATATTTCTGAACGGGCTATGACTTCTTCGGTTGCTTTTCTCGCTGTCCAATAGCAAGGCACTAAACCCCAGGTCCACCCGAATGTAGGGATCAATTATCAGCGCATTTCGATATTTGACACTGCCGGGAATATTGAAGGGAAGATTGCTGCCATAAAGCACATTCATATAGAGCTTGAAATTCTTATTGGTCGACAGATAATCTTGTATGAACATGCCGAGGGTAAAAAGACGGTCAGTTGGTCGCCGCACCCAACCTTGTTCCACCCGAACACTATCCACCGGTCGATTAAGGGAATCGAGCGTATAATCGTAATAGTAAGCACCCTTGATCTTTTCCTTTGTTTTCATGATGCCAACGCTAATCCAACTTTCTGCATCTTTTACCAGTTCTCCGAAAAGTCTCATTTCCATTCCAACCGCGTATGCCTTGGCACTGTTCTCTCCGTAATACCGTATACTGACATTATTAATGTCATAAGGAACAACATCCCACATCCCTTTATAATAAGCTTCGGTGGTCAGTCGGAAAGGACGGTCTCCCACATGAAAATTATAGTCAAATCCACCTGTCACCTGCCAGCATTTTTGGGCTTTCAAATCCGTGTTCAGGGTCCCATCCATCCTTCTCAACTCACGATAAAAAGGTGGTTGATCGTAGATACCTATTGCTCCGCGATATATAATATCCTTTTTGGAACCACTTGGTTTCCATGAAAAGCCCAACCGGGGAGAAAGAAGGAATTCTTTATTTAAAGTATTGTAATTGTATCGAAGCCCTCCTTGCAATGTGAAGTCCCCCGATCTTGTGAATGCGAGGTTATCCTGAATGAAGCCCGTGAATCGGTCAATATTGAGAGCGGCTGTCGAATGTAAATAGCCATACAATAGGAGCGAGTCTGAATTGTGAGGAAGTGAGTACCCCGCTGAATCCTGTCGTTGCCATTCATGCAATTTGTCGGAGACTGCCTGATTTTCGGCGCTCAATCCCCATTGCAAATAGTGCTTGCCAAATTCAAGGTAGCCTTTATGGGAAAAGTTCCAAACAGTAATGTCCAGGCGATCCCTCGCAAAATTCTGATAGGTTCCCGCCCCCAGCGGATTGGTTATCGATCCAAATGTCGGGCTACTCTTATCAAAATCTCTTTCTCCAAACAGGTAGTCACCTGTTATATCGTAAGTTTCCTTTTCGTTATCCTCAAACCGGGAAGCCATCCATTTGAGCCTGAGACGAGGATTGATCTGTTGATTCCAGGATAAACCCAGCATGTTCGTCTGGTAACGATCCTGTTCCTGGCCGGTAAAAAAAACATCCAGAGCCAGGTTGGCCGTAAAATAGGGAGAGAAAACCGAAGAGCTGAGTTGGCTGAATTGCGGAATTAGTGAAAACCTCGTTTGAGAGATAGTTCCCATCAACTCGAGAGAGTTTTTGTTATTGATTTGATACGTAAGCAGGGCCTGCAGATCTGAGGAAGAAGGGATATAATTTCCTTTTGTTTCCTGGCTATTAAAGAGACTCTTGTTGGTTCGGTTACGGACTCCAACCAGGTAAGTAAATTTATTCTTCAGTGCCGTGCCTTCCAGCTCAAGGCCTTGTTCTAACAGGCCCAGGTATGCGGAGCCTCCGAATTTTTTGGGCTTTTTATATTGAATATCGAGCACCGAAGACATCTTGTCTCCAAACTTTGCCTGATATCCGCCGTTATAAAAGCTGACATTTTTTGTCATTTCCGGATTAATAAAACTCAACCCCTCCTGCTGCGCGTTGCTTACCAGGTAGGGCCTGAAAATCTCAAAATCATTTACGTAAATGAGGTTTTCATCGTAATTGCCTCCGCGCACGTTGTATTGCGACGTGAGCTCGTTATTTGATCCTACAAAGACTTTGATCAGGCTTTCTACTCCTCCTGTTGGAGTGGGAATATTAATTGCATCTTTCGGATTAATCTTGACAAGTCCCGCTTCTCTTCTCTGCTGATCATCGGTTACAGTCACTTCTTTTAATTGCTGGGCCGATTTTTCCATCCGGATGACGACTACTTCTTCTTCTTTTTCGCTCAAAAGAAAATTCCTTTGTTCCGTCTTATATCCCGTGAAAGTAAAAACCAAGGCAAAGGCTTTGTCCGCCGGCACCCGAAGCCGGAACGTGCCGGAATCAGATGTGACTATGCCGGTTTGTCTACCGAGAATGACGATAGAGACCTTTGGAAGAGCCTGCCCATTCTCATCTAATACCTTCCCGGAAATAAATGCGAGTTTTTTTTGCGCAAATGAAAGCTGACCTAGAAGAAAAAGGGTTATTAACAGAGGCAAAACGGCTTTCAATGAAAAGCATTTTAAGATGACCGAAATTAGTTAGAATTGGTAGCAAACAACCACAATCAAAGGGAAATTGCTTTTATTTGCTTTGTAATGAAGCCTCGGCTATAATGTAAGACTCTGTATACCCCGGCTTCTTTTGGAATTCAACCCCTGACCAATGTATAAACTCTTTTTACCCCTCTTTATTATCTGCATTTGTTGCTCGTGCAGTGATACGCAAAAAGTTAATCCTATACCATCAACAGAACAGCGGGTGGAACTGGCCAAAACCGAAACAGCATTTGACTCATCCATCGTAGTATTAGGATCGTTTAGAAAGATTGCCCTGACTGATCTCTTGTGCCGAGACTGGAACGTCGAGGATGCCGACAAAAAACATTGGTCTGTCATTTTTTGGGATAGCATCGCAGATAAGAGAAAGTATCCTGGTTTTTCACTGTTTCATGATTATACGGTAACAGAAAACCCCAGGACTGAAATTAAGTTTGGCAAGTGGGAAATTGACAAACCTAACAGGATCCTTCGATTGAAAATGAAAGATGGCACGGAAAAATCTTACTACGTTCAGGAATTGTCGCTCTCCTATATGATATTGACCTGGGAGGAAAATGGCGATTCTGCCTGGATAAAATTGAATGCAGATGGCCTGGTTCACAAAGAAGATGCAAATGATCCTTATTATCCTGCTAACAACCGTTGGAGAATAAAACCAGCCAAGCTTGAATCATATGATGAGCTAACGGTGCGAGTGAAAAATTGCGTTCATTTTTATTCAGCCTTCTTCAAAGACAATTATCAAAAACAACTCACAGATATTTCTTACATCGGCTTGCCATCATGCTTTGAATGGTATAATGGCGGAATCGGGCTTCCTGCAACGATCGAACTGGATAAAAAATGGAAAAATTGTTTTTATTCGGATGACCAGGCTTACAAAGGATACGACCTGATAAAAGACATAATTGAAAGACATGTGCTGGAATGGCCAGACAAGCACATGATCTGGACCAAGAGAATCCAGATAGTGCTGGATCAGATGCATGATCGATTATAAGAAGAGAGTTGATCCGATCTCATTTTATTATTCTTCCCATGCGAAGAAATATTGGGAATGAAAACTCCTGGCTTTCTTTTTCTGTCCAAAAAAATTGGACTGAATTTGAGAAATTTTCAACAGGATTTGTTGCATTAGCGCGAATATAATGCTGAAGACTTGACCAGGTATTGAGATAGCCTACGAAATCAGCAAATGTCCAACTGACGCGCTCTTCAAATCTTGCCGGAGGAAGCTCATCAAAATAGAAAGGTAGGGTCTTATATTCCTCATCTACAAATTTCCTTTCGGGGTCCCAATATGCACCCATGACATCCCTATAATAGTAGCGGATTTGATTGTTCAATTCTGGCACATTTGATTGTAATAGGCCGTATCCCCATATGGCTATGACGGCACCCGGCTTACCCACCCGAATGGCTTCGATCGAAAATTCTTTAAACTGGAACCAGTGATAAGCCTGGGCAACTGTTATCAAGTCAAATTGACTATCGGGAAAATTGGTTAATTCTCCGCTGCCAACTGAATATTGTATGGCTGGATGTAGAATGGCCTGTGCAATTTGCTTTTCACTGATGTCAGTCGCGAAGATTTTCTTAAAATACGGAGTGAGCAGGCTGGCTGCCTGGCCGTTACCTGTAGCGCAATCCCAGGCAACTTCTTTGGAGGGGACAAAAGAAAGGATATGTTCGATCAGTTCCGAAGGATATCCCGGTCGGTATTTAGCGTATGCGGATGCCTGTTGGGAAAAAAGATCCTTTGACATGTTCAGACTTCAATAGACTTCAATTGACTAATTACCTCCTTCGGATCGGGTGACTTAAACACTGTGTTGCCTGCTACCAACACATCGGCTCCGGCATGGAGAATGCTTCTGGCATTGTCAACCGTAACGCCACCGTCAACTTCGATCAGCACGTGCAGGCCTCTTTCATGGATAGCTTTTTTGAGATCGCGAATTTTTTTGAGTGTGTGTGGAATAAATACTTGTCCACCGAACCCCGGATTTACACTCATGACACATACGTGATGAAGATCTTCCAGGATGTCAAAGAGTGCCTCTACGGGCGTATGTGGATTGATGGCCACTCCGGGTTGCATGCCGAGGGCTCTTATTTGCTGAATATTGCTGTGCAGGTTGGGACAGGTTTCGATATGAACAATAATGTGATCAGCTCCTGCTTTGCGGAAGGCTTCGGTTAATTTTTCAGGCTCTTCAATCATCAGGTGAACGTCGCAGGGTTTGTTTGCCACTTTCCTGATGTGTTCAATAATAGGAATGCCAAAACTAATATTGGGTACGAACCTGCCATCCATCACGTCGAGATGGAACCAGTCGGCCTGGCTTTCATTGACCATCTTGCATTCTTTTTCCAGGTGAAGGAAATCTGAAGCCAATAAGGAAGGAGCGATCAGATGCATTTTATATGATTGGGTTCATCAAAAATAGTAGAATTGTTTAATTCGATCAATCCGTTAAACGTTTAATATCTTCCCGGTTTCTGCCACTTCAGTCAAAAAGGGCAAAAAAAGAGGAATTGACGGTGGGATCCGGGGCTTGGTCTTTTTTAGTTTCAAAGGTATTTTTTGGTGGTTGCCGGTAATTTCGGAATGAGGGAAAGGTACTAAAAGTGTTGACTAAAATACCAGAGAGAAATCATGATGAATTTGAATTTGATGAACTTCAACCCTTCAATCTTTTAATGGCCTCCCTTGCTTCAACAAAATTTCGGTCCAATGCAAGTGCTCTTTCATAATAGGTAAGTGCTTCCTCCTTTTTATTGACCGCTTCGTAACAACGCCCAATCCAGAAATATGCGTCGGGATCTATATTGGAGACGGTGGCTGCCAACCTGAAAGTGTTTAGCGCTTCGTCGTAATTCTGTTGCTTGAAAAATGCAATCCCTTTTTCGATATATGCATCTGCAAATTTCCAGTCCCTGCGGATACAGGAATCAAATGCAATGATGGCTTGTTTGTATTGTTTGGTATTTGAATAATAAATTCCCTTAATGAAGAATGGATCTACCATTTCTTTGGCGGAATCCCCGGCATCCACTTCATCGCAAATCCTCAGGGCAATAGGATTTTTCATTTCTGCATATAAGTGAGCTAACTCCAATGCATAAGTGTTGACTGGTTGCAAAGAATAAGCTTTTTTCAGAGCTGCTATTGCGGAAGCCGTATCCTTCAATTGCGCTAAAACCCGTCCTTTTTCATACCATGATTCAAAATCCAGTGAATCCTTTTTTAAAAGATTATCATAAATCTCAAGCGCTGCCTTATCGTCTCCTGATTCAATATAAGATTCTCCTAATAGGCGGTTGAATTCAGGATCCCCGGGAAATTTTTTTTCGGCGAGCTTTAGGAATTCGGTCCTTTCGTCGGGTTTGTCCAGAATAGACAAATTGGATGCGAACAATAATCCCGTTTCTTTGGTTGGCTGCAAATCCCAGGATTTTCTATAGTCAGCATTTGCAATTTCGTGTGCATTATTGAGTGAAAGCATTTTTGCTCTTCTCAGGTACAATTCGGGATCGTTGGGAAATTTGCGGATACTGTCGTTAATGCCTTTGAAAATGGGATTTGAAAGTACGGGATCAATCGCCTCATGCTGTCCCCCGCTTCCATCACATCCTGCAAGGATCAGCACTACTGGCGCAATAAGAAAATATGAAAAGAAAGATTTGATCATGCGACAAAGCTAACAGATTCTGTGAATGCTGGTTTTTACAATATTCTGACAATTTTAAATAAGGCTTACTGCAAATTTGCTGACCGTTTCTTATAAATCAACACCGCTCATCCATTGTTGATCATAGATAATTTATGAAGAGTAAACGCAGTCGAATGAAAAAAGGTATGTTTTCTCTGGTAATATTGAGCACTTGTATTTTTTTAACTTCATTTTTCCGACACGAACCTAGTTGGCTACAAAATTCCTTAGTGAAGCGGGATACGATTCTATATCCTGAAGAAAAACATTTCAAGAATATCCGCCAGCTCACTTTTGGCGGAGACAATGCCGAGGCTTATTTCAGCTATGACGGGAAGTACCTTATTTTTCAAAGAACTAATCCCAAGGAAGGGCTGCCATGTGACCAAATGTTCATCGGAAAAGTTCCAACATCTGCAGACGAAAAATTCGAATACCACATGGTGAGCTCTGGTAAAGGCAGAACTACTTGCGGCTTTTTTACCAAGGACGGCAAGCATATCATTTATGCATCAACGCATTTGTCCGGCGATAGCTGTCCACCCTTGCCTGACAGGTCAAAGTATGGCAATAAGTACATTTGGCCCATCTATCCAGGGTATGATATTTTTATGGCTGATCTGAATGGAAAGATCATCAAACAGTTAACGAACACCCCAGGGTATGACGCGGAAGGCACACTTTCACCTGACGGGACAAAAATGGTGTTTACTTCAGTGAGAGACGGCGATTTGGATTTATATGTGATGGATATGCGAAATTTCAGGGTACAGAGATTAACGCACGAGTTGGGATATGATGGGGGCGCCTGGTTTAGTCCTGATGGGAAAAAAATATTGTGGCGGGCTTCCCGACCAAAAACTGCTTCTGAAATCCAGGAATACAAATCATTGTTGAAAGAGAACCTGGTGGCACCTACCCAAATGGAATTGTGGATAGCCAATGCCGATGGTTCAGATGCCAGGCAAATTACTCAGTTTGGGCAGGCCAACTGGGCGCCGAATTTTGTTCCGGGCAGCGACAAGATCATATTTTGTAGCAATTTTGAATATAAGCGTGGTTTTCCATTTAATATGTACCTGTTGAATCCGGATGGAACGGGGCTGGAAAAAGTGAGCCGGAACAAAGGTTTTGACGCTTTTCCTATGTTCACGTCCGATGGGAAAAGGATAGCGTTCAGCAGCAACAGGAACAATGGTGGAGGGCATGACACAAATCTTTTCATTGCAGACTGGGTGGAATAGATCTGAATGGAGTGATTTATGCGTTTGGATCAATGAGTTATTCCAGAATGGAATAACTTCACAGTAGAAGAACAATCAACTGAAAAATTAATAAGATATGCAACAAACCCTTGTCTATGTCCACAGCATTCTTCGCTGGCTCATCCTGATCTTTCTGATACTTTCCATTACAAGGAGTTTTTCCGGGTGGAGAACTAAAAGAATTTTTATGAGCAATGACAGAAGAACCTGGCTCTTCACACTCATATTTTCGCATATTACTCTATTGTTGGGTTTGTACCAGGTATTTTTTGGGAGGTATGGGATCTTCACAACCACATTGCCTGCAGGCACCCATTTAATGAAGAACAAATTCTTTAGGTTCTTTTGGATAGAGCATCCCATTGCGATGATCCTTGCAATAGTATTTGTCACACTTGGTTATGGAATGTCTAAGAAACCCGTCAGCGACGAAACAAAATTCAGAAAAGCATTTATCTATTTTGTAATCGCATTGCTGTTCATAATTACTGCGATTCCCTGGCCTTTCAGGGAAATCGTTGGCAGGCCATTATTTCCGGGGACATAAAGACTATTATTTTTCGGAGCCCAAAAAGTCACCATAATTATAGGCCTCACAGTGCATTACTTCAGGCTCAAATTCCAGCAGGAATTTTTTGTCTTCCTCGTAATATTTGGCCTGCAAAGGATTATTTCCGGCAAATGATTGGATGCTTTCAATATCCTTCCACCAGGAGACTGTCCAAATGTGGGTGATATCGGCATCCTGTCTTTGCCAAACCTGCGCACCGAGATTTCCTTCTGTATGAATGTATTCATGTATGCCAGTCTCGACGACGTATTCGCGGTATTGTACGGCATCTTTGGCTCTTGTTCGGCCATGCCAAATTCTAACGATCATAGTTTTTTAAGTTTTAGTTTTAGGCCGGCTCGGGAACTTTTTTGTTGCTTTCTTTTCCAGCCCCTGGTTTGTAAACGGGAATGTTTACAAGAAGAACGCCAATCAGGATGATGCTTAACGCCACAATTCTCAATGGCGTGATCGATTCATGTGCCAGCCATACGCCTAAAAAGAGAGCCACTACCGGATTAACATAAACGTAGGTACTGACTTGGGCAGCCGGCTTGACCTTGAGAAGAAAAAGATAGGCCAAATAGGTAACTAGCGACCCCATGCTGACGAGGTATCCAACAGCCAGCCATGCCCTATTGCCGACGCGAATCCATTGAAAATTGTTCCACTCTCCGGAGATTCCGCTAACCACGAGGCTAAGCAGACCCGCAATAAAAAACTGGATTCCTCCATTCATTAAAAAAGAATCGCCTGTTTTGTGGTATTTGGAATAGAGAGAACCAAATGACCAGCATATACCACCCATTAGCAGGACCATAGTGGCAATTACCTGTTTGTGCTTCTCGTCCGGAGAAAAACTGGATTGCTTGCCAAAACCAAGGAGTAATGCTACGCCAGCAAATCCAATCAGCAGTCCCGCCATGATAAACTTATTCGAGAAATAGAATGACCATTGTCTTTTGTCGAGTATTACAAACCAGAATGGAAGTGCAGTTACGATGATAGCCGCAAGGCTACTGGGGAGATACTGTTCTGCCCAACATACCGAACCCACGCCGGCAAATAACATACATGCACCACAAATTGAATTGATCCGGATTGATCTAATTGACGGCCTTTTTTCACCTCTTATAAAACACCAGGAAAGAATAATAAAACCAGCCAGCAGGAATCTGATGGCGCAAAGAAGAAAAGGAGCAAAACCTTTGAGCCCGAATAAAATTGCCAGGTAGGTGGATCCCCAAATTACATAGACACAGGCAAATGAGAGAAACAGGATCCACTTGTTATAACCATGTTTCATTTTTCATGAATAATTGCCGCAAGTTCCCTGAATTTACAAAATGCAAACTTAGAAATCTTGCTTTGTTTGGCAGTAAAATGGTTGGTAAATTTGGATATCATGATTCAGGCAAATACTGAAATATTGCACCGGTCTGATTCCTATCGCATACTAAATTACAAATGCTATTGCGATATCTGTTCATTGAGTGAACCCGAATACAATAATAGTTTTTGCGTTTCATTTATTCGGAAAGGGTTTTTCGAATATCGCGTGTTCCGGCATCAATATGAAGCACATGCAGGGAGGTTGTTGATTTCTAAACCGGCATATGAGCACAGGGCAAGGCATATCGACGATCAGCCTGACGTCACCACTGTGTTCGAATTCAAGCCAGAGTTTTTTGATTTGTTGAAAGAACAATACCGCGCATCAGCCGGATGGTTTCTCGATAACAATGATCTGCATGCTTTGCTGTTGACCTGTTCGATAGAATCAGATTGGTTGCATCACCATATTCTTGAAATTGTTCAATCGAAAAGAAAAATCGGTTTGCAAATTGACGAGTTGGTAATCTCATTACTACATCAAATTTTTAGCGTCATGCAGCCGGTAGATGATTTGCCATTGCTCAATGATCAATTCAAGAAATATCACTTGGCCACGGTGGAACAAGCCTCAGAATATATTCGAAGCAATTTTGCTGACGATATTTCACTGCAATCCCTCGCCCGCCATTGTCATGTGAGTCCATTTCATTTCAGCCGCATTTTTAAAGCTGCACTCGATATCTCTCCCCACCAGTTTTTATTGCAGACAAGGTTACAACAAGCCAAATGGCTTGTTACGAATTCTTCCAAACCTGTGAATGATATTGCTTTTGAATGTGGATTCAATAGCGTTGAACATTTTGTTACTGCCTACCGTCAACAATTTCAGATAAGCCCGACGAATCACCGGAGACAGCTTGCATGAGTTTACAATCCTCTTTTCCCCAATTCAATCACTTCACAATTTTGAATATTTTTCCCGTCAATACTAAACCTGATGAGGGTTCTTACCAGATGCCAGCCCTGGTTGCCTGCAGCCCCCGGGTTCATATGAAGGCAGTTCAATTTGTCGTCATATTGGATTTTCAGGATATGAGAATGGCCACAAATAAATAAGTCTGCTTTTTCTTTTTTTATCGTGTCCTTTATTCCAGGTGCATATTTTCCAGGATAACCTCCAATGTGCCGGATAAAAACTTTCACGCCTTCACACAAGAAAATCAGCTGCTCCGGAAATTCGCTTCTGATATCAGGTCCGTCAATGTTACCAAATACACCACGTAAAATTGCCCCGTGAGATTTGGCACTTTCTCGCAGCCGGTCGGAGATCTCACGGGTTCCAAAATCTCCGGCATGCCAAATCTCATCACAGGATTCGAGGTGCTGGAAAATTTTTGGATCAAGGTAATTGTGAGTGTCAGAAAGCAAACCTATTTTTTTCATATCAATGAGTAAAATCCAGCATGATATCAACCGATGAAACCATCCTTTTTCAATTGGTCCATGATCATCACAACTCCTGGAACCTGGCTAGGCTCCTGAGAATAACTTTCTATATCAAAATATTTTATTGCACCAATCTCTGCAGCCGGATTCGGCACCTGGTTTAATTGATGCATGAAGCAATCCTGCTCCATCTGGTATCCATTTTTTTCTCCAAATGCAATGGCACTTATGTGAGTGTAGTAGTGAAGCTCATTATAGTTGAGATCAACATTCAGTTCTTCTCTTACTTCCCTGATCAATGCGTGTTCAGCATTTTCACCCGGATCCACTTTGCCACCAGGGAGATACCAGGCTTGCTTGTTCAGGCTAAAAGCCAAGAGCAATTTTCTGTTTTGGATAACCACTAACCCTGCAGTTGGAATGATATTTAGCTTTTTGCTTTCAATCATGGAATTAAAGATCATGGATTTGCAAATTAGGATTTCAAAATGAGAATAGGGCTGCAATAATCAAACGCATGGAAAATGCAGATTTATTAACTTTACCGTATGCCATATCATCGAAACTTCACCTATTGGATCGATAAACGGCGATGGAAATATGTTTTTCTTCTGAAGATGCTGGAATTGTCAGAGGCCATCAATCCTTTCTGCATGATACATGCGGGTTAATTTGCCTGCTTTGAACGATATTATTTCATTTATAATTTACTGCCATGCCATATTATCATAAACTCGGAACTATTCCGCATAAGCGACATACTCAATTTCGAAAGAGTGATGGGACGCTCTATGCAGAGGAACTTTTTTCAACAGAAGGATTTTCCAACGATTATTCGTTGCTGTATCACCATTTTCCTCCCACTGACATTGTCAAAACGGACGCGCCGACATCAATTTTGCCATTAGTTGCAGAGGAAAAAATGCTCAAGCATCGAAGTTTTGAGGGATTTCATATTAAGCCGGAGAAAGATTACCTGGAAAGCCGGCACCCAATCTTGGTCAACCAGGACGTTCAAATTTCATTAGCTGCTCCACAGCAGAGCATGGGAACATATTTTTTTAAGAATGCAGATGCAGACGAGTTGCTTTTTGTTCATGAGGGCAGTGGTACGCTTAAAAGTAATTATGGCGAGATTCCCTTCGCCTATGGTGATTACCTTGTAATACCACGGGGCACTATATATCAAATCGAATTTAAGGATGCAAGTAACCGTCTGTTCATCGTAGAATCGGTTAGCCCTATCCGTTTTCCCAAAAAATACCTTAGCAAGAATGGCCAGCTCCTGGAGCATTCTCCCTATTGTGAAAGAGATATCAGGGCACCCCAGAATCTGGTGACATACGACCAGAAAGGAGATTTTTTGATTCAGACAAAGAAAAAGGGAAATCTTTACGGAATACATTATGGCCATCATCCTTTTGATGTAGTTGGGTGGGATGGCTGCAATTATCCATTTGCGTTTTCCATTCACGACTTTGAACCAATTACGGGACGTGTTCATCAACCCCCGCCGGTGCATCTGACATTTGAGGGTAATAACTTTGTCGTCTGTTCTTTTTGTCCGCGCCTGTTCGACTATCATCCCCAATCGATCCCCGCACCATATAATCATAGCAATATCGATAGTGATGAGCTGCTCTATTATGTTGATGGGGATTTTATGAGCCGGAAGAATGTGACAAGAGGAATGCTTACTCTACATCCCGGTGGAATCCCCCATGGACCACACCCCGGAGCGGTTGAGCGAAGCATTGGTGCGAAAGAAACCAAAGAACTGGCCGTGATGGTGGATACTTTTCATCCCTTGATGCTTACTAAGGATGCTTTAGAAATCGAGAATCCCAATTATGTGATGAGCTGGGCTGAGTAATACAGTTTTCAGCCTAAGGTTAAAAAATTTCCGCAGCCCGTAATTATGCACCTAGGACACAGTGAAAAACTTATGGATTTGGATTTTGGAACCGATAAAATTTATCGGGTCCGTTTGCTATCACCCCCCTAGCATGGGCGGCAGGTTTTAGACAATGCTAAAGTTGTTAGTATGTAAGGAGATTTTCCAACAAAAAATCTTCAAAAAAAAATTTAAAATTTTTTTTAAAATTCTTGTTGGAGCGGGAGGCAAAGAGCCAGAAAGGCGCCACTTAGTAATGCATGGACAAGCAATTGGCTTGTAGTCAATGTCACAATTTGAATCTACCAAAGAATATCATTACTTTCCCGCATGGCACGATTCCAAACTTACTTTACTAGCCTGCTCGCTCTTTCCATGTTCGCCTGCACAGGGCACCATGATGTTGCAACCGTGAGTTCCAGTATCTCCGCAAACCTTGCAGCCTCCGCCGCAGGCACCTATACCGGCCATTATAGCAAGGGAATGATGACTCTTGTAATCAACTATATTTCAGGAAACATTGCATCCGGCTACGATATTCATAAGGGCCTCCGGCGCAATTTGAATGGTCAGGTGGAACAAAATAGTACCAAATTGACTTTCGTATTGAAAGAACCCGGCGGGAATCCCTACGACGGTACCTTTTTTCTTACTTACGATTCTGCAACCGAAAAGATAATTGGAAAATGGGTGCCAACCGACAGCACTAAAGCGCACGAAGGTATTGTTAACCTCGCCCGTATGGGTACCACAAATGAGAATGATGACCTGGGTGAATTTCTTGGCAATCTTGGCCGGCTTTACTTCGGCGAAGAAGGCGTTTGCACCCTGGAATATTATCCGTCGAAGGACGAAAATGCTCAACTCATAACGGTAAAGGGTAGCTATGAGCAGATAGGCGATACCGTTCAGATAGACTGGCAGCGTAATGATCATACGCCCGCCCTGAACATGAAGTTGATACGCACGAAAGCCGTTGAAGAAACCGATTCGACATCGAGCACACCCAGAAAGCTGGTCGGAAAAGGAGTTGAATTCGAAGAAAATAATGCCGGATAATGCGAAAGCAAAACATTTTCCGGCTACTGTTGCTGCTTGCCTTAGCGCTCTTCTCCTTTCTTATGATCCGCCTTACCCTTCCGTACTCCGCGATGCGTCACAACGTGAATTTCCTGATGACCAAGCAACGCATCTACCACCTTCGCCTTTGGAGAATTAGTTTCTATACGCATGTATTTACTAGTTGTTTTGTGCTACTGGCAGGCTTTACCCAGTTCGCACCCGTGTTTCTAACTAGGCTGCCCCGAATCCATCGTATTATGGGCTGGCTCTACCTAATTGTCGTGACTACCATTAGCGGCCCCGCAGCCTTCACAATGGCCTTGTATGCCAATGGCGGCCTCCCGGCGCGAGTGAGCTTCACCATATTGTCCATACTTTGGATCACTTTTACTTTATACGCGGGATTCTATGCAATGCGGAGACGCTTTGCCCTTCACGGAGCTTTTATGTTTAGGAGTTATGCCTTAACCCTTTCGGCTATCACGCTGCGCGGATATACTTGGCTTATCGACCTGACTGCACTGCCAATCACCCCGCGAGACATCTATATAACAACTGCATGGCTTAGCTGGGTGCCCAATCTTATCGTAGCTCAAATACTTATCCGCCGGGGTTGGGTGGAAAAAGTCTACCGGAGGCCGCAGTTGCCTACTGCAGGGCAAGGGGTCCAGACGTCCGCTCAAATTTCCCGGTAGCCACGATACGGAAGTCTGTTGGCGGCTGTGGGTCTTCACGTGTAATATTGCTGGTATCATACCCAGCTGAGTCTGGACTGCTTTTATACACCTGTCGGTATTCCTGGACTTGGAACTGAAGATT
>PSRA01000270.1 GCA_003175695.1 Bacteroidota bacterium | reverse complement strand
ATACAGTACCAGCGGCTTGCCAATCGGGTCCTGGCTTCCGAAATATTTCCTGGCCATATCTTCGGTCAGAAGAACCGAGACGGGGTCATTGATATCACAGATGCCTGCAATAAGAGGGAAATTAAACAGGTGGAAAAATCCGGGATCGGTAAAATGCACATATTCGGCAAATGTTTCATTGTTATCATAGCGAACATTCAGGAACCGGCCAGAATAGCAAACGGCACTTTTTATACCTGCAAATTCATTGGCAGCTGTCCGGACAGCTGCCATGGGGAATGATCCCTGAAGTCCCTGGACATCCTTTTTATTAGTGAGTGCACGGTATACATGGTCCGGGTCATGATGGAAATTGTCAAAGCTGAATGCATACCGGTAGACCTGGAAGGCCCAAACCATAGCGGCAATACCGATTGCCATCCCCACCAGGTTAATTACCGTATAATTCTTATGCATCCACAGATTTCGAAAAACGATTTTGCAATAATTGAAAATCATTGGGAATGAGGTTTGCCGATAGAATGCAATTTTGTGCCCAGTTTCAATCTTCCTGATTTTCAAGCCGATCATTTGAACGTTGAAACCTGCATCGTACGAATATGATATACACGGGTGTTCGCTTTCGCTACAGATCACAATAGTGGATATATGCCATTTCACTTTCCATTCTCTCATTAAATTGTTCCCTTATTCAGTCAGCCTTTCTTCTGTATTTCCCGGTTATTAAAACGCAACTGGATCAAACGGGATATCTGTGCATGATCATGCCATAACACAAGTGGAGAATCCGCCCAAACCCAGCAAGCAGTAATCAATGAATAGTTATCTTATTTTAACGATGCCTTTAGCAACTTCAGGAAATCTGGAAAATATGATTGCATCATGGCCGGGGATAATCAGGCTCGTATTAGGCTGTAGAATTTTCATTCTTTTCATTTGCTGTACATAAGCAGATGGATCGAACGTGTAGGTGATGGGCAACATATGATCAAGGTTATAATAGTACCAGATATTATCTGAAGCTATCAACACCTTGTCTGTACTGGTATTCACTAACACATACTGCGATTCCCAGGTATGCTTTGATCCGATAAAGACCCTTATGCCTGGCATGATTTCAATACTATCTCCTTTTACCAAATGAAGTCTTCCTTCTACATTAACTGAAACAATTTGCTGAACGTCCCGCTTGTCAAACCCGTCAGAACGACCATTTTTTTGCCAGGCAGCTCCCACGAAATAATTGTAGTCATCCTGCTGCATCCAAATGGTTGCTTTCGGAAAAAGACCAATTCCTCCAATGTGGTCTGAGTGCGGATGGGTGATAATAATGTCCGTAACAGCACTTGCAGGAATATTCATTCTTATCAGGGCGCTGTCGGGCCTTGTATAATTATGACTGTCCCAATAATGATCTGCGTTTGTATATTCATTAATTAAAAAGCCCGCATCAACCAATATAATTTTCTCCCTTCCTTTTAACAGCCAAAATATGTTGCAGCCTTCAATACTGTCTTTGTCGGGTGCCCCGACAGCTGCTTCTGACGCTTTTGCAAACCAGGGCTGTCCAAACTGGATTGCATACACCTCATAGGTATTCGAACTTTGCGAGTATATTCCAGAGTGAAGGCAAAGAAAAACTATAAAAATGACCACCTTTTTTTTCATAACTGATAAATTTGCGGATTCAATAATGATAGACATTTGACATTAGCCAGTTTGGAGCATACCTTATTTGTGGCCAGTAGTTTTCCTCCTGTCCTTGATTTTTGGATCGTCCGGAAAGTGAAATAGTATAGGCGTCATTGTTAGTCTCGTAATTGTCTGCATGGTTACTATCAGACGCTTCCCGGCAGAATTTACACATTCGCCAGCGGCGAAGCAAGCAGGTGCCGGCCGTGATAAAAGCGATTTACTAACTAAATGGGAAGATATCGATAATCTCTGGATTTTGCCAAAGTCCGAGCCGTAGGATACGTATGAAGAGAGTACGTTCACCAGACATTGAAACGCATCATGTCCCACAAATGATTCAACTCTAACTGCCAGATGCAACCGGCGCTGGAGGACAGCATCTGTATTCCTGCGATTTATCTAACAATTCAATTTGTTTTTTCAGCAATTCATTCTGCAAATGCTTGTATTCTAAATCAAGATCCTCCAAAAAAACCAGCAGGATGGCCAATTGCTCGATAGGGCTTTTGATCGTAATCCGGAGAAAATAGATTGCAAAAAGAGTATATGTATAAGAGTATGTTATAACTATTCAATATCTTCGATTGAACGTTTGCATCCGCAGGACCCGCACACTACCTGAAATAAATCCAAAATTACCTCGCAAAGTGATACCTGACATTTCCTTTTAATTGAGATGCTGCATTAACCTGTTGGCGCTTTTCGTATGAGAGTACAAATGTTCTTTCGAGGCTTAAATAATTTTTGGTTAGGGCTCTTCTCACTACTTCTTTTGGGAACTCACTCCCTTGCCCAGGACATTCCCTTGCCACCCATCGAGATTGGTCCCGATACAGTCATCCGGCTCCTGGATCTGGATGCTAAATATTGGCAGATACTTGATGATCCTGATGGTAAATTGGCTTACGAAGATGTGATGGATCCTCTTATCTCAATCAGGTTTCACAAGAATGAGAAAGGGTCGAGCGCATTTGAGGATATTTTCCCTGCCTATTGGATGCGGTACAATATTAAAAACTCATTGGATAGAGAAGTTACCATTTATTATCCGATTACAGCTGCCGCGTTTTATTCCAAACTTTATGTGATCCGTAAGGGATACAAAGCGGAGGAATTGGAGAATGGTTTTTTCACACCCAGGAGCAGGGCAGGCAAATTGAAGTTTTCAGGCCTTCTTCCTCTCCGCATATCTCCTGGTGAAGTAGTCACAATTTATAACCGGATATCAAATAGATCATTGGCCCGATCGTTCTGGGCTGCACCACCGGTCAGTCCTTCCTTTTCTTTATCCACTAATCTCACTCCGGAATTGAATCAGTCGCTCGAATCGCAATATTCACTTGCTGTACATGATTCCATCCTGTTCGGAATTCTTCTTTTTGCCTCAATACTCAACATGATTTTCTTTCTTATTGGCAGGGCACGCATTCACCTTTATTTTTCCATTTATATGGTGTTGCTTGGAATAGGGAGAATGCCAGATGAGTTGTATGCAGTTTTTTTAAGAGAAACGCCTGCGATTAGCGTTGCCCTCGTCGTTACGGTCTGGGGACTGACCAGTTTATTCATGACGATATTTATCAGGTCCCTGTTACTAACAAAGCTTCATTTCCCGCGCTGGGATAAAGTACTTGCCGTTTTAAGCTGGGCGACGGTTTTCTTTTACTTTGCTCCAAATCTGATCGCATTTTTCCTGCATTCATTGGAAGCAGGGCACCCGGAATTTGAAAGTCGACTCTTTATTATTGCTCAGTCTGCTTTACTGATTGCAAACCTGGTTGCTTTTTTCATGGCTATTGCCCATATGGGGAAACCCAAAAATGTGCTGATTCTTGCAGTAACCGTTGCACTTCTGATTTGGGCAGCCGGGTGGCTAATGGCCATGTATCCCTTTTTTTTCCAAAGCCTCAAATATCCGGGTTTTGTATATCGGGTGGGAGAAAGATGGGATTTCATTGAAACAATTTGTCTCACCTGGATGGCCCTGTTTTTCTGCGGTATCCTTTTCCAACAGTTTCGCCAGATGCAGAAGCAGGTGACCAATTTAGAGACGCAGGTTCTTCGTACGCAGATGAACCCCCACTTTATCTTTAATTCGCTAAATTCAATTAACCTTTTTATCCTGCAGAATAACCGGGACGAAGCTTCTTCCTATCTGGGCAAATTCGCAAAGCTCGTCAGGAAAATATTGGAAAACTCTAAGGAAACACTAATAGACCTCGAATCGGAACTGGAGTCAGTGAGACTTTATCTTTCACTGGAATCAGCAAGGTTTGGAGATCGTTTTGAATATGACATCATCATCTCAGATGATATTGATATGGAAAATGTAAAAGTTCCGCCACTGATCATCCAGCCCTTTCTTGAAAATTCGATTTGGCATGGACTTACGCTCAAAGAGGGGAGAGGTCGTGTTGAACTTCGGGTAGAAAGGCAGGGAGCGTTTCTAATCTTCAGAATCATTGACAACGGGGTGGGTCGCAGGAAGGACTCAGCAAAAAATGGTAAGCCCGGCATAAAACATGAACCCATGGGCCTTAAAATAACTTCCCAGAGAATTTTGCGGATGTTCAGGAACAAGCCTGAACCGGAAGAAGTAATCAGCATTTTGGATCTCGAAAATGACGAAGGAAAGCCCTCAGGTACAGAAGTAAGTTTGAAAATTCCACTGGTATATGATTAAAGTAATCGCGATAGATGACGAAATGCATTGCCTGGGTGCACTTCAAATCCTGCTGAAGGAGCACTGCCCGGAAGTAGAACTTCTTGCGACATTTCAGTCAGCAGAGCGGGCAATTGACCATCTTGCAACATTAAAGCCTGATATTGTATTTCTGGATATCGAGATGCCGGGCATGAATGGCTTTGAATTCTTAGTACGTTTTTCCGAGATACCCTTTTCCGTGATTTTTACCACGGGTCATGAACAATACGCGATCCGGGCCATCCGGATGAGTGCACTCGATTACCTGCTAAAGCCCCTGGATCCGCATGATCTCGCGCTGGCAGTTCAGAAAATAAAAAATCAGCCTTATAAAAATATTAGCGACCAGTTTAAGCTGCTCATTGAACAAATGCATCACAAGGATATGATCAAACAAATTGCTGTGCCAACCAAAGAAGGCTTTGATATGATCTTTGTCGACGACATAGTAAAGTGCGAGGCATATGATAATTATGTAAAGATTTACCTGAAGAATAAGAAGCACATCATTGTCTGCCGGACTTTAAAAGAGACTGAGCAACTCCTAAAATCTTTTGATTTGTTTGCCCGCGTGCATAATTCCTATCTTGTCAACCTGAATGAAGTGGCCCGCTATATCCGGGGAGAGGGTGGTTACCTTGTCATGCATGACGGATCTACTGTCGATGTTTCCAAAAGCAGAAAGGAGTTCCTGTTAAAAAAAATATGGCCATCACACCGATAATTCCTGTTTTTATGAAAATTGCATCCATAGTCACGTCCATTTGTATCTGCACAAACAGCTTACTTGCCCAGCAATCCGATAGCGGAACTTTCCTGCTTCACAAGTTTGCCCAGAATATTGGCCGGGAACATTACAGTATGACAAGAGACGGCCAGGGCACTACTTACGATATCCATTTCAAGTTTGTTGACAGGGGTTCTCCCGTGCCGCTTTATGCATCGCTTCGAACAAGCGCAAGAGGTGAGCCGGTAAGTTTTGTCGAAAAAGGAAAGAATTGCCGGTTTTGCGTCATTGATGACAGCGTGAGTATCCGGAACAATACAGCATATATAAAAATGGGCGATTCAGTTTTTGAGAAAAATGAAGCAGGTGCATTTCCTGTGGCAGGTTATGCGCCAGGCACCGTTCAGATGGTGATGCTCAAATATTGGAAAAACCATCATCGCCCGGAAAAGTTGAATATTCTTCCAGTAGGTTCAGTGGAAATAAGAATGAGTGGTTATGATACTCTTTCATTTAATCGCAAATCGCTTGTTTTGGAAAGATATACTATCGGTGGATTGATATGGGGAAATGAATTTTTATGGGCAGACAGGCAGGGACAACTCTATTGTCTCATTACAAACGATGCGGAGGCAGACAAGATGGAAATGATGCTAGAGCCTTGGGAATCGCTATTGCCGGAATTTATAAAACGCGCGGCCTCTTACAGCATGCAGCTTTTTTCATCAACCTCAAAACAGTCATCGCTTCATCATGAAACAATTGCCATAAAAGGTGCAACGCTGATCGATGTGGTAAATCAAAAAGAAATTCCCAATGCAACCCTGATTGTTGGAAACGGTGTTATAAAATCCATCGATACTTCCGGAAAATCAAAAATCCCGAAAGATGCATATGTCGTTCATGCAGAAGGGAAATATATTTTGCCGGGTTTGTGGGATATGCACGCTCACTTCGAGCAGGCAGAGTGGGGGCCTGCTTACCTTGCGGCCGGCGTTACCACTGTTCGTGACTGTGGAAACGAATTCGAGTATATCAATGCTATTAAAAGTGCGATTGATAATGGCAACGGCGTGGGGCCGCATATTTTGAAAGCAGGGATCATTGACGGCAAAGGGTCGAAAGCACTTGGCGTGGTCCAGGCGGATAATAAAGAGGAAGCTGTGAAAGCAGTGAAAAGGTACAAAGAAAACGGGTTTGTGCAGATCAAAATTTACAGTTCTGTAAAACCGGCGGTTGTAAAAGTAATCTGCGATGAAGCGCATCGGTTAGGCCTTACTGTTACAGGGCATATTCCTGATGGCATGAACATCATAGAGGGCATTGATTCCGGTATGGATATGGTGAATCATATTGAATATGTGGTAAGGGCTGAAAAAACGAAAATGAGAAATGGCGTTGTTGATCTTTCAGATTCGGCAAATAAAAAACTGATCACATTTTTAAAAGACCATCACACCGTTATCGACCCGACGCTCGCTACTTTTGAAATAATCACTCGTCCGCTGAGCGATCCAATTACTGCCATTGAGCCAGCATTTGCGACCCTGCCATCACCACTGCAGCCGATATTTGCAAATATGGGAATGAATGATGCACAGGCCAAGATGTCGAAACCATTTATGGATATTTCGAAACAGACAGTGAAAATGCTCCATGATGGTGGAATCGATATTGTCGCAGGAACTGACCAGGTTTTTCCGGGCTATAGCCTTTGGCGAGAGTTAGAATTGTATGTGGACGCAGGTTTGTCTCCAGCAGATGCCTTACAAACAGCCACCATCACCCCTGCACGAGTAATGAGGCTCGACAATGAATATGGTTCAGTTACTGAAGGGAAAAAAGCTGATATAGTTATAGATGATGCAGACCCTTTACAAAATATCAGCAATATCAGGAAAATAAGCCTTGTTATAAAGGACGGCAATATTTATGGTCCCAAGCCATTGCACAGGATGGTAGGATTTAATAATTGATTCTACGGGATGGTAAGAAATACTTTGAAGGTATGGACGTACTGGATTCCGTTAGTAGCAAACCCGTTGGTTTGTGATGTTTTATTCCTTAAACGAAATTTTTATATTTGGAATAGATAGATTCACTCAAATAGGTTTATGAATAGTGTCACCGTCCTTGTATTTAAGTATAGTCTAAATGCTGTTTTGGCACTTGTCTTTGTCTCTGGCCTCACGTTACTATTCTTTTTCTACTTGCTTTTTTATGCTCCTGGCTATTTGTGGCTTGGACTTCCTGTTGTCGGCTTCATTATTTATATACAGACTGCAAAAAAATCACCGTTCAAAACCAGGATTATCGATGATAAAAAATTGACATTTTCTTCAGCTGGAATTCGATATGGCGATGAGCATTACGGGGCAAGTGACCTGGAAGTTATCGCAATTTATCTTTACGCGTTTGACAATTTCGAATACAGAGATGGTTTTGTAACAGGGGGTCAGGAAATGGATACATATGTAAGTGCGCCAGGCGACAAGAATACAATATCCTTTCGATCTCAGGGACAAGTCTTCGATTTTGACTTTTACCTGGCAAATTATGCGCAGTTTTGTGCGGTTCGTAAAGTTATTGACGATTGGGTAGCCGAAGGAATCAACGTCGTTTTGAAGCAAGCATTTGATGATGATTTTATCATTCGGGAAATGAGCTATTATCAAACGCCGACTGGTTTATGAATCGACATATTTTCGCCCTTTATTTACGAGAGAGCGGTTGGAATACTAAGCCGCATCTGAAGAATAGTGCTTGATGCTGTTGATTTCCTGATCCTTGGCGTGTCGGTGCTCTTCCAAATCAAAGTCATCCTGCAGTCCAAGCCAGAATTTAGGAGAATTCCCAAAGTATTTCGAGAGTCTTAAGGCCGTATCAGCGGTAATTCTTCGGTTTCCCTTGAGAATTTCGGATATCCTTGTCTGGGGAATAGAGATATCTTTTGCCAATTTATACGGAGAAATACTTAATGGAATCAGGAACTCTTCCTGCAATATTTCTCCCGGATGAATATTCTTGAGATGTTTCATTATGCATGATCGTTAATGTAATCAGTTATTTCTACTTCGAAGGCACTACCGTTATTCCACTTAAAAATGATCCTCCATTGCTCATTTATCCTAATTGAATAAAAGTTTCTTAGGTTTCCCTTCAGTTTCTCCAGTTTATTTGAAGGAGGGACTTTCAGGTCTGTCAAATTGATCGAGTTATTCAACATTCTTAGCTTCCTCCGGGCAGTTTCCTGGATCTCACCGGGCAGCTTGCTGAGTCTAATGCCTTTCCAAATTTTTTCCGTTTCTTTTGAACCAAAGGATCCTATCATAGTTACGCGACACGTTACTAACGTCAAAGGTAAGTATTTTCTTGGGCATATGAAATCCCTCTTCTAACGACATTTATTTGATCGATCTCTAATTGGCAAAAGTTATTTTATAAGCTGCTGCATTTTCCGAAGGATATACCGGTGATGGCTCAATGATAAGCCCGTCACCTGTTTGCCTCCACTTAACCGGAACACTGCTTCCAACTAGTTTTACCGCTGCAATTTTTCCATTACCGGATGTGGATGAGAGTGCATTGATATTTGTTGCTTCTCTTGGAATGCCCAGCGTAATGGCATACAGTATTTTCCCTTTTGTGGTGAAGCGGATATCTTTTGGAGTGAAAGGAATTTTCTGGTCAGAAAAAGAACCGCTTGCAGACTTCGTCGGGCCTTCGCCAAAAACCTTCCATGGCCTGGTGCCATAAATGGCTTCACCATTCACGTCCAGCCATTTGCCCGTACCAAGTAAAACATTTGTCTCCTCCTCTGTAATGGTGCCATCAGGTCTTGGGCCAATGTTCAGCAGAAGATTTCCATTCTTGCTTACAATATCAATTAAGTTGGTGACAACATACTGCACGCTTTTAAATGTGTTACCCTGCGCATATCCCCATGAATTATTTCCGATAGCATCATCGGTTTGCCAGGAAGGATTTCTTATGCCGCCCAATTTACCGCGTTCAAGATCCAGCACGGCTGCGTCGTCCGGAAAGGATTTGTTTTTATAGTTCAGCACGACGCCCTTATTCCATTCGAGGCCCTTGTTATAATAATAGGCTGCAAAGGATTTCCGATAAGGTTCCATTTCGGGTTGTTCTATCCACCAGTCAAACCAGAATAATTGCGGATGATATTTATCCACCAGTTCGATACCACGCATCAGCCAGTCATTCATATATTCAGTGGAAACAGGCGGCTTTTTACCAGTTGTGTCCCATGGATTTTCAACCGTGGCCGGACCGTAGAAATCTGCATACGCGGAATCATTCACATCAGAATGAAATGCCCGGCCGCCATTCATAAACCACCAGTGTTCTATCCTGTGTGATGACAGGCCCAATATTAAACCCTGTCGTTTTGCAGCAGCTGCAATCTCTCCCACAACATCCCTGTGCGGGCCCATGTTCACCGCATTCCATTTCGAGAGTGCCGTGTTGTACATAGCAAATCCGTCATGATGCTCGGCCACCGGCACCACATATTTTGCTCCTGCTTTTTTAAACAAGGCCACCCAATGATCTGCATTGAATTTTTCTGCTTTGAACATCGGTATAAAATTTTTATATCCGAATGTGTCCTGCGTCCCATAGGTCTCCACATGATGTTTAAATTCTTTCGAATCTTTCTCATACATCATTCGCGGATACCATTCGCTGCCAAATGCGGGAACAGAATAAACGCCCCAGTGAATAAAGATGCCAAACTTTGCATCCCTGAACCAGTCAGGCACTTTATATGTTTCCAGGGATGGCCATACAGCCTGGTATCGTGGCTGTTGCGCCCACAGATTTACAGAAAAAAGAACTGCAGATAAGATAATTAAGAAAGTATTTTTTTTCATAATAGTTGCTATCGCTTAGTGAGATGATAGTTTTAGCAAGACAGAACCGTGCGCATTAATATTTTGACTATATAGTTTACTGTAAGCACCAACATCTTTTTTCTTCCACAGATCACGGACAGTTACTTTTCCTTTCAAACCAAGCGAGGCAAAATCAACCGCCACACGGTGCGCAGTATCTGCTACGTTGAAGAGACCGACATAGAGGTCCTTGCTGTTTTTAACATGTGAATACCAAACCATGCTGCCATCTTTTTTATAGAGTTGCTTTGGATTTTCCCCGTGCTGGTTAACAGCAAGGACTTCATCATTGGTAAATAACGTCCTCTCCAGCTCCCTGTTCTCGGGCAGGTTGCCGCCAAGCATTAAAGGGGAACGATACAGGCACCAGAAATTCATGTGCGTATATAATTCTTCTTCTGAAAAACGGCTGAAACGTTCAGGACCAACCGGGCCACGTTTTGAAAGCTTTCCTATTTGAATCATATCACAATCGGGCCAATGACCGGGCCCGCCCATGCCCTCCCATGTTTTGGCATAATCAAACATGTTTAATAACTGTTGCCAGTTGTCCCAGAAATCGTCTGCCATCCGCCACATATTTGCATACTCTTTAACATGCGCTGCATATTCAATGTGTGTATCACCTGGGGACAGACTTAATATAACCGACCTTCCGCACTGATCAATTGCTTTTCTATAACCTTCTATTTCCTGCTTTCGATAAGGACGCGCAATGTCATCCACCTTTATAAAATCAACACCCCACGATCCATACAGATTGAGCAGGGAATTGAGATATTCCTGCGCACCTTTTTTGCTCATATCAAGCCCGTACATGTGGTTCATCCAGGGACATTTGGATAAAGTATCTGCAATCATATCAGCCGTAATTCCACTGGTACCGAGCACCGGGTTTTTCGCCCATACTGCCTGACGCGGGATGCCGCGCATGACGTGAATGCCAAATTGTAAACCAAGGGAGTGCACATAATCAGCCAGGGGCTTAAAACCTTTGCCACCAAAAGCTGATGGAAATTTTGTTGGCTGCGGCATTAATCTTCCATATTCATCCATGGTTAACCAGGGAACATAAGAACCATCCTGCAACTGCATTTGAAAAGGGTTCCCGATAAGGCTTCCC
>PSRA01000102.1 GCA_003175695.1 Bacteroidota bacterium | reverse complement strand
GGTATAATAGATATGATGACTCCATCCGGATGGGGGAAAGAAAAGAAACAAGATTTTTTGATCTCATGGGTAACCCGGTAGCATCCAAGGCAACAGACTATCATCTGCTGGTACAAGCATACGATGAGCGGGATAATAAAGTATCCGAGGCATATTTTGGTACCCGTGAAGAGCCGGTTATGAGCCACAACGGGATCTCCGCGATCCGGTATTTTTACGACCGCGATAATAACCAGGTGAGACACGAATACCTTGATACATCTGGAAAACTGACCAGCAATATTTACGGCGTTACCGCCGCAGGCCGGGAGTACAGCGAGGGATACCTGATGAAAGAAACGCGCTATGACGCCCAGGGCCAACCGACACGGGCCGTCGCCGCAGGGGACGGTGTTTCCATCATCAAATATGAATATGATCCGTCGGGTAACAGGATCAGGGAAGGTTTTTTTGATGAGAACGGCAAGCCCACTAATGACCAGGCTGGCATCCAAGAGATCGCCAGATTCTTTTCTCCCAACAATATGCTGACCGAGGTGGCTTATTTTGATGAGTTCGGCTATCCCTGCCTAGACCGGAATAAGATCCATTCCACGAAATATGTCAGGGATGAGAAAGGCAGGATTATCCAGGAAGCCAGTTACGGCAAAAACTACGAGCCTGTAACCACTTATCCGGAAGAGGTCTTTATGATCAAAAAGAAGTACGACGAATATGGCAGAAAAATTTCCGATTCGTACTGGGCCGACAGCAGTACAAGGATGCCACACTGGGAAGGTTCCTATGAAACCCTGACAAAATTTAATGATGACGGCGAGCCTATCGAGTATCGCAAGCTGGATGCGAACGGAGCGCCTTTCAGGGCCGAAGACGGCTCTTCTGCCATGAAGTTAGTATATGATGCAGATGGTCAGCTGGCAGAACGCTGGTTCCTCTATAAAGATCAACTAGTAAGCAGGAAACGCGGCGTGACCTCCCGTTACAGCATCATAAAATACCTCAATAACTCACGAGGGGATGTAAATGAACTCACGTTTTGGGACGCCGACCGAAAACCGGTCGATGCAACCGTTTGGATAGATGATTCCATTGCCGCTCACCGGATTGTTTTTATTTACAGGGGAAGCAGAATTATCGAAGAAAAATATTATAAGGCCGGGGCCACGGAGCCTTTCTTCGTCCTGGACTGTCTCAAAAATGACTTTTTAAACCAAAGTGGCATCAGCACCGGGCGCAAGAACGCCAATTGATTCAGTTCTGATATATGACAAAACCGACATGGCCATCAATGAATTTTTACTCATGGCCACACATGATATTATCCGAAGATTTGGAGACTATCCTTACGGAAATCAAAATACTGTCGAATATCATGAAATATTTGACACGAAATAGAAATAGGATTTGGTTGGCCACAAACGCTATCTCATTCTAAAACATAAATAAATGGAACTTTTCAGTAAGCTCTTCGGACGCAAAGATTCAAATGGCAATTCAGCAGGTCTTACCAAGACATCCACCATGCTTGATGAAGATATGTATTGGACGCTTGTAACCGACAGTTTGCGCAATTCAGAAACTTTGGAAGAACAACATGAGTTCCTGGTTAGCCGGTTAAAGCTATTGAGTCCGTCAGAGATAGTTGGATTCAAACTTCGTACTGACAAATTGCTGCATGACACGTACAACTCAGAAATGTGGTGTGCCGGATATATCATGAACGGCGGTTGTTCAGACGACGGCTTTAATTATTTTAGAAATTGGATAATTTCAAGAGGCAAAGAAGTTTATTACCATGCAAAGGAGAACCCCGATTCGCTGGTCGACCTTGCTGACGATGACACGGAATCTTATGAGTTTGAAGATTTTGCGTATGCGGCAACGGACGCATTTACAGAAAAGACCGGAAAGAAAATTTATGACTTCATAGACCAAGACAATTTTAAAGAAGGAGGATACCCAACATTTGATTTTACATGGGAAGAGGAAAATCCAGACAGTATGAAAAAAATATGTCCCAGGTTGATTGAGCGGTTGTGGAAATAATAATGGAGCATTGTTTTCAGTAATAAATCCGAGACAAGCCGACTATGTGAAACATTTGACATAAATCTAAAAAACTTGCTTTTATTTTAACTTTAATGCATAATTCAATAATTTGACTTCTTCATGTTTGCATTTACGCAACACCACAAAGAATTTTGTTCTTACATTGCTACTGGTGAGTGCCGTTAGTATTAAACTTTCCTTCGCCCAAAGTGATGGATTTATCAGAACCGTTTATTTCAGGACAAACAGTTCTACGATTGATCCTGTATATAGGAAAATGCTCGACACTGTTGCAAACTATTATAAATTCCACCCATTCCTGAACCTGAATATATTTGGCTATGCTGACACGGTTGGCAGGGAATCGTACAACGATTATCTGTCTGAGAAAAGAGTCGAGACTGTATATAATTATTTGCAATCCCGGGCAAAGATTGACACCGCCAGACTACGAATGGAGTGGCTTGGTAAATCTGAAGAGGGCTACGATTTGCATTTCCCCGAAGCGCATATTCAACAACGATGTGTCGACATTTGGCTATACTAGAGAGCCGGACGTGACAGAAATCTCTTCTCGTCTTCTTCCGACGGCGGCTGCCTTACCATTTGAATCGTATTTCGCTTGTCCGCTTTTTCGAAATCTTTTCGGGTTAAATCTTTCTTGTCAAAAAACAGAAGTTTGTATGCATCTCTTGATGAATCCCAGATATAAAAGCTGACTGTTCGTGAAACGGGTGTATCACAGGTGAGACTCAGAATTTTTTTGTCGAACCGGTTAACTATTTTGAACTTTCCGTGGACGGTGTGAAACGTCGAATCGTTTAATTGGTCCGGCGATGTCCAGACAAAGCGGGAATCGGGCGGGCCGGCAAATTCAATCGTTTGAAGATGGTAAGTTTTTGACCGATCGATAGACATTCTCCCAGCAATCAACTACCAATTTCCTTCTACGTCGATGGCAGGTAAATGCTGGCCCAATGAAACATGCCAGGCAAAAATGGCAAAGAGGAGTGTTATTGATTTTGCGACGGGCATACTACTAAATTAATGAACAGTTTTTACTTTGATTTATCAACCCGATTTCTGACCGCCATTCTGCGCCGGTTCGAGACTGTCAGTGACCATTTTATGTAAGCCCACTGATTATTGCATCTCCGATATAACATGACTCGTTCTTATTTTTTTCTATCTACTTTTTCTCGGACAGATCTCATTTGCTCAAACCAATAGCGCAGATTTCGGCAATCCCATTTTCTGGTATCGTGTCAGTAATTCCTGGGGGAATGTTTATGGGAGCAGAAGGCCCACTCTTCATTCTTTATAACAGTCTTCTTACATTGATTTGTTGATAAGAGATTTTGAGATTCTCTTTGATCATCTGCTTGTTTAAGGTGAGATGAGCATTTTGAATTGGTTAACAAAATAAAGGTCAGCAGCGCTATCCTTACTAATTAGATATAACTTGCTTCATAAGATTGTTGCAATCTTATAGATAGAATACGGGCATAGAGAATACAGGCAATTACGCTAAGAATGACGATTGCTCTGAAAGGGTTTTTTATTTTCAATTCATTGAATATTGCCTTTTCGCGGTCAGCCAAAATACAAAAGGCGATTGGAATTTCACATGCTTCCAATGTTCGTCGGACAGGTCTTTGTTCGGTCATGGACAACCGAACTGGAGTGAATTTGTAGTTATTATATTTTCTCATTATTTTACGGGGTAAAGGATCGTCCCTCCATCTCAACTCTTTCAACTTCCAACATGCAAAAATTATTTGGCTGCTTCTTGATGGTTTGCGTCATTGTTGGTGGCTCGTGCAAAAAAAGCGTGGATCAGTTAAGTAACAACCACGACACGACTCTTTCATCCGACAGTACATCCCTGCATTTGTCAAATACCGTTGGCGCGAAGGATTCATTCACGGTGACAACCAACGTACAATTTGTAATTACAAACTCCGCCGGATCCGACACCTGGTTTACCACAAATATTGCTAGCGGCCAGGGTACAACAAAAATTAAGGTTACAACTGCAGCCAGCAATCCATTTGATACAATGAGGAGAGCCACAATTACCATTCGAGCTGTCACGCCAGATTCTTCTCATGTGATAATCATAACCGTCATTCAAAATCCTCAGACGCAGGTGAATCGAAGCATATATTCATATGCTTATGGTGGATCAAAAGGAGATTTTTTGTATGGTTTCGTTAAAACGACAGATGGAAGCTTTGTGGCAGTTGGCACTTCTTTGAGTAATGATGGGGATGCAACGGGTAATCATGGTGGTCGCGATCTTTGGCTATTAAAAGTTGACAGCAGTGGAAAGAAAGTCTGGCAGCATCAATATGGGGGCTCGGCTGACGATTATGGTCTTGCGATTACTTCAACGCCGGAAGGTGGATTTCTTTCAGTCGGCGTGACCCAAAGCAACGATATGGACGTAACAACTGCACTTGGGGGTTATGATGCCTGGATCATAAAGACAGATGCGAATGGGAACAAAATTTGGGCTAAGAGTTATGGCACAAACAGAAATGATACAGTATGGTCTGTTGTGAATACGCCCGATGGAGGTTACGTCGTTGTGGGTTCCAGCATACCAGCAGTTAATAATCCATCTTATCAAACAGACATTTGGATTTTCAAAATTGACAATAACGGAAATGTTGTTTGGGATAAGAAATATGGAGGATCAAGTTGGGATGGCGCAAACTGGATTGCCCAGGCCTCGGATGGTGGATACCTTGTTACAGGATATTCTTTGAGCACTGATGGCGACGTAGGATTAAACAAGGGCGGGGATGATACATGGCTCGGAAAGATTGATGAAAATGGCAACCTTATGTGGCACCAGGTATTTGGTGGTAGTGGCGCAGATTTTCCCTATTGCATTAATAAAACTTTCGACGGCGGATATTTAATTACTGGCACTACATCGAGCTCAGACGGTGATTTTACTGTTAATCATGGCCGAACAGATTTTTTTGCGATCAAGACCGATATTTCCGGAAATAAGGCCTGGCAAAAGACCTATGGTGGTTCGTCGGCCGATCAGGGGCTTTGGGGCCAAACCACATCAGACGGAGGATATATTCTTGCCGGCATTAGCGGAAGTTCGGACGGAGATCTGACTTTGAATCGGGGTGGGGACGACGGGTGGCTGGTCAAAACTGACGCCAGTGGGAATATTGTGTGGCAACAAACATTTGGAGGAGGCGGAGAGGACGTAATTTGGTCCGCCGTTGAAATTGGCAGCGGCAGTTTTGAAATCGTGGGCTCTTCGGCTAGCCCTGATGGTGACTTAGTGGGATTGCACGGAGGAACTGATGGGTGGATTATAAAAATCCAGCATAATTAACCAGAGATCTTCGCAATTTTTGCAGGCGATACTTCCAGTAACAGCCAAAATCCCAACGCGAAATTATAGGACTTTTATTGTTGCATTATTTTCTTTGCTCGCTTGTCGAGGAAGGCAAGGCAAAAATTCCAGGGTGAATGATAGGGATAGTTTTACACTAACTGTAGATATTTCATCATTAGGAAGATAAACGAAACATTCATTTCCGGTATCCGTGAAAACACCTAAGGAAGTACCTATCGCAAGATGCTATCTTCACAATCAAATTCTTCGTCTCTATCCAGACGCTCCCTGAGTGATTAAGACCTTATGAAATTTTGTCAATAGGTAAATTCTCTCAAAAGAAATTAAGTTATTAGTTCTTAAGTCATCAACATAGTATGTACACTTCTCTTTTTTCACCTGAGGTTGTAAAGATTTTTCAAGATGCAGAAAATCTTGTTGGTAAAACGGGAGGCCCTTTTCCATCTCCTGCAGACTGGCGCGACAAAATGATTTATTTTGTTATGGTGGACCGGTTCAACAATCTAAATGCGACTCCTGTTCACCTACCTTACGATGATCCCAATTACGAGATGTACCAGGGTGGAAATTTTGCCGGGGTTCGCGAGCAACTCGACTATATAAAAAACCTGGGTGCAGGAGCTATTTGGCTAAGCCCAGTTTTAAAAAATTTGCCCTGGGACAAAGGCAGTTATCACGGATACGGCATTCACGATTTTTTGAGGGCAGAGCCCCGGTTTGCAACCAATCCCGCAAATGCTGACACGGAGTTGCGCGATCTCGTCGATGCAGCTCATGAGAAAGGCCTCTATGTAATTTTCGATATTGTGCTCAATCATACTGGCGATGTCTTCCAATACCAGGGAAATTCGCAACCGCCATTTTCGTCTACGCCTTTGGCAATCGATTGGCGAGACGAAACAGGTAGTCCGGTTGTGGCAGATACGGATATTGCGCTGATCAAGAATCCATCGACTGATGCACTGGTCTGGCCATCTGAACTACAGAACAATAGTTATTTCCGCAGACAAGGAGAACCGGATCCAAAAGGGAATGACACCGAAGGAGATTTTTTTTCGCTCAAGCAGATGATGACGAGTGATCTGGATCTTCAGCATGTTCTCATAAAGGCTTATCAGTATATTCTCGCGAGGTTCGACCCCGATGGTTTTCGGATTGACACCCTGCGATATCTCAAAGGAAACCTGGCCCAGGTTTTTGGCAATGCGATCCGTGAGTATGCGCTTATTCTGGGCAAAAAAAATTTCTTCACTTTTGGTGAGGTGCTGGATTCCGATTCTGAATCTGATATCGCCCGCTTTATTGGTCGAAATTCGCAGACAGGTGATGACATAAATAGCCTGGTCGGCGTGGATGCAGCCTTGGACTATCCTTTATACTTCACACTTGTCAATGCAGTGAAAGGTCTTGCGCCACCAACATCTGTTGCAGGCATGTACAACCGTCGTAAATCTGTAGAGCAATATATATTAAGTTCTCACGGCGATGCTTCAAGGTATTTTGTAACCTTTCTCGATAATCATGACGTGAAAAGAAGATTTCGGTGGGTTCAGCCCGGTAACAAAAATTATTTCGATGACCAGGTGACGCTGGGTTTTGCCTGCCTGTATTTTCTGCCGGGAATACCCTGTCTTTACTACGGTACAGAGCAGGGATTGCACGGGTTTGGAGATGCTGATCCTGCGGTAAGAGAAGCACTATGGGGAATTGCTTCAACTTTTCCTCAAGATTCATTTTTCTATTTGGCATTACAGCAGATTGCGGCAATCAGAAACGGAGAGCCTGCACTTCGGTATGGGAGATTCTATTTCCGGCCCGTGTCCGGAGACGGTTACAATTTTGGAATCTCCAATACTACACCTGGCATCCTTGCATGGTCAAGAATCTTAAATGACGAGGAAGTGATTGTCGTTGCGAACACAAATACAGCCCAACCCGTGCCGGTTGACGTCATTCTGGAAATCACGCTCAGCACTCCTGGCAAAAACGTGCAAATTCTATACAGCAATAAGAAAACGCCAACAGTGCCCACTCAGGTGAAAGAGATAATGCAGGCAAATGTGACTGAGATTGATGGATCCGCAGGGAACGGCCCGCTGCATACAACAAGAGTAAACCTACTGCCAATGGAAGTTCAGGTCATTCGCGTGCAGGCATGACCAGGTAATCGACAATAAACCCGGTGACAACCAGCAGCTTTTAATATTGCATGAATTCACGTAAATTACACAAGGTCTTTATTTCTTCAAAAGCTTCATCACACCGATCAATTTATGAAGCATGTGTTTTTGCACATCGCTCTTTTAGTTCCTTTGTTGCTTCCCGCACAAAAAGTTATTTCCATAAAAATTGATGGAGCCATCAGTCCCGTAACCGTAGGCTATGTACATCACGGAATTGAAAAAGCTTCTAGTGAAAATGCCTCCTGTTTACTTATTCATCTCAATACGCCTGGTGGGCTGCTTAAATCAACGAGGCTTATTGTTGGAGACATACTGGATTCCAAAGTTCCGATTATCGTATATGTTTCACCGCAAGGCGCACACGCCGGATCTGCCGGCGTATTCATTACGCTGGCAGCTGATATCGCCGCCATGTCGCCGGGAACAAATATCGGCGCAGCTCACCCGGTTAATTTGCAGGGACAACCCGATTCAATTATGAACAGTAAGACTGTGAATGATGCCGCTGCTTTTATCCGGACAATTTCTGAATTTAGAAAGCGAAATTTGGAATGGTCTGAAGAGGCAGTCAGGCAAAGCGTTTCGATCACGGCCAATGAAGCATTGGAAAAAAATATCATAGACCTGATCGCGGCCAATGACCGGGAACTACTGGATAAAGTGGACGGCAGATCTGTCATTCATAATGGGGTAACCACCATATTGCACACGCGGGGTGCCTCCATTCAAATACTTGAGATGGGCTTTACAGAAAAGCTTTTGAATGTAATTAGTAACCCGGATGTAGCTTATATTTTATTGATGCTGGGATTGATGGGAATACTTTTTGAATTGTTTAATCCCAGTTCGATTTTTCCGGGCGTCGTTGGTTTCATATCAATCATCCTTGCCTTTTATGCCTTAAGCACGCTGCCCGTGAACTGGGCGGGACTTGCCTTAATTATTTTCGGTGTTACACTCATGCTGCTCGAAATAAAAATAACCAGTCATGGTTTGCTTGCCATAGGAGGTGTTGTATCACTTCTGATGGGTTCGTTGATGTTAATTCGCCCGGATTCAAACCTTGACATAGGTCGGATTTCGCTCGTACTGGTAATCTCCACCGTTGCTCTGAGTGCCGGATTTTTCCTGTTTGTAATTGGGATGGGATTAAAAGCGCAACGCAGAAAACCAGTTACCGGAATCGAAGGCATGCTTGGTGAAATAGGTGAAACGATAGATCCGCTCAGTCCTTCCGGCAAAGTGAGGGTACGTGGAGAAATCTGGAAGGCTGTTTCCCTCACCGGGGATTTAATGGCAGGTGAAAAAGTGCGTATAATGGAAGTTAGAGGACTGACTCTGTATGTTGAAAGGATAAAGACAACATTACAAAATATATAAAATGCAAACAGTTCCCGTATTTACCATTGTACTCGTTCTTTTCGGTATTGTTATACTGTCTAACGCCATTCGCATTCTGCGCGAATATGAAAGGGCAGTTATTTTCAGGTTGGGCCGGCTTATTGGTGAGGGGGAGAGGGGACCTGGCCTGATTTTGCTGATCCCTATTGTCGATAAGATGGTGAAAGTGAGCTTGAGAACAGTTGTCATGGATGTGCCTCCTCAAGACGTGATCACCAAGGACAATGTGTCGATCAAGGTAAATGCCGTGCTATATTTTCGAGTGATCCATCCGCATAAGGCCATTGTGGAAGTTGAAAGTTATCTGACGGCCACTTCCCAGCTTTCACAGACCACGTTGAGAAGCGTGCTTGGGCAATCGGAGCTGGATGACCTCTTGTCGCAACGTGAAAAAATAAATCACCAGCTTCAACAAATTATCGATTCACAGACTGAACCCTGGGGGATAAAAGTTTCGAATGTGGAAGTCAAGCAGATTGATCTGCCTCAGGAGATGCAAAGAGCGATGGCCAAGCAGGCAGAGGCCGAGAGGGAAAGGCGTTCTAAAGTAATAGCAGCAGAAGGAGAGTTCCAGGCTTCTCAGCGCCTGGCGGATGCTGCAAAAGTGTTGGCCGAACAACCCTCAGCCATCACCCTTCGTTACCTGCAGACCCTAAGAGAGATCGCCACAGAGAAAAATTCAACCACCATATTCCCTGTACCGATTGACCTACTGAAGCCTTTCTTAAATGTAGAGATGAAGAAAAGCCTTGAATGAGTTGCCAGCACATAGCCTGACAAATTTGCCATCTGCAAATGCTTTGCTTTATTGCAACTCGTTCCCGTTCAATATGAAGTAATCGAACTTTCGTCGTATTAATTTGCAGTTTGAAACACTTAAGCTGATGATGCCGATTGAATAATGATTTCGCTAAAAGATCATCCTTAGCCCATCACCCCCCCACTGCATCATAATAATTTATTAATTATTCTGATAACTCAAGTTATGTTTTGCATAAACTGCGAATGCGCCTCTCTTTTTCCCCGACTCTTGCAATTTTGACTATCAGATTTGTCACCGCAGGCCGGAATACTGGACACTTGCAAATTACACCAGGCAGCTGGCTAATATCAATTATGGATCGGGGTATTTCACCTATAGTTTTGGACTGTAATCAATTTTAATAGGGAAATCCCTAAAACCCAAAAACTTTCATTATGAAAAATTTAGTTATCACAGGACTCGCAATTATAGTCCTGCTTCCATTTGCTAACGCGCAAAAAACAAGGTGGGGAGTGATTGCTGGCGCTACCTTGGGTCAAATCAGCACCAAGTCTGACGGTAAATCAGAAAATACTGGATGGCTTTTTGGACCCAGCATAGGAGTGGCAGCTGACATTCCCATTGGTAAAACATTCAGTATTCAGCCCGTGTTGCGATATCTGCAAAAAGGCGGAAAGGAAACTGATAATTCTACTGATCCGAGCACAACCACAACCATCAAATTGAACTACCTGGAGCTTCCGGTGAATTTCTTG
>PSRA01000183.1 GCA_003175695.1 Bacteroidota bacterium | reverse complement strand
CACGGACTTATTTCAGGGAGGGGCAGTATTTAGACGGATTGTATACGAATGGACGGAATCGATCACAAATAGAAGAATCCCCCAAACTCTAGACGAGTCGGGGGGATTCGGCGGAGAAAGGAGAGCGGGGTTAACGGTGGATTACATCTACGATCAAGTCAACGATTGTGACGATGGCGATAACAATTAAAAGAACATGATCGTTCATGAGACAGTAACCGTCTTCCATGTGCCTGGGCTGCCACCGACAGTACAGATATGCAAAGACCCTGCTGAATCCATGTACATGTCACCTTGAGTGTATGGCCCATGTGAAGGCGCTCCGGCGTCCCCTCCTGGAACTAATCGTATCTGAGGATAACCGTTTGGAGCGGAGCTTGTATCAGCGACTATAGCAGGACCAGTGTTATCGGTTGACCCATCCCCATTATCGGATTCTGCGTAAATAGAAATACCACCCCCCTGGTTATAAACATTTATGGTACAGTCGGTTGTGTCACCGTTTGCACCAAAGTTGGTGACATCTATCGCTCTTGACTCTCCAGTGATTCCAGTGAGGCATGGACCAAAAGAACTGTTGGCCGATACTGCGGGATGAATACCTAGAGTTGTAGCGACTAGAGGGGTGCCGCCATTGGAGATAACGCTAAGTCCAGCACCTTCATCCGTAAAGAATGATCCTAGTCCGGTAGCAAGGTAGTTACCATCAAAAATCTTAAAGATAACGTTACCTGCAACGGATGCCCACGAAGCTCCGTCTGTTGAGTACTTGGTGATTCCTGTAAGATTTTGGTTATTGAGGGGTGCCTGTAAGTCCCAACCGCTGGGAGCACCATTGATCTTGAATACGAACCAATAGTCTGTATTTGGGGTGAGAGTGCCCGGTATCGCGCTAAAGTAAATCCTCCATATGGAAAGTTGTAGCTGACCACCGTTCGTAGGGTCTAGACCTGTAGGGGATGCAGCAGAACCAGCGACCGGAGCACCTGGACTACCTCCGGAATCTGTGTAGAAGTAGAAGTTTACGGGGGCTACCGCACCAAAGTTGATGCCGCCGATGTATATATCAATAAATCCTAAGCCTGGGTTGGGGCTGTTTCCTGAATTGAACTTGGCCGCAAGGTATGAGGTTGTCGCAAGTTGTTTTAGAGTTAGGTTTGTTTCATCCGTATAGTTGGGAAGTCCTTCTCCTTCTGCCATAGTGAGAGAGGTTATGCCCATATCCAGTAGATTGATGCCATCTCCCTGAAAGTCAGTTAGTCTAGCGATGAATCTACCGTACTGATCAATGATAAAGTAATCACCGCTAGAGGGATTACCAAATGTCTGAGATGCTGAACCTGTTACAAAAGATGCTTGACTCATTCTGCTACCGATGAATACAGGCTGAGGTTTACCTGCGCATTTCCACTCTCAGCCGCTAGACTAATAAACTGTGGGTCACAGACTCGGAAGAACCCGACTCCGACTGGCCATAGCTCACCGTATCCTGACATAGCCATGTCTCCCGAGTCGATGTATCGAATAGCACCGCCCTCAACATTGAGGATGAATCTATCGGACGTTGCGGCTGCTGCCGGAAGATGGTTAAGAAGTTGTGACACTCTCACCGAGACTCCAGCTGGAAGGGGTATCTGCAAGAATCCAACTGGACGTAGAAAGACATCGTATGTTTCGACCGGACCGAATGGCCAACGTCGCCTCTTACGGTGTGGCGCTTTATTTGGATAAGTTCCAATCATCTAATCACCTAGAACCAATAGATTGACGTGGAAGGTAGACGACGCGGGTAGAGTCACTGACGTGAAGACACGGAATGTATTCGTCGTTGTCCCACCCGAAACAACCGTACCACCAAGTGATGCTGCAACACCTGATGTATCAGACGAGTACGCGGCAAATGATCCTTGTACAAATGGAGGATCAGTGAACGCGTTGACATAGTTGACGATGAACAGCTGTGTCCCTGCTGCCGGAGGGGTGCCGGTCGTTGTAACCTTGATCCGAAGGGTAGCGAGTGTGCTAAAGGTTTCGATAACCGTTGCACTGATGCCCGCACTCACTCCGGTAAGAGACACGAACGTCCCGATAGGCACCCCGGTATTCTGAAGAAGAAGTGCTCCATCAGATGACCGTGGCCCAAGGATTGTGTTGCCTCTCTCCACCAGGGTAGGGTATCCCACAGACCAAGAAGACCCACCACTATTTATGATAACCTGGTCAGTGCTGCTACCTGTTAGGTCTATTCCATCCAGGGGTAGGTCTTTATTCTTCCATGATGCTCCGTCCCACACAAGTGGAGCATCAAGGGTAGAACCAGGGGCAAGGTCTGCAAATGGGAGAGGTATGGGCAGAGGTCTACTGATTGTGTATCCGTCTGTGGACATCACCGACCCCTCACAATTGCTTGAAAGTGGGTGTTCCCCGATGGACCCTGACACCATACATCATAGAAGCATTGACCAATCTCAGACACATCGAATGAAAGTGACTGACCCGGTACCAGCGTTATCTGTCTATTTGCGACGTTTGCAGGCCCACCGATCGTTTGCCTACTGTAGATTCCTGTGAGCACGAAGAACATCTCTCCCGAGTTGGTCGTGTCTCCGAGGTTAGCCATGTCCACGATCTTAGGTACCTTCACTGATCCTTTGACCAATGCCGCGGTGCTAGCAGGGTTCGTGGACAAAAGTATGGTCGGAACGTTCCCTACGGTCGCGTCGGCATTGTCGTACCAGACCGGTCCCCTCTGTTCCTTCCGTCCCTTCTTGAGGATGGACGTATCCCCTAAGCTGGAAACCATGAGGAACCCATCGGTTATCGGGAATGTATGAACAGGGACAAACGGAACAGGGAGAGGAAGAGTGGACATGTTATAGAACGTGAGAGTGTCCATAGGAGAAACAAAGTCTAGGGGCAAGGTGTCCCACGGTTCACAGATAAGCTGAACGTTTCCTGAGGCACCTTTAAAGCTCACGATGACAAGAATGGTAGCGGAGGAATTGTTATCTACCAGAACCGCCTGCCCACCTGTTACAAAGACTGTCTCTGAATTACCGATGAAGCTGGACAACTGAAGTACGTCAGTGCCAGCAACCGGGATGACTCCTTGGGATGCGTTAAGAGCGTCGTATGGAGTCATTGTGACTTGGGTACAGGCAGAATCTCCTGCACAGCTTTTCCACGTAGTTCAGCAAGTGCCATGATAAGAACCACAATAAATGCAACTGCAAGTAAGGCGATTGGCGCAAAAGACTTCACGACTTCTGAGATTTTGTTGAGTCCTGCCTGAGCTAGCTGTCCTGGTATCCCTAGGACATCCTGCCCCGCCTTCTGTACTCCACCGAGGACCGGGGTGCTTCCCGTGATTGGGTCTGTCACGTGAGTTATCCCATAGAGTGTGGCAACGATTGACTTACCTTTACTGAACGCATCCTTGTACGTCTGGTTTCCAAAAGAAGACCACGGAGAAAAGTTAGTACCGTTCCCGCTGATAGCATATGCTTTTTTCGCGGCGCATACAGGATCAAGAGCACATGATCGACTAACGTCAGGGTGACATGCCAGGACGATCTGGAATAGTCCTATAGCTTGTTGACCGTTTGAGCAATCGTTGCTATGAATTACTGGTCCTGTAGCGTTTGGGTCGCCTGTTGCTTCCGAAATAGCAAGCGCATAGAAAGCGGGCTGATCCTGTGATGGTATCCCCGCTTGCTTTAATGCACTGAAGATTGCGATATCGTTTAGCTGGCTCACGATGCTACAGGCCTACTTCCTGGCGATGACGTTGTTCCCACAGAACCACTCGCACTTGGCACTTGTGCGGGTGGTGAGATGACCGCTGAGTACAATGTGTTTGGCACCGTTGGTATCGGCGGAGCACTCAACGTCGCGGAAACAAGCGGTTGCGGTAGAGGATTCACAATCGGGGGAACAGCACCAACCGTTGTCTGTACTCCCTCCATTGGCGTGGGGTTGGGTAGTCCAATAGGCGGCACGTACACTGGCGAAGACCCCGGCCCCCACTGAGGGATTGTGTATGTCTTTCCATCACTACTGCCACCATCGGGAGAACCGCCAGGTAGACCAGGAGAACCAGACGAACCAGGAGAACCCGGTAGTCCTGGTGGACCCTGTGGACCTGGAGGTCCTGGTGGACCCTGGAGGTGATCGTTGTGCAGCTGTTTGATAAGATTTGCTATCTCCTGGTTCTGTTGCTCTATCTGATGTTCTAGATCAGTGAACATGCCAGAATCGTTTGGAACCTGGATGATAACCGGAGCATAGCTCGAACCGCCACCACTCCCTGCCGTTCCACCTGTTGGTGTTGTAGCAACCGTGTTCGGTTGTGTCCCTGTTTGATCGGGCGCGACCGGCGATGTAAGGGAAGGGTTAGGCGTTGACGATGAGTTATGCATTTTGATAAGCACAACGACAACGGCACCCGCCGCCATTGCCCACCACGCCCAGGTAGGGATGTCTCTGAATAGTTCTTTCACTCCCTCTTTCTTGGAAGTTGTAGATTCATCCACTATGGACGCCTCTTTCGTTTGGTTCGTGGCTTCTGCAGCTTTGCTCTCTTTTCCATGCTTTTGTTGTACTTCTTTTCGGCACTTCCAAGACGAGCATACCCATGCTTTGATCCACGGCGTCTAGACCGTGCTGCTAGTGGAAAGTCTTGGAGAGGCATTACGGTGTCCCTTGTAGCACACTCTGAACCTTGAACAGTGCCGCACGGAAGTATGCACCAAACACTGACGGCTTAGGACCATACGGGGTGTAGCTTGTCATGTTTGGGCTACGCACTTCGTTACCACTCCATAGACGTGCGGCAGGCACAGGGAACATGGTTGATTCGTAGTTCTGATTGAAGTCCGTGAGGTTGATTTGTTCATGACACGTTCCGTGTGATGCAATAGCTGTTGCGTACAGTGATGGAAGTGCCAGAATCTCAACCTCGGTAGGACTTCTCAGAACATCGTTGGGGTAGCTGCTGCTCATGCACTTTCATCCGTGCAATCAACCTCGTAGGAGAGAGTGCGACCGACATGCGGAACATGAACGTAATGCTTCGCAACTGTTCCTTGCACCTCAACCTTCGTGATGAATCCTTCATACGTTGGTTCTTCCTGAGATTGTGGGGGAGTCGCTGCCGCTTGCTCTTGTGATGCCTTCCATGCCAAGAACTCAGGGTCTTGTGGTGTTCCGGTTACGTCAACGGTAGAAGAATCAACGTTTGTTTGATCGGTCATTTATCGGCCCTCCAAGCCATGCGTAATCCCATTCAGGGTGTCTGCACCCGATGCGAAAAGTTGATTTGCTCCGCTTGGGTTCTTCGCAAGTTGAACCATGACACCAATCGCAATTGCAGCCGTGACAATAAAGACGGCGTAGTGTGTGAATTGTCCCATCTATGCACCTTGATAGACCTTAGAAACGTTCTGGAAGTTGTGCGCCAGCCCTGAGCTACCTCCAGTGATCTGGAAGATGCCGGAAGAATACTTCAGACCAACGTAGACCATGGCAGCAACCACACTGCCACCAATGAGCGTACCGAGCAATCCTCGATCAAGACCTAGCATGGTCTACCGTCCTGTGAGCTTGTGGTATGCGAAAAGACCTACCACCACCACGCCTACGAGGATCGCGAAGTTAACCAATGTTTTCATCTATACCTCACTTCAAGTTACTTCCTGCCGATGTAATGAGATTGTGCCACGTTGAGGCAATCTCAGGATGATTGATGACGTTGTAGACAAGAGCCACCACCACCACTCCTATAGCCAGAGGGTATAACTTGGTGTCAGCTATTCCGATAAGAACTGCCACCAAGAATCCCATAGCCAGAAGTGAGAGTAGAAGCATCTTTGTGTTATCTGCTGTCACAAAATGAATCCTTGCTTCTGTGATAAAGCCTGTAGGTACGAGTATGCTGACGAATCCGTGATGACTCCCAGGTGTGGCCCTGTCCAATACCGAGAATCGTATGGTCCACCTGTCTTGCCAACGAACGTACCTCCCTGGTAGCTTTGCCCAATAACGAAGTTGTTGATGCTTCCCAGGTGATTGAACTCAACAACTCCACCGTTGGGAGCACGGAACCCTAGGAGATTACCCCATGGTCCCTGCTGATTGCCTAGGTATGTCCAGCTTTCTCCCGGTGGTAGGTATGCTGATGTCCCTATGGGTACGTCGTAGTTAAGATCATGTGCAAAAGAACCGCCACCAAACGCAGTTAGTCCTAATTGGTCAATGTTTGCTATTCCTGTCATTGACTCACCATACAATCTCTGAGACACTCCCGATAGACCAAACAACCCACCTAGACCCGAACCTTTCGCCTCGGACGATTGGGAGTCGCCCGAGGCTACTGAGGGTTTCCACCACTTCCTGAACTCGAATTGGAAGGCTTTTGGAATACGGCTGACCATGCGTTACCGATCCTCTTGTACCATCTCAGGCCAAGAATTACCAAGACGATAAGAATGATAAAAGAGGCTTTGTCACTCATCAGCCGATACCAAGTGCGCCGCCAACATTCGGAGGCTTTGACCCACTGCTAGTAGAAGAACCGCCCATAAATGCTTCTAGGGCACTGCCAAGTGTTCCGTTCCACTGAGCGTAAATCGCAATCCCAAGAATTGCAAGAAGCGCGAGAAGAAAAGCAAATGTCATTGCTGCGATGTTCCACCTAAAGCATGAGTGTTGTTAGCGATGTTTGCACTGTGGCTTCCGGCTCCAAAGAGGTATCCTCCGCTGATTGCAAAGAGAAGTGCATTGATCTGAGAGGGTATCTCTTTTCCTGCAATTGCCAGTGTGATCTCGCACCCAACAACAGCAAGGAAAGCAGCCGCCAAAGTGACAACGACCACACGGGCCATGAAAGACTGAGTAGCAGCATCATTTGATTTGAGTATGCCGGTCAGACCGGACAGCATCCGTGCTACCTCGCACCTTTAAGGGTAAAGTGGGCAAAGTGACCAATCATGAATACTCCAATGACAAACACAACAAAGAGCCAGAACAAGGGCTGTTGCGTTGGTCCCGCACCTGCCTTCAGGAGACCATAGTTCTGAGCACTTTGGGCCGATGACTGGTTGCCGGTTGGCATTGAGTCGGGCGCGGGCACTCCTGCCTGAGAACCGAACGTTGCCGGCGGCAGTGCGGTGAGTCCAGGCCCACGCACGAACCCGGTAGGCAGTCCGAATGATGGGACTTGCCCGATAGTTGTTTCTGAGACAACTCCCTGTGCCATGACTAACCCTGCCTGACCATGACCGGAATCATGCGCTGTTCGATGGTATGAAGTGTTGCCACAGTGTTCGGAAGACCGACAATCTCACATCGAGGAGATGTGATGATAGCAGTGTTGATCATATCAACCGTGGACTGGTTATCCTGGAAGAAGTCATGGATCAAGACACCACGCGGCGGCGGGTTGCTGTACCGTTGCAGCGCTTCCGTCATGTTCGTCTGAAAGTTGCTATTCCGATGGAGAACAGACGAGCCCCACTTGAACGCGATTGTTCCATCAGTCCCGTTGACACCTGTTGACGAGTTGGTGGACAGCTGCGAGATATCAACGATAGCATCAGCCGAGCTAAGAGCAACGTATGCAGCGCGCATAAGAAGACCGGCGTTATCGAACTTATGTGTGACTTTTCCACCACTCACCGGATCATCAAAGCTTTGATACTGGATAATGTAGTCGAACGCATACCCTGGAGGCCAGTCAGCGGGATTCTCAGGCACATCGTAGAACTCTGACCACAGATTGACTGGTGCTGCCTGTCCATTCGTTGGTGCCGCCGTGTTGGACACAAACAACTGGTTTACACCTGCCGTTGCTGTACACCACGGGTTAAGAAGCAGTGACGGCACAACGTTCTGCTGACTGTTTTGGAGAGTAACCAGTCCCACTTCGCCGTATGTCTCAGGGACAGAGACGGCGTTACCGCTCTTGTCCTGAACCACTCCAGCGGGGAATTTGATCATCTCGGTGAGAGGGATATCAACACTCAGACCGAACCCGAGGGTAACAGACGTGCTGGCATTTCCCGTAATGATGGAGACAACGTTAGAGATGTACGCCCACACGGACGATGACTTACCAAACACCATCGTATTCGTGGACGTAAGCGCTGACATTGAGCCAAGACCGGCCTGATTGCTCCGGTACGTGTTCCCACAGTTCATGTACTCAAGAATCGCAAGGTCGATGCCACGATTCAGGTTATAGATCGGTGCAACACGCTGAAGAACCAGAGAGAAGTTGGCAATAGCTCGATGTGCAGGCCAATCTGGTTCTGTCGATGCAAGAGCAACCGTTGTCGTACCTGCAAACGCTGTAGGATACCCGGTATACGGAATCTGTAGAAGAAGCCTTCTCAAGAACCCCGCCTGTTTCAATGCCTGAAACGGCACACGAATCTGTGCCGCTGCCCACGCGGGTGTCACCACCCCTTGGTCAATATCGAATCGACGGAAAGTCTTTCCGTTCTCATTCCATCCCATCTTTAGTCATAACTCCTATGCTGTAAACGCTTCTTTTAGTCCGTCTGGTACCGGGAGATGGGGGACCGATACCTTCAGGAAACCTTTAATGGCAATTGCGATAAGTGCAATGCCTACCGCCAGGAAGAACCACAATACTAGCTCGTTCCAGTACTCACGCATACGGATCATCTCTTTCTATAGGTTCGTCGTTATATGGAAAGAATATATCTAGAAGATAGACCAATAAGACACCACCCCCTATAACTAAAAGTGAGTAAGCAATTATTCCAAACATCATAACCTTAGCTTGAACGGGCCTCTCGCTAATCTTCCTTTCTGATCGAATTGGACGAACTCATGGTCATTCTCGATAGAGAGCAACTTTTCCTCCGCGTCGGGAGCTTTCACGTTGTCTATGACTCGTCGTATATCGTTGGCTTTAATGAGTGTTCCGCAATAAACGTACTGAGATTCAGAGAGCCAGGTTCCATCAATATAGGTGGGTCGTTGATTGAGGATGATACATCCAATCCCTCTCTCCCTACCCATTTGGGTGATTCGACGGAAAGATTTGTGTGCCTGTACCCCATGCATAACTTCGATAGATTCGTCCATACAGACGAGGGACGGATGGTTGACATCGGAATGTTCTAAGAGCCAATCGAAGAAGCGTAAAGCGTCAGAGTTCTCTCTAACGACTAATACTCCCTCGCCTTCCTTCGGAGTACGCGGCTTACCCATAACCGAACCAATAACAGGTACAACACGGCGCCGACCATGGACGATAGAATCATATCCATCAGGAAAGAGATTCTGTTCAAAGTCCGATTCTGCTTCCACTGGCAGATACCGGCCTTTAGGATCAATAATAAAGAGCCAATGGCCGGGATGATAAGCGTTGTATCCATTGAGGAGAACTTCTAGGAGTGTGCTCTTACCCGCTCCGGTCCACCCGCATATGAAGCTGCGAGTACATGGCTCCGGTATAAGACTTTGCAAGTTCCAGGAATTGCTGCCATTCTTCGGGACTGCCACTAAGTCCGTTGTTAACGACTGCTGAGAAGTTGCCAATGTGGTTAAGCATCTCCACTGTCAATAGGTCTAATAGTTTGCCGCCAAAGATCGGCCATAGCGGTCTCAGCAACGGTTTGAGCATGAACATTTTGGACTGAATCGACGGTGACAACTCCATTTGGTCCAATGCTTGGTCCAACACTTCCACTGTCAGCATCGGGTACAGGAGTTGTTTTAGCTCCGCCAGACGTTTTCTTTGATCTTCGAGTGTGGCCGGTTGGTTCTCTGTCACTGTTTCCATCAAACGCTACCCTCATACCGTACCCGAGTAGGCCGGTCGCTAAGAGTACCATGTCCCTGGTGTCAGCGTCCCACTCAGCCATACGTGAACTAGTCATATCAACCGGAAGACGGCGCATAACGAACCGCTCGACCGGACGGAAAATATCATCAATCTCTGACGGTGTTGGAGCATACCGATTCGGCATACCAGCGTTCTTTGCAACTTCCGATGCAATCTGAACGCCAGGACCAACGAAGGTATGCACTAGACCTTCTTCACCAACGGCTACATCACGGTGAACTTGAGGCTTTTTCACCTTGCGTGATGTAGCTCGTTGGCTAGGGGAAGAAGTAGAACGCTTACCTTTCGGTGGTACGTCCACACTCCCGGCAGAAGCATCCATCCCCCCACCTGCATCCACTGGGACATCACCCTCTACCGGGAGTGTCGAAGTATCACGTTTCACTCTAGGCATTGGTTCTCACCTTTCGCATACGACCGTGAACGCGGCGGCGAACATACTCAGGCTCAGTGCCTTGGTCCAGCTCTGATTGTACGTCTATCTCTTGAACATGGTCTTGCGTCTGTTCCGCGTCGTCTTTGACTTCTTCCAGTTCTTCTTTTACATCTTCCACTACTTCCTCCACTGGATTGATAATCTCGGAGATAAGCTGACGTACCCGTTCTTCAGTTGTGTACTCAGGGTGAGAATGCCCAATCTCTGAGAACTTGTGTTCCGCTTCCTCGGTTGCGTCTTCCAGAGATTCTTCAGCGTCTTCTATCTTTTCTTCTAGCTTGTCGATACGGTCGTGGGTTAGATCGTCTAACGTTTCTCGGGCTGAGTCTTCCTCAGTATGGATGATATCAGACATTGAAAATCTCTTTCAGGTTATCGAAACGCACAATCTCTTGTCGTTGTTCGATTCCTAGACCGCTGTATTCCAGAAGCCACCACTCCTTATAGATACGTCTGAAGCTGACATGGATCAAAGAATCCTTGGAGACTCTGAGAGTAGTGGTCACTTCCTTTTCTCTCAGGGATGCTTCTACGTGGTTCCCACCCTCCCTCAGTAGACGTAGAGACTCGCTTCTATCTTTCATTGGATGCTTTACTGAATCCATAGAATGTTTCTCAACTGTTTCTCAGTCCCATAGAATCGGTCAAGGTCTACGGGGTGATCCACTCCCATGCATGTCCCGGTTTCCGAGTATTGCCAGAAGGATAGACCATTGGGCCAATTCTTGATTGGTGAAACGCCAGGACCGTAGGACGCAAGCCACAGTGGACACTGGGAGAGGATAGTATCGGTCCTGTTACCAAGGATGTTGATCCATGTGTCAGGGTTGGTGTAGATGATAACTGCCTTGTTAATCTCAACAAGGCAGCACTCAACGAACGCGACGATCTTTTCAAGTGCAGTCGATGGTGAGCTAATGCTTGCTTCCTCCACGTCTACAAGTACTCCATCCCCTACCAGGAAACGACCATGAGATCGGATAGCATTATGGAAGAATCGACACTGGTTGATCGGATCAAGGCTATCATAAAAGAAGTGGTAAGCAATACGGTACAGACCGTTCGCTCGTGCTCCGGTCCAATTGTGACCAATGTACGGATCAATGATGCTCAGTCCTTCCGTTGCTTTGATTGCAGCAAAGTGCTTACCGTCATTCTTGACTCCCTGCCACCGGACCAGCTGTTGTGGGTAGGCAACGTCGATGCCTTCTAGGGTAACCAAAACCACGTCGCGATCGCAGTGCGGAGCGCATGATCCTGTATGAGGAACGCTGCACAAAAAGCAACAGCACCCGCAACGATTAAAAGAATCGTCACAAGGTGCTGATACGGCTCTAATAGTTTATTTAGCTTACCATGCCACATTGTATGTAGCCTATATTCTCTCTAGCCTAATGGATAGATGTCAGGACCAGTGACAAACTATCCGACAGGCCAGAGCCGCGCTAGCTAGAGGGTATATATCCTCCATCATATTACCACAGAAGCTACCCGGTGTCAAGAGGGCTGTCATATTATATATACGCTAGACACCAGAACATGTCAATGGTATGATGACAGTAGAGGCCAGGACCAGCTCCACTCTGGCGCCGTGAGGCTCGGCAAGAGAGAATCTATGAGCCGGTTAACACAAAGTCTAGCCTACATACACAATAGCCGAAAGGATAGAATCCACAATGGCAAAAGCAAGTGATCTTCCAGGGGCAGCACAAGAGTCCGGATTTGAGGAAGCATTGTCCATGCAGCAAATCTGGGGCAAGCGTATCACCATCGGTTCTCATATCCGAACGTTTGAAAAGATGTTCCCTGGTAACACGAATCCCTCCATCAGTGCCTTGTGTGTATGCACAGTGGAAGACGCAAAAGACTCCGTGAACGTGTTCTTCAGCGGTCGTCTTGGTCCGGTTCTGGACAAGTGGTTCACTGAAGGAAAGGGTAAGTCAGGAGAACCAATCGAAGACGTGACCGTGTGGCTCAGTCCGGTCGTTGGCGACAAGTCGTACAACGGGTACACACTTCTCGATTCCGACATTGTACCCGATGATTACGATATCCCGCAGTCGGAGCTGAAGAAGATACAGGAAGAAACAAAAGCACGGATGGCCGAAAAAGACGGCGTAATGCCGATCTAGAATACCACCAGAGGGTCGAGCGGTTCTCCTTTTCCGTTCGGCCCTTTTCTTTTTGGAGAAGAAGTAATGCAAACGCATGCGCTTGTTGCGTGTTGCCCCGCTGAATCGAATCCACTAGAACTACGGACGTACGGCGATGACATCTTCCTTATCTGCACCAAGTGTTACCGCTCGTGGTCACTTGCATCGTACACGGACATCTCATTTTATCCTGAAGATAAGGGAGAGGACATTGATTGGAAGGAGTACAAGGAAGTTCATGGCAACTAGAGACGCTGACGGACGACCTATGCGCCCACCACCAAAGGTGCAACCAAAACGACAGATCATGTGCCACTACTGTAAGTCAACGTGTGAGAAAAATGTTCCACTCGCTGACTACGTGGAGCATGGTTGGGGGTGGCAACGGATGTACAACGGATGCTTGATTAACTGTTGTCCTAAACACGTAGGAGAGGGACTGTGGTCCATGTGACAGTGCCAGAGGAACGGGAATTGAAAGGACACGCTAAGATGCATCCTGAGGATACGATGAAGGACAAAAGAACAGGCAGTACAAAGGTAAGAACAAGATGCGGAAAGTATGTAGACTACCGGATGGCATACTCAGGTTATCTATACGTTAGCTGTAGATCGTGCCTAAAGACTTTTCCTAATGGCTGACGTAGAGTACGACTCCGGCGACCAATGGCACGACGGGGGAATAGTGATCGACTTTGACGATGGAGAGGACCTCACGTTCGATGAACTGGAGGAAGCATTGTACGAGTGGATGATGGATGAAGACGTACTGATTGATTTTGAGGGAGAGGAAGACTTTTACTCATGACAACCAAGAGACACAGGAACAGACCAGAAGGGGAGAATTGGTTGGGACTCCCTCTCTCCAAACGACACATCCTACAGTTTGCCAAACGGTGTACGCGACCTGATGGCACAATTGATAAGGAAGCGTTTGCCTCTCTCTGCTTCGGCATCGGAAAGGACAAGAGCGGGGAGTTTACAGATGTGCGAAAAATCTCTCTCCAGAGGGGGTACGGATCAGAAACAGAGAGTGCCGGAAAAGGAAGACAACGGCGTCAGAAAAGACGCGGATAAGGAACAATGCGCTACTTTCCAGAGTACCTACCCGACCCTGAGAAAGAGCGTAACCCGATACCAGCCGTACTACAGAACAACACAATACACACAAGTACTGAATCGTGGGACGCTCAGACCTGGAAACAGATACGAAAGGTGATCGTTACCAATGACCTTACATTGTTCGTCGGAAACCTCACAGGAGAGCACTGGCTCAACGACGCAAGGAAAGATTCAAGAGCTAAGTTCTCGGACACTACCGAGTGGTTCAAGGTTGGTGTCACTGTCGGAGGATTCCGATATTGGATTGTGGATACGAAACAATGGGGCTACAAAGATTCATCTAGTGACTTTCTATCCTTCATTAAAGAGGTATATAGTCACTGTCTTGGATTCTCCCGACCCACTCCCTCCTCACTTGGCAAACGTCTGATGCTTGAGTCTTGGTTGGAACATGCAAGGCTTCATGAACTTACCAAGATTCAGGATACAGACTGGCCAGGAGAATACATACCAGAGGAATACAAAGAACCGAAGCGCCGGCACCCGTTACCAGGGAAGCCGTGTCGTATGGACCTGAAGGATAATCTCACAGGGGGACGAGTAGAATGCTTTTCAGACGTCTTGCCAGGATACTACAAACTCGATATGGACAACGCCTTGGTGTCCCACTACATGACCCACCCGACAGGGACAGCTCGGAGATTCGGGGAGTACCAACTACTTTTGCCGCCCTTTATGAGTACGAGCAATCGTCTTACATGGAACAGTACTTCTCTCGATTCCCTTTCACGACTTGGGGCTACCTTCTTTGGTCGATGCATTGTGGAAATACAATCAGAGTTGGAGCTAGGATGCTTTCCTTTTCGGGACTCAAGTTTGACTTGGCCGACAAGTACGGGCCGGTACGAATCATGGCTATGGAAAGAGCAGGTAATGGATTGTCTACATGCTGGCTGCAATGTCTGGATAACAGACGGTTGGTACTGGAAGTGGATGACTCAGGACAACAAAGCATGGTCAGAGTTTATGATCCACTTGAGAGAGACAGCGCCGAATGAAGAAGTGCGGAAAGCGATCAAACGGATTGCTAGTGCTGCCATCTCTACGCAAGGGATTGGGGATGCGAGATACTTTCACGCTCCAATGCGGGAGTATGATTACGATGCGGGGGACCAACGGTTGTACGATTCACGTGGACCGCTTAATGTGGTGGTCAAAACAGACCGTAACAGTACTCGACCAACTCCGATTCATTGGTACGCGTACACCTGGATGCAGGTTTCCAGAACACTCTACCGTATGGCACTTCCACACGCGCAAGCAAATAAGTTGGTCATGCTTCATACAGACGCTCTTTACATCAAAGACGAACCGGAAAGGATAGAAGGATGGAAGAAGGAACTGGTACAGTAAAGATAATCATTGAGGTACAGAAGCCTTATGCTTTATCAGCTGAAAAGATAGCGAACATGTTCCGAGGGTACGACATAGGAATAGGCCGACTCATCCCCAGACACGTTACCGTAGACAGGGTGTTCTCAGTTCTCACCATAGGAGCGGAAGTATGGGACGATCAAAAGAACTCCAATTCATAGAAGAACAGCGACGATCACAGATCGTTGCACTGACTCAGTCGTTTCAGCATGTCCCACTTCCAAAAGGACGGACTGCTCAAGGCATGAGGAAGGCACTGGAGATTGTGTGGCAAAGCGGGTTTGACACTGGGGTGCATGAGATACGCGGCGACATAGACGACATCAACCAGCAGCAACGGATGCAAGTCCTGACAGCGATGGAGTCCCTTGGATTGGAGCGGGAGGTAGACGCGGAGATTCTTGTCCACGTCTGGCGATGCGGGGTACTCACAGCGCGTGACCTTCACAACATCCACACGTCAGAGCACCCGGCTCGGCGGAAGATGACAAACGTCAAAGTGTCAGACGATGGCTAAAGAAAGGAACTACCCACGCGGCAAAAGTAAACTAACGGATAGACAAAAAGCAGGTTACCATGCTATACTAAAGACAGGTGGAGATGTTCACCCACCTGAAAGGTCTAGACCGATGGCACAGACAGCACAGGAAAAGCAGGCAGCGACCGAGGCTCTGGAGGAGCTGGAAGGATCAGTTCAGCAGATTCGTCAACTCCTGAACTCGGAGACTCCAAAGCTCGGGAAGCTGAAGGCGTTCGCGGAGATGGCACGGATCGAGTCAACCGAACTCCGCTCCGCGATTACCACGTATGCGACAAACCCACGGGGACCGCGCGAGAGCAAGTAGACTCCAGAGACACGGACGGCTATCAGGTACATTGCCTGGTAGCCGTTCTTTATTTTGTGGATAACTTTGTGGATAAACCTATTTACATTCCGTCGATTCTATGAGATGATAAGAGTGTAAGAAGGATCAAGAAAGGAACGGACAATGACCAGGGCTCACACACTCGGAACAATGACCGTAGACCGGAACGCATACACAGACTCGTGGCACTCTGAGATGACATGCTCGTGCGGTGGATGCTTCATCGGAACATCCATAAATCGCAAAGACCAGAAGTCCAGCAAGCAAGACGCCATCGAGCAAGCTATCGCACAGTCCGAGCGTCACATGAACCACTACGAGTCCAAGGGCCACAAGGTTACTCGGTTCCAATACTAGAAAGGAAGAAGACATGAACCAACACACAACCCTCTACGTTGATTGCCGAAACTGCGGTCGTCCCGCTTGCCACGACGGAGAATCCACCTGGCTGAGAAAGGAAGATAACAACGGAGTAGAAGTCGTAAAGGTCCAGTACCACTGCTACCGATGCTACACAAATACGATCCGATTCGTTAAAGTGGAGAGCTAGAATGAACTTTGACCGCAACGCGCTTGATCGACACATCACCGGCAACTACGGCGAGGACCAGTTCAGAGGAGTAGGATGCATGAACAATTCCCTAGAGCCTCAGACCTACGATCCAGAGTACGAAGATGGCTACGATCACCTCCCGCTCGTCACATGCCCCAAGTGTGGGGTAGAGGTAGGAGAGGATGAGTTGGTGATCAGGGAGGACACAGACACCATGTGCGAAACCTGCTTTGACAATCGGGGATACATCGGAACACCTGAACTCCGCAAAATCGTCTATGTGGAATCGCTGGGTATCGACCGACTCTGTGACGTGGTTCTTCACTGGCATGACCAGGAGCAAACTCCCGAGACTCGCGCAGTGCTTCACCGCCTGTACGATGCGTGCTCCGCGCTGGACAAGGCTCACATGCTTTTGTGTGACCAGGAAAACGTAGAGAGGAACGCCGCGAAAGGACCGGGATTCCTAGACTCTGAGTTTAACGCATCGTTTGAGGCGGGTCTGCGGTACGAGGAGAACCCGAACATTTTCGCACGGGCGAAAGAACTTGAGATCGGGGACTAGCCATGGACAAAGACCTCTGCACTCCCGAAGAATACAAAATCATCATTGCAGACCACATGATCGACCTGTCCGAACAATTCCACTCTCAAGCCACGGCCATACGCGAGATGATCTACCTTGACCAATGGGAAAATGCACAAATCAATCTCAAGGTAGCTCATAAAACACTTTCTGACCTGTACCGTGGGTGCGAGGAGTTGAAAGGAGATTAGTCATGATAACCCTTCACGAATCCCTCAGGATCATACGAAACTACGCAGAGTTTAAGAACACCACGATACACCTAGAGTTTTATGGTCCGGAATGGCTCTGCACAGTAGACTCGGGGTCAGAGCACTCTGAGGCGTGGTCACGATCCCCCGACATGGCTTTAAGGAAAGCGATGCATAATTGGTCTGCTAGAAGATACGGAACAAAACTAGAAGTTTAGATTGGAGATTAGTCATGAAAGTTCACTTGGTTCGATACGCGCCGATCACCATTGATCCAAACAACCCGCCCGCAATCGTTCCGGTCCACACTGCATGTGGTGACAAGTGCAAGTTTTTACGCGACTCGATCACGTGGAATACAAAGAACGTCACATGCGGTCTTTGCATGAGAACAAATCTTTTCAAAAGAAGGTACCAACAATATCTTAGGTCTATCCACCGCTAACCCCGCTCTCCTTTCTCCGCCGAATCCCTCAAGCTCGTCTAGAGTTTGGGGGATTCTTCTATTTGTGCGGCAACATTCACAGATTGTTCGGCTCGGCCTATTATAATTCTGTTTCTATATAATTTATCTAAATATTACCCCTCCCTGAAAT
>PSRA01000110.1 GCA_003175695.1 Bacteroidota bacterium | reverse complement strand
GAACAGCCGGTCGAGCCAGTCGTAGCTGTAGAGACCTCCACGTTGATAACCAATCTGGACAAGCCAGGGCCAGATTCTCTCGGGGAATGTAGCAATCGTTACTGCCTGCATCGCGCTATTAGTTGGATGGGCAATGGCCTTATCGCCAGGCATATCACTTTTGACTTCATCAGGAGTCGTTCCCCAATGGTTGAACCAACGGCGGACCGGGAACCAGTACAGTAGCCCGGCGGACAGAATTATAATGAAGACCAGGATCATTGTAGTCATAATCCGCGTTTGAATAAACTTTGCTAAATATAATCCTGAAATTCATTTTACTCAATGACCGGGATCATTCATAAGAATGATATTTAATAGTGCGAAAACCGCTCGAATATTCTTTCCATCTTTTGTAATTTGGCCGACTATAAATGACAGACATTAGATGAAAGGATTGGGAAAGTTTCTCTTGCTGATTTTGATCATTTTGGCTATCGTCGGCTTTTATCGCTTTTGGCGAAATAGACATAAGCGAAATGAAGAAACGAGGCAAAAGCTGTTTGATTTCTACCAATCCAGACTTGCAGGTATAAAATCAGCAACCGAACAATTTGCAAAACTTCTTTATGCGAAAACTGGATATTTTGCCAACTACCAACTTACAACCTGGAAGGAACAGCAGTCAGATCTTTTTCATGAGCTTCAGGGAAAACCTTTCGAACACATTGGTCTGCCTGACGATGAAGTGCATATCATTAGAGCTTTTAGCCACTATTTTTCTAATGGTGAGCGGCTGCGCAATGACTTCAACAAAACTTTTGTATCTGAAGAGCTCAAAACTTACGAGCGTTTCTTCGACAGTGTTGAAGGAAGAAAACTTGACTTGCAACAACGAACTGCGATAATTACCGACGAAGACAATAATATGATCATTGCAGGAGCCGGTTCCGGAAAAACCACCACGATCGTTGGCAAAGTGAATTATGTCATTGACCGGTACAAAGTCAGTCCAGAGGAAATTCTTCTAATCTCATTTACCAATAAATCAGCGGCGACCCTGGCGGCCAGGATAAACATCGATGGTGTCGATGCAAAAACATTTCACAAGTTTGGCAAAGACATTATTGCAGCATGCGAGGGAAAGCAGCCAAGTATTTTTGATGAGAATCAATTCAGGCCACTGCTGACGAAATATTTTAATGAGCTTATAAAGGATCCCTCCTATTTAAGAATGGTGATCGAGTATTTCACCAGCTACCTAAAGCCACCAAAATCACCATTTACATTCGAAAACCAGGGCGACTACATTCAATACCTCAAAGACCAAAATTTCAGGACCTACAAACAGAAAGAAGTTCGTGGAAGGGCAAAAACGACTTACCAAATGGAAGTTGTTAAGAGTGTTGAGGAATCTAACATTGCCAACTTTCTACTATTCAATGGAGTTGAATACGAATATGAGTACCCTTACGAGTTTGATACGGCGACCATGGTTTTCGGCCAATACAAACCTGACTTTACCCTCAAACAAAACGGGCAAAAAGTCTATTTAGAACATTTTGCCCTTTCGAGAGAGGGCGATGTGCCGGATTTCTTTGCCAAGGAGGGTGAAACTCATGAAGAGGCAAAAAAGAGATATTGGGAGAAAATCTTCTGGGCAAGAGATCTTCACAAAGAAAAAGAAACGGTTCTAATCGAAACTTATAGTTATGAAATGAGTGAGGGTATCTTATTCGATCACCTCACCCAACACCTGAGAGAAGCCGGCATAATTCTGCGTCCAAAATCACCCGAAGAAGTCTGGCAAATAATATCCAATGCTGCAAAAGATGAAGTAAACAGCTTTAATGAGCTATTAAGAACCTTTATCACCCTGATGAAATCCAATAACTATTCAATTTCAGATCTAACCAGCAAAAACCGGGCAACCAAAGACAATTTTTTCCGCAAGCGAAATTCATTATTTATTCAAATTATTGAACCCATCTATGAACTGTATGAACGCCATTTAGCTGAAAGAGGTGAGATTGATTTTAGCGACATGATCAACAAGGCTTCCCATCTTATTGTAAGCGAAAGGCACAAACGAAAATTCAGCTATATTATCATTGACGAGTTCCAGGATATTTCCATTGGGAGGTATCACCTGATTAGAGCATTAAAGAAAGTATATCCATCCTGTAAACTATTCTGTGTCGGAGATGACTGGCAGTCCATTTACCGCTTTAGTGGCAGTGACATTGCATTATTCAAGGATTTTGAAACATACTTCGGCTACACAGTCCAGTCAAAAATAGAAACAACCTATCGTTTTCATGATCCTATGATCAGCCTTTCTAGCGAATTCATCCTGCGTAACCCTAACCAGGTAAAAAAGGAATTGAAAGGAACTCTTACCGCAAAAACGACAGACTATAAAATCCACTATTCAACGACTGAAAATCAGGATGACACCCTCGAGGTGCAAAATATTTTTAATGAACTTATGGCAACAGATAATCACATTCCGGAAAAGCAAATCTTTATTCTTGGCAGGTATGGCTTTGACATGGAAAGGCTGAAAAATGAGGAGAAGGTTTTCAATATTGACAAGGCAAACGAGACTATTTCATATTCAGCAAAAACCCAGGATGGAAAAGCCATCACCCTGAAAGCGCAGTATATGACGATCCACAAAGCCAAAGGACTCGAAGCCGACGTCATTATCATCTTGAATTGCAATTCAGGTAAACATGGATTCCCTTCTGAAAGGTCAGACGACCCCGTCCTAAATCTTTTGCTAAGTGAAGCGGACCAATTTGAGAACGGGGAAGAAAGACGACTCTTCTACGTGGCGATGACCAGGGCAAAAGAAAGGGTTTATTTTGTTGCAGACAGTTCCTTCAAGTCGAAATTTATTGCCGAATTGGAAGTGGAGAGTGGCCAATCACCCAACAAAAAATGCCCGCTCTGCAAATCCGCCGACGTAGTCTTGAAAAAAACCGGGACGGCAAAAAATGGGAATACATATAAGTTTTACGGCTGTACCAACTATTTATACGGTTGCGACTTCACGACGACGGAATGGATAAACCAGTGAAATAGGATGGTAGGACAGCAAAGGCCTTAATCGTACTATGTAAAGATAATTCCTTAAGTCATGCTCCGGTCCGGTTTTTTGGGGGGAGGTCACAGTCATTGCAAATATCCGGAAAATCTTTCCTGACTCTAACTGGAGCTACTCACTGAATCTTTCAATTCATAACGGGTTGATATTTAAGCTGCCTTTTATTGGCTTCAATCAGTGCTAATAAAGGTTCGATTCTCCTGAAGCTGTCAAACTTTTTTGCTGATTCAATTTTTCGTAAACAGAAATGAATCGATTGACAGCGTTTTTACCGCTTTCGCCTAACGATACCGTATAGTCATTTACGTAGAGGTCTATATGCTGGCGCATGACTGATTCATCCATTTCCTGCGCGTTCTCCTTCACAAAAGGTGGCAGGGAAGGATAATTGCTAAAAGCATACAGAACACTTTTTTTGATCAGGTCGTCAACGGTCTTTTGAAGATCACTTTCAAATTCTTTTTTGATGATTATTCCGCCTAAAGGAATCGGGCAACCGGTTTCCTCCTCCCAATAACTGCCCAGGTCCATCAGTTTAACTAACCCTTTCTTTGCATAGGTGAATCTATTTTCATGGATAATTACGCCGGCATCGACTTCTTCACGTATAACAGCATCCTCGATGCCAGAAAAGACCATAAATGTCTTTTGCATGACCTCAGGAAATGCAAGAGAAAATAAAATATGAGCGCTGGTGTTTTTACCCGGTATGGCAACGCGGAGATTTTTAAGGCCTTCCCTGGGAATCTGCTTTTTTGCAATCAATAAAGGACCTACCCCTTTTCCGAGCGCACCACCTGCATCCAGCAAATTGAATTTTGTCGTTACAAGCGGCAATACTCCATAGCTGATTTTGCTAACATCAAGTTTACCGGCAAGGGCCCATTGGTTCAGGGTTTCAACATCTTCCAGTACGTATTCAAAATCCAAGCCCTGTGTGTCAATTTTTCTGTTGACTAAGGCATCGAAAATAAAAGTATCATTCGGACACGGGCTAAAACCCAAAGAAATTTTCATCTTCCAGTAATAATTTTTCGATTAAACCTATAATTTCTGTCTGTAGCGCACCTAAAGCAGCTTTCATTTGCCATTTTGATTTGTCTCTTTCTCCGACGAAATTGGAGATTGCCCGCAACTGCAAAAAAGGTATTCGTTCTTCAATGCAAACATAATGAAGAGCAGCGCCTTCCATGCTTTCAACAAACGGATCAAACCTTTGTTGATATGATCTGATTCTGTCTGGTTCCGTAGTGATTTCATTTATACTGATGCCGTTTACAGCAGGAAGGGCGGAATATTTTATCAGTTTCTGATATGGATTGGGTAAGTGGCCATTGGTGTAAGGCATATCATGCTTGTCTGCCAAACCCAAATCAAAAACATCCCTGAATTCATCGGATTCCAGGACTCCCATGTCCGCTACAACTTCATCCCGGACTACCACTACGGAGCCTTCCTGATTCATTTTAAAGCAGCCAGCAATACCCGCTTGCAAAATAAGATCGGGTTTTTCCCTGCTTACTATTTTCAATAGCGAATAAGTGGTTGAAACCAATCCAACTCCTGTTACAGCCATGCTCAGGTGCTTTTTCAGGTTCTCTTTTGGTGAAATGGCTGATTCAATAGCATCCAATTCACTATGAGTCGCGCCTACTAGTAGTATGTGCATGTTGCAAATATCTGCAAACATTGACAATCCTTGGCGAAGTCTTACCTTTGCAAAAATTTTTTCGCTGCATGGTGTATCTCACGCGGGTTGAACATTTTAACGCTGCACATAAGCTTTATAATCCCGCCTGGAGCAGGCAACAAAACGAGGCTGTTTTTGGCAAATGTGCCAACGAAAACTGGCATGGCCATAACTATGAATTGTATGTGACGATTAAAGGCCAACCCAACCCCGATACTGGCTTTTTATTTGACGCAAAAAAATTAAGCGAGATTATTAAGGAGCAGGTCATAGAGCAACTAGACCATAAAAACCTCAATTTGGACGTAGAATTTCTGAGGGGAAAAATGTGTTCAACTGAAAACCTGGTAATCGAGATTTGGAAAAAATTATTGCCATTCCTGCCCGGTGATGTTCATTTGCATTGCATTAAGCTTTATGAGACTCCCCGTATATACGTAGAATATTTTGGTGAGTGATGGAACTAACAGTTCAATTACGAGCTTGTTACTGAAAATTCACAATTTGATCCGAAAGACTTAAGTTTTGAATTTGTTTTGTCAGTAAATTGAAAGTCCGAGTTTGCGTTGAGGTCATTTAATATTTTTCAAATATGAATAATAAGGTAGCGATTTACCGGAAAGAACATTTTAATGCCGCTCACCGCCTCTTTGTCCACGAATGGAACGATTCGAAAAATAACGAGGTGTTTGGTAAATGCAATAACCCGAATTTTCATGGGCATAACTATGAATTAGTTGTGAAAGTGGTAGGAGTGCCCGACCCCCAAACGGGTTACGTGATGAACTTAAAAAATCTTTCGGATATCATCCGGGAATTTGTGTTGGATCAATTCGATCACAAGAATTTAAACCTTGATACGGTTTATTTTAAGAAAATAAATCCAACAACAGAAAACATCGCTATAACGATTTACGATATCCTGCGGGAAAAAATTGATAAGCAACTTGAATTGCAGGTTAGGTTATACGAGACGGAAAGAAATTTCGTAGAGTATCCCGTTCAGTGATTTTTATTTTTTGAAGTGATACAATGAATGATCAAAATGGGGGAGCATAATATTTGCAAAATAATCGGGTAAGCATTAAATCAGCCATTCATGACATATAAAAAACAAGAGCAGTACGAAACGGAAGCGACTTCAGATTTGATGGAACATTACAAGGATTGTTTGTCACTTTTGGGAGAAAATCCGGAGCGGGAAGGGTTATTGAAGACGCCTGAACGCGTGGCAAAATCCATGCAGTTTCTTACACAGGGATACTCCATGGATGCACGTGCAATTCTGAACTCGGCCAAATTCCATGAGGAAATAAGTGAGATGATTCTTGTGAAAGACATCGAGATTTATAGTCTTTGTGAGCACCACATGCTGCCCTTCTTTGGGAAGGCCCATATTGCGTATATTCCTAATGGTTGGATTACCGGATTAAGCAAGATAGCCAGGGTGGTGGACGTTTATGCCAGAAGGTTGCAGGTACAGGAAAGGTTGACGACAGAAGTTCTTCATGCAATCCGCGACACACTTGAACCGTTGGGTGTTGCAGTTGTTATTGAAGCCTCCCATCTTTGCATGATGATGCGGGGCGTGCAGAAGCAAAACTCTGTTACGACAACCTCTGCTTTTTGGGGAGAATTTCAAAAGAATGAAACGAGAAGCGAGTTCACAAAACTCATTTCTTCGCGACTTCATTGAGATAATTCCTGTTATCGTTCTCAATTGAAATGACATTGTAGAATAACCAAAATGGATATGATTTTTTAGTAGGGGAGAGCAAAATTTTTCTTTGCTGAATCCCATGTTTTAAATCATATTTGTCTCGAAAATCCCTCTTGATCATGAAGCATGCGTATGTTTTCCCTGGCCAGGGCTCCCAATTTCCGGGAATGGGTAGAAATCATTATCAAAACAGCGTTTTTGCAAAAAAATTATTTGAAAAAGCAAACGAAATAGCCGGCTTCAGGATCTCCGATATCATGTTCGAAGGAACTGAAGAAGATCTGAAGCAAACCAAAGTAACTCAACCTGCGGTATTTCTTCATTCAGTTATTGCTTTCAAGAGTATTGAAAACATCAGGCCTGATATGGTGGCAGGACATTCTTTGG
>PSRA01000123.1 GCA_003175695.1 Bacteroidota bacterium | reverse complement strand
AGCCGCTGGTACTGTATGCCGGTGAAAGCTATGCGAAGATCCTTACTGTAAAAGGAATATTAAAAAACCCGCCACCGAATTCTATGTTCCAGTTCGGCATGGTAACGAAATTTGAAAACTTGTTAAAGGAAAATGGCAATAAGATTCAGCCTGATGACTGGAGCGTCGTGACTGACGCTGCATTTTTCCAAGTTCCCGAATCTGCCGTTGTTACCCTGCTGGAAAATGATTTTAGAAAATACCTGCCGCTGCATAATAAAGCACGCGAAGGTGCCAACCTGAGCGGATTCAAATTTTTTACGATCCGACAGGTGGCTTCCTGGCCGGATGGTGTCATCGGCTCAAATAACCTCTATCGCCGGCCCAGCGACGCAGCCACCTATGGTCCGCTTGTAATAGCCATTTTAATTTTTCTCTCTGCCTGCCTCAATTTTTCAAATACCACGATCTCTCACTCAGGCAGAAGATTAAAAGAGATCGGCATGAGAAAAGTCATGGGGAGCACCTATCTGCAGGTAATGCTTCAGTTACTGGCGGAAAGTGCAGTGATCGTCTCAGCATCCATCCTTCTCTCCATTCTTCTCAATAGCTGGTGGTTACCAACTTTCAATGCCATGTTCAGGGGCATCCATGTCCATGCTGACTACGTTCACGATCCAATACTTATCCTCTTCCTGGGAGCCATGTTGGTAGCGGCCACCCTGATGGCCGGAACCTACCCCGCCTTATATATAAGCCGGTTTAACCCGACTTCAATCTTTCGTGGCAAAATCAGGTTCGGCGGTTCAAATCTTTTATCCCGACTCCTGCTTGGCATCCAGTTGTCCATTGCATTTATTACTGTGATCGCGGGCATTGCTTTTGCCAGGAATGCCGATTTCCAGCGCAATTACGATTATGGTTACAACATCGAAAGCAGTATCATGTTATGGTTGCCTGACAGCTCTTCATATTTCTCACTGAAAAATGCATTTTCCTCAATAGCGGGGATTGGCCCAATAGCAGGCACAAGACATCATTTCGGATTTGGTTACATAGAAGCAGTCGCCGAATCTGAGGGCGCCAAACATGAAATTGCATTATACGAAGTAGGAAAAGATTATCCCGAAAACATGGGCCTGAAACTGATAGCCGGCAGGGGATTCTACAGCGACCAGGAATCCGAAAATAAGGCGCTCCTGATCACAGGAAAAATGGCAGCTATATATGGCTGGACTCCGTCTTCAGCATTGGGCAAACGCATTCACATTGACAACGACTACTACTATGTTGCCGGAATATTAAAGGATTTTCATTCCCAAACCTTATTTGATCCATCCCAACCCGTTGCGCTTAAATCAGTGAGAGAAAACAAATTCCAGCTGATGGTGATACAGGCAAAGCCGAAAGACCTTTCCAGCATCTTTCAAAAAGTTAAAGACACCTGGAAGAAGATCTACCCGTCAAAGCCTTTTAATGGAAGATATCAAAACGAAATAAAAGCAGAAGCATATAACGTCATCAACAGCATCGCTACCATATTCCGATGGTTTGCCATCATAAGTATTTTGCTCACAGCAACCGGATTTTTTGCACTGATTTCACTTACCGCCCTGCAGAAGATGAAAGAAATAGCGCTGAGAAAAGTGGTGGGTGCCAGCTCACGTCACATTCTTATTCTGATTAATAAAGGGTACCTGTTTATTTTTATCATTGCTGCTTTCGTGGGATGTTGTGCAGGTTTGGCATTGACCAGATTACTGCTTGATCTGATATTCAAGATCAATGTCGGCGTATCCATATCTTCCCTGCTTTGGTCGGTCCTGCTATTGTTTATTATTGTATCCTTTACCTCCGGCATAAGAGTCTGGCAGGCGGTCAGAACCAATCCGGTCAAACTCTTGAGGGCGGAATAGGAAGGTGTGATAATTTCAGATCGATAGATTAGCAGTTTCTTCGAAGGATTGGTTTTTTTGACAAACAATGCTTGGTGTTGAAAAAAGTCGCAAATGAACTGTGGTTTGTCGTATCGGAAGACTTTGGAGGATGGGGTTGAAATGCGAAGTTTGACAACAAGGATAATATTTCACTTCAATGACTACTAGGACACAAAAAATGAAATTAAAACGGGTATTGCAGGCTGGTTGCGAGTTATTATAGTTTTTGGCGCAGTCGTTTTTCTGATTGCGCTAGCGATATCTGCTTTTTTTGTACCGCAGCTTCGTATCCTTCATCTCCTGCTAGCATTTATTTATATCGCTATCATTACTCCTGTGAAACGAAATAGTCCATGGGGACTGGGAATGGGTCGATCATTTCGGTGGCCTGGAATTGTCTCAGTCTGTTTATTACACATCTTTTTCTGGCAAGTCCCGGCCAGCTAGCCGTTGCTCTGCATGGCAGGCATGTAACTCGGTCCGACATCCAGACGGTTTTTGTCGGCGGAATGGGTCATTTTATTTTGATGGTGTCTTGCATGGTTGCGTTCGTCAAATTAAAACCTGCGAGGAAGCGATGGCTCCAATTCTTTGCAGGCGGTTTCCTTGCCGCGGCCTATTTGATTCTTATTCTCATGCTTGTTGCTCCGATAGAACAAAGATTAAATAGGTACTGACCCGGTGATCTTTTCGACTGCGTACTTCGGCTGATTTCCGAGAACAAGCTCAATATATTTCTTCGCTTCGGTCTCGCAGTCGAATCGTTTTGCTTTTTCTATGCTTGTGAGGTGGCAGAGAGGAAGGATATTGTCAGTTACTTTCTCAACGTAGAAAATCATCTCCCCTTTTGTGCCGTCTTTTTTTGTCAACGTTGTCACAGTTCTTATAACGTAGTATATCATGGGTGTTTTTCAATCGTCGGGAAAGTTTGAATCTTTCGCCGCGATCTGTCAAAAACTCTAAAAGCAGTTTCCGATCATGTGCCTGCATAATATAATTTGTTAACGGTTTGAAAAGAGGGTGATTTTCGCAAAACAAAGGCCGAGTTTTGCCTTGCCAAGGACCTGAAAGGGCGATATACACGCTACGGTGAATCATGGGTACGAATTTTTTAAAATGCTTATTGTTCAGAATTCAACATGATTTTCGGTGCTTGTTTCTGAGTAGTTGATACTTTCTTGCTCACAAAATGAAATGATCTCTTAGACTTTTGCAAAATAAAATCAAGCGATCTTTTTCCTGCACCTTCAATTAAAATAAACAGACAACCTAAAATTTGTGCATAATCGGAACGTATTTCATGCAACACAGCCCAAATACCCATTTTCGGCGGAGCTGCCGGCGGAGGCAAGGGACTTCTTCCGAAATACAGGTCGATTTTCGTACTGAGTACAGCAACTATCATTTGTACGATAAAATACAAGGCCGTGATCCGGCTGAACAATCCAAGGATCAAAAGTAATCCTCCAATTATTTCACCCGTTGCAATAATATGTGCAGTCGTTTCGGGAAAAGGAAACCCCAATTTTGTAAACCGGCCAACTCCCTGATTCACATAAACGAATTTCAATATACCTTCCCAAAAAAAGACGCTCCCTGCCATCAGTCGAATAATTAATATTGTTGATTGACCCGTTACAGGCGGATGGAGGAACCAATTGATTATTTTTTTCATTGTTTCGATTTTAAATGATCCCGTAAATCTCAGTAGCCGCTTTGTGTCCTGAAAACTTTTTACACTAACCAATTCTTTTTCTTGATGTACTATTCTTTTGGCAGGGTATTGTTACATTGCCAAGACCTTTAAAGAACAAAAACCAGAAATACGAGTGGAGACCATAAGATGAATGATAACGTAAACTTTGATGACAGTCTTGCTGCCAGATGGAATGACAGATACAGCAAAGACGAATACGACTATGGTGAGGAGCCAAATAACTTCTTAAAGGAACAATTGACCAAGCTCGTTGCCGGGACAATACTTTTTCCAGCAGAAGGTGAAGGACGAAATGCCGTTTTTGCTGCCAAACTAGGTTGGACGGTTTGAAGGTAAACGAAAAGCAGTCAAACTTGCCGAGAAAAACAGAGTGACAATTGATTATAAAATTGGCAATTTGAGTACTCTAAATTTGAAAGCAATCAGTTTGACGCAATTGCATTGATTTACGCACACTTCCCTGCAGACATTAAGTCTCATTATCACAAGGAACTTGATAAATATTTAAAAACGGGTGGAACTATAATTTTTGAAGCGTTTAGTAAAAGGCACATTGATTATGTGACTGCGAACGAAAAGGTTGGGGGTCCAAAAGAAATTGGAATTTTATTCTCAATCGATGAGATAAAATCAGACTTCCCGAATTACGAAATTTTGGAATTAGTAGAAAAAGAAATTGAGCTTACCGAAGGCCTTTTTCACAATGGCACAGGGTCAGTGGTGAGATTTGTAGGACAGAAGAAAACTACGAGCTGCTAACTAATCGTGCTAAACGTGGCGTAGGTGTTAAGGTCGGCAATTAATATTAATCCAACTGGACGACATCAATCCACTAAATGGCCGAGGGTGCCATCTTTACCACGCCGGCCCAGGCGACTAAAATTTATTAATATCAAGTGATACAGGTATCTTCGGAAAATCCTGTCTAATTTATTGTTCCCTGGCTAGTATCTTTCGGAATAAAGATATAAAGCCAATTATTCCCAGAGCCAACAGGAAATCGTTGAATATGACAAAAGGAATCACAAACCATATTGGTGTAGCCCCTCCATTAAGAAAGTACGGATAGTTCTGGTTCACCAGTACAAGGGGAAACCCAAAAGGGTATCTCAACACCCAACCAATATATCCTGCGATTGCGGGCGGTCTTTCATCTGTCATTGACGTCAAGATAAGTCCGGTAAGCAACACAACTTCGATTCCCAACAAAATACCGATGTATATAGCTATCCTTTTTACCATTAGTTGCCAGCGGTTCTTATTAAGATGTCAAAACTCTGTCTGAAAGCCGCCCACACATAACGCGAATGAATTTTCGATCCTATTTCAGCCTATCCTGAGGAAGTGACCAATTATCTTACTGGCCAATTGCGCCGACGGCCTTGCCCACAAGGGCACCGAACTCATGACCGGTATCTATGGATGGCTGGTAATGGATACCTCCATATAGCCTGGATTCGCCGGCTTCCAATGCCGCATCCTCAAAGGAAGCATAGGACCTTGGAGCAAAACCCCGGAAATCATAAGTGTGATCTGTAAAACTATAATTATTGCCAAATACAGAGGTTATGGCTTCCATAAACGCCGTCGTCAGAAAAGCATGAGCTGCAGGATACTCTGGATGTGCAGGGGTTGAGATCAAAGGCAGCCAGGTGCTGTCAATAACGTGCCGGATATATGATACAGGCCTGAGTTGGTTGTATTTATATTTTGACCTCCAGCAAACTACCGTTGCGTCCCAAATGGCAATACCAGCTTTCGCATACGCAATACCGGCAGTAGCCAGCGAAGAATTGCTGTTATCGAGCACCTGGGTCAATATAGAAATATTGTGCCCCATGGGTGTGTACCCAATACCGGCTCCCACATCGTTCCAAAACAGTGCAATGTTAGTTTGATCTGCTGTGCGGGTTTTTGAAATCACGTAATCATTGTTCACCATCTTGTAAAAATCAGAGTTGGGATCCTCTGAATAGGGAAATGGTGGTGGCGGTGTTGTGCCCTCCGAAAATATTTGCAAAAAAGGTCTGCAATTGCCGGCATAGGGTGTTACGGCAGGTGCAAATGCAAGCGGCGTTGGTACCCATGCGCCGGGAAATACCGGAGGAGTATACGGATCACTTGCATGGTTAGACAGATCCGATTTTGACCAGCCAAAAATGGCAGAAGCAATCGAATCCCCGAATGCCTGTGACTGTGAAACAACCCCGGCTCCGGCTATTGCCGTGATTTTATCGTTATATAGCTTTTCCAATGAATCAATAGACACATTATTTCCTGGTGTGAGGCCTGGAAATAGATCCCTTGTAATAGTCGCCATGGCTGCATTTGCCGTGATGATCCAGGAATATTGTTTATAATTATCAGGTTCCGGCATCGAAGGCATCTGGTTTAAGTCACCTTGTAAACTTTTTAAAGAGTGATTTTCAAACCTGCAAGCTTCATATAGAGAAATGCCAGAATAGGCGAACAGATGAAAGATTAAGAAATTTGGTTTTGCCGGATGCGACTGCAGTATCATCCGGAGTTGCAGTTTGTACCAGTCGGTGGCAACTGTGGCCGGATCCTCCGACGGTGGAGCAAAAAATTCCTTCCCTTTATTCAAAAGCCTTTCGGGATTCTTTTGACAGCCTGAAAGAAGCATTAGCCCGGCTAAGAGACAAAAACCGGCAATGAATTTCAAGGACGACTCATGCCAGGCGGGAGTGTTGACGGGGTGTCGCATAAATCATTTTTTTGATTAGTAATGGAATAGAAGACCTCATGATTACGGGTGTTAAATCTATTGCTATGGCACTGGTCTTTGAAACAATAATGAGTAACCTGCAGAAAGTGAGTGCAGCCTGCCTCAATCAGCAAGCAATCTGCAGGTTTTTGCGCCGTTTACGGCATTTGCAATCCTTATTAACTTTTAGAATTCACTGCAAAATCTACTTTGCTAAAACCAGCCCCGAAAACTATCTAAAATAAAGGACTCTTCGAAGAGATTGAGGAGGTGCAATGAGGGAAAGTGGCTGTGTCATTATTTTTCTATTCGGAGTTTGCCTGTTCAGTCAATATTTATTTTTTCGACTGTGATCTTCAGTTGGCCAACAGCGTTAGTAAATGAAGTTAATGCTGTTTAAATTCTGAAGAGGCAGAACCAAGAGTCCGCTAAAGTTAATTCAGCGTTAATCAAAGCTAGGCAGGTTTCAAAGTTTGTACATTCGTGAGCGAATCTACCTGGGAGGGTCCTCAAACCGGAATTTTCAGGATGTGACAAGGATAAGAAATTCCGGTGCAACCGCTAAACCAAAAACACCATGCGTCGCGCCAGCAACAAAACAAATATCAGTTCGCTGCTGATACTGCTCACATTTATTCTGGGAATTATTTCAGCAGTTTTTTTCTTCAGGTATTTCCCTTTGGGAAAATAACCAATCAGACAAAGTTAATCTATGGAATACATTAGCTACCTTCCTCCATTTTTTGCTGGCATCATTCTCGGCTTATTTATTCGCATCACCAGAGACAAACGGCAACTCAAAAAACAGCAGGAGAAAATCAACGATCTCAATGCAGAGATCTGGTCATCCCACCAAGAAATTCTTGAGTTGCAGAAAAGCAAATCCCATGATCTGCACCGGTCTTCATGATTGGCTCCCCACAAATTTATTTTCGCACAGTGACTGTAGTTTGAGGACCGAATAGAAAGGAAAAATGCCTGCGCGAGCAGGCACTGGCAACCAGCTTCCGTTATGTCGCGTCATGTGAAATTGGCCACCAGCCGGCTGCCATTAATTCATTTTTCACGCACGAATCGTTTTTCCCGGTAGCAGGATTACAAACCTTACCTCCCTAATTAAAAGTCTTTATATTGAGTAAATACTGTTCGAACTCTGGTTCAGATTTCAAACGGATTCAGCATTTACATTGAAGCGTGTTGTCAAAATCTAAAAAGAGAATCTATGAAAAAGTTAACACCGCTACTGGCATTGGTTTGCACCGGCCTCAGCGCTTACTCCCAGAAGATAGACGCTTCAAAGGTACCTGACACGGTTAAAACACTTTTTGCAAAACTCTATCCTGCTGCCACGGGCCAGTCGTGGGAACTGGAAAAGGGCAGGTATGAAGTGGAATTTAAACAAAATGGCACTGCGATGGCCCTGGTATTTAAACCGGATGGCACCCTGACAGAAACGGAGATGGGAATCAAAACGGATGAACTCCCTTCAAAAGCCCTGTCTTATATCCAGGAGCATTACAGGGGAAAACAAATAAAAGAAGCGTCAAGGATCACAAAAGCACGCGGTGAAATAAATTATGAAGCAGAGGTGGATGGAAAGGATGTAATTTTTGATGCCAGTGGAAAATTTTTGAAAGTGGAAAAGGACTAATGAAAGGAACCATTTCCTATCCACCCCTGGGTTCCCTTAGGGAGACGATCAACACTAAGAACCCCGGTGCTATCATTTTCGGATAATCGTTTCTTTTTTTATGACATCGATGGGCCAGAAAAATGGCGGGTATGGCAATTGTAAAATAGTAAGTGTAGGAAACAGCTTCAAGGAGTGGAAAAGGAATAACGGACACGTGTATGTGAAAAGGTGGGCTTTTTGGTCTTTGGTAGTGGATGGCTAGCAGTCTGAACTGTTTCAGCGAGCGGCATTCGTGAGAAGTCTCTCCATTTTTTTGTCCAGGCCCATTGCCACTTCCAGAGCTTTTTCGTTTCGTACAGGTCAAGCAGGCCTTCCATAAGATAACAAGATTACCGTTGCTTTTTTGTCCGCGATGAACGGGTTTGGGTGTAATGCCCTGGCTAATGCCTATCCTTTGTTTAAGGGCCGTTTTGCCTTTAGCTTTTCCATCAGCTCTTCTTTTCGGCTTCGGGATACCTCAATACTTGTACCGTCAGACATGACTAAATAGCCGCCTGTCCCCTTTACATACTTATTAATTTCATTGATATTTACGAGATAGGAATGGTGAACCCGCACAAAGGAGCGTCCTTCCAGCAATTCCTCTACTTCTTTTAACGTCCGGGATGCTATCAGCGTTTTTTTCTCCTTCAAATGGAATTTAGTATAATTACTATCCGAAGCGCAGCTGATAATAGTATCCAGAGCTATCATCTGTAATCCTTCCATGGTGGGTATGGCGATTTTCGAAATGGAACGGGCAGGCTGATGCAACTCCTGCAGTAGGATTTCCAGCTGTTGGGACAACGAGGGGCGCTGCCTGTTCAACACTTTTTGAACCGCCTTTTTCAATTCCTCGCGGTCAACCGGTTTTAATAAATAATCCAGTGCACTAATCTTTATCGCTTTTATCGCATACTGGTCATAGCTGGTCGTAAAAATCAGCTCGAAATTGATTGCCGGCAATTTTTCAATCAGTTCAAAGCCATTCATATGCGGCATTTCAATATCCAGAAAAACCAGTTGCGGGTTGCGCGAAGGAATTTCCTTCAAAGCCATCACTCCTGAATCACAGATAGCTGACACTTCGACTTCCGGGCAATAGCGGTTAAGCATAGTAGATAGTGATTCCGAACAATTCGGTTCATCATCAACAATAATTGCTTGTAGCATAGCTTGACATGTTTAGGTATGGTAATCCAATTGGTCTTTCGTTTGCTTATAATTTATTCTCAGCGAGACTTTCGTTCCCCGCGGCTGCCC
>PSRA01000105.1 GCA_003175695.1 Bacteroidota bacterium | reverse complement strand
TGTTAGGGCTTCCTGTAATTTAATCTCCGATAAATGTGGTGGAAGCTTATCCCCATGCAGTTCATTATAGGGCAGGATCGAATTGAACAAACTGATAAGGAGAGGATGTTTGCTGATGAGTTTTGCCTGCCATAGGGGTTTGATGTTATTGCTTACTTTATTTAAGGAATAAAACTTTTGCAAGGTAGGTTGCGAAAACAAAATGGATATTGATCTAAATTCACTGGTTGCTGATGGATACTTGGTAAACTTTGCAAGCATGTTCTTGTAAAACAAAACTGTTTCACCTTCGCTGACAGTATATGTCTTGTCTGCATCTCTTATAGTCATGCTGCCGGAATAGATGTAAACAAGTGCATGTTCCGGTACGGTGTTCTCCACACTTGTATAGCTCTTTTCCGTGCAGGAAAAAAAGATGTCTGTTTGAGATATGTGATTAGTAAGAGGCACTCCGAGACAAAGCTATAAAATTCTAAAAAAATTAAGAGAAATAGATGAAGCATGAATTCATTGAACTACTCCATTAGTGAACTTCGAAACTTTTTCAAGTATAATGATCAGTGATTACTGGCATGGTCTTACGCTTTTACAAATACACTTTATATCCACCCATATTTTATGGCCTTGCCGATCAGCTCGCCGGTATTATTCAGGTTTTTTTTGTGGATCATATTTTTACGATGCGTATCGACGGTTTGTTTACTGATTTTTAATATACTGCTGATTTCTTTACTTAACTTTCCCTCCATCAATAATTTAAGAACCTGTTTTTCACGCTTGGTTAATTCTTCCCCATTTTCAAAATAAACATTTTTCGAAGCGACATTTAAATACGAAGGTTCACCATCCATCCCAATCATAGACAATTCAGGTCCGCCCTCCCTTTTTAGATAAGAAATATCCGTAAAAACATTTAGGGTTCTAAGGAAACCACCCTGTTCGTCGTGTTCCATCAATATACCCTGATACAGTATTCTTGAATAACTACCATCCAATTTCCTTACGCGAACATCATATCTGACTTTATACTTCGTCAATTTATCGATACTCAGATGTGAAAAGAAATTAGTTATGGAAACACCGAAGGATAAAAACCAGGAATGATCTTCGGGGTGAATGATCTGGTTTAAAAATGTCATATCGAATATACTGACCTGATAGCCCAGTACTTTTTCCACCTCACTACTTACAAATTCAATGGAAAACGTTATATGGTTTAATATGAAATAAAAAGAATCTCCCAGCAGAAAAAAATCCCAGAGTTTCTTATAAAAGTTCAATTCAAGCTTCGGCATATCGGTAACGGACTTATTAATAAACCCATCTAACATTTTACTCATTTCCAGATTGAATTTATTTTGCTCCATATGTCAACTTTTTTCAGGATACACTGCGTTCCATAACATGGATTAACCCGATCCATCAGAATGATGACTACCTATAAATCAGTATTTTTTCCAAGGGAAATTCTCGTTAGTCTTAATAAAATGCATTCGCCAGTTCCTGTTGCTGAAATTACAACTTTTCCGCTGTAGATAACTATTCCTATACTTGCAATGGCTGGTAAGCTACATACACCAACATATTGATGCCACCCGGACACCTTTTATTTTTATCCCTCCGTTTCCGACTTGTACGTCGGGGGTCAGTGGCGCAAAGGATTTAATAAAAAATACGACTACCTATTAATAGGTATTTTTTTTTTGTTAGGCCACAGTTAAATTCATAACAAGATAAGAGAAAATAAATTGGTTAATTATCATGTCACCTAAGTTAACCGGTTGTTTGGGCAAAGGTTTGTTCAGGGGACGACTTACCCGAATAATTGCTAAAATGAAAAACAAATTAAAATGACCAGGCTGCTTTTGGGTTCACATTCGATCCTTAACATTTGCAGGAAGAGAGAAGTAATGCAATTAGTATTTCTGACATTTTTTATTTTTACTGCGGGTTTTAGCTGCAGCAAATCATCAACTACTTCTCCTGTTAGTGTTCCTCCACCTCCATGCACAACGGATTTTTGCATACTTACAGGCTATAAGTGGGAAATTTTTTCCCAAACAATCAGTACCGATGTTGGTGTGTATACTTATCAAACTAACCAACTGACTACCATAAACTGGGCAACCTTTATATTTAAGACGGATTCAACCTATTTAACATATGGAGGTCAGACTGACAATTATTCTTACAGTCCACCTACAAAAAGGCTGGTCTTAATAGACAACCTGGTGCCCATCCACTTTAATGTAGCTTTCCCTACAAAGACCTCATTAACATTAAACAGCGATACCATCAGAATGCATCCCAGAACGGATTCGAGTGTTGAAGCAAACTTTGCCATCAATTCGATCGCAGGGGCGTTGTATAAGGATTTCGGGGTGGATACTTCTAAAATTCATTATGTACACTCAGTGTATACCTATAATGGTTTTTGAATACTTAAAAATAGGTCTCAGGTCGGTGGGTTAACTGGCTTTTTCGAGACATTCCGTTTCCAATTATATGGGAAATGCGACAAATAGTATAATAAACAGGATAAATGAATGCGCCTGTCATTCTTCTATACAGACAAGTCTTCAAGAAATGGAACGGTAACCCAGGCTGATTTATATTCAGAAAAGGTATTACCACTTTCTGTAAACAGATCATTGAAGATTGCTTCCTCGGGTGCCCAGTTGATCAGGGTCCTGGATAAAAAGCAATCCTATATCTGGGTTGAGCCCAACGCCATCCTGTTTGTAAAAAGTGCGGATCATTATGTAAAGACTTTGATTCAGGATGAACAACAAAAAAAATGGGCACTGAGACATTCTACGATCAAGGATCTGTTACCTCTTTTATCGGGTGGGGAATTCCTGCGTCTGAACAGATTTTATATTATCAATTGTCAGCATTTTTCTCATTTTGACCGGAATAAAAAGATGATTTATTTTAAGGACGGATTCTCCATTCTTATTTCCCATGCCATATCTCCATTTGTTCTGAATGCGTTTCACTAAGTGTACGTGAAATCCATTCGACGAAATATTGTTTTTGGGCTCCACTAACGGGTATACATTTGGGTTATACCACCGTTTTACGATTTTTCAACCCCAAAATAATCATTATGAAATCACTTATATACCATTGGCCTCCAAAGTGGCTATTATTTATATTTTTTGCAATTTTCATTGTTTCCGGCTGTCGTAAACAGATTGATCAACTTCTCGTACAGAATCAGACTGCAGATAATAGTGCTCATGGTCATTTGAAACAGACCCAAACTTTTTCATCGGAAGTCGTTGTCAAATGGATGGCCATGGAACTGCGATTAACGCAGACAGCCACAGGTGCAAATCCATTTGGTTACAACCCTACCCGTATTTTTGCGTACGACGGAATAGCTTTATACGAATCAGTCGTGCACGGTATGCCTTCATTTCAAACGCTTTCCGGTCAGCTGACGGATTTTCCGGCCATGCCTGATACAAAACCAGGGGTAGCCTATCATTGGCCCACCTGTGCCAATGCAGCTCTTGCATTTATGAACAGACACCTGTCTCCAAACACCTCAGATGCCAACAAAGCCTCTATGGACTCATTGGAAAATGCATTAAACACGGGTTATCAAAGTGAAGTAGATGCAGACGAATTTCAACGTTCAGTTGATTATGGAAGAGCTGTGGCAGAAATTGTTTTTGACTGGTCCACAACGGATGGTTCAGCTACCGTTTATCCACCTTATGTTCCTCCGTCAGGTCCCGGGCTCTGGGAACCCACACCTCCGGGTTTTGTACCGGCTGCATTTCCTCATTTGAGTAATAACCGTTATTTAGTTCAGGGCAGTATTGGTGGCGCCGATCCGGATCCATTTCCAACGTATTCAACTGATCCTTCATCACCTTATTATGCCCTTGAAAGGGAAGTGTATGATATTTCTCAATCCCTTACTCCGGATCAGATCGCACAGGGTCTATATTATAGAGACGCTCCCGGTTATCCCGTTGGTGGTCATTATCTGTCGATCGTCATGCAGGTATTGCAACAGGAGCAATCCGGGCTGGATAAAGCGGCGATTACTTTTGCCCAGGCTGGAATTACCGCTTACGACGCATTACTGGGATGCTGGAGAATAAAATACCGGGATAATATCGAGAGACCAATAACCTATATAAGAGGCGTATTGGGTTTTACAACATGGAACGCCCTGTTTAATACACCTCCTCATCCTGATTTCCCTTCAGGTCATTCCACTGAAGCCGGTGCATTTGAAACAATACTCACCCATTTGTTTGGCGAAAATTATCATTTAACCAATCATACCTATGATTACCTTGGAATGCCGCCTCAAAACTATAGTTCATTTTCAGACATGGCGGCTCAAATTGGTAATGCGCGGGTGCTGGCAGGTATTCATACACGTTATGCCTGTACCCAGGGGCGACTCCAGGGTCAAAGAATTGCTCAGAACATACTCAACACGCTTCAGTTCCAGAAGCAATAGATGGACGACGGCTCTGGCAGATTCATAAAATCTGCCAGAGCTTTACTGATATTACATCCTGCGGTCACCAATCTGTCACCAATTCCACTGAAACTGCGGGACAGTACTTTTTGTATTGGAAAAGTAACTAGGCCACGATTGACGCGCATTGCCTGCGGGATAGATTCATTCTGAAGCAGATGTTCTTGCCTTTTTTTGCTTTTACTTGCCTTTAGTAGATGAATAGCTGTGACGATTCCAGTTACTACTTTTAAATTTCGCTTATTCATAGGGTTGAGGGGTAGATTATGGGCAATAATGATACGGTATGATACCAAAGGATACCGAAGTGAACAGTTTTTCTAACGGAAATACTTGCTGCTATCTCGCGTTCAGTATTATTCAATAACTATAACCGGAACAGTTTTTAGCCTCCCCATATTCGTTTCATATTAATACGTACCAATCTGTCTTGCACAAGTATTTGGAGGGACTTGTATCTTCTGCTGATCATAATAGGATTTACCATCGTAATTAATTAGCAAAACATATATTTCATTTGATGATTTACGAAATGTTGCCAGTGCCATGTTGGGTCTCATTACGTGAAATATTTCTAATTCGTCTTTAGTAATGCACCCTCCCGTTTGAGGAAATACCGTTGGTCCTGGAAGAGGGCCACTCGATTTATTACCAGCTACTCCGCAATTAATGCGCATTCTCTGCGAGACAGATTCGTTCTCAAGCAATCTTCCTTGCTATTAGTTCCTTTTATGGTTGCGCATATGCAGGGCGAATTGTCCAGCTCTTTTTGGCTTTCTTTCGTATCGTCATCCACCAGATAAAAAAAGTTGTAGTAAAAATATTCATTACGATTGGACTCCAAGCGGGCAAACTACTGCTTAAGTTGATTAGCTCACCGTTAGTGTTGCCAGAATCAAAACCCATTAACTGAGGTAACCGGAACCAGTAATAACAGGATACTGCAGCTGCTGCAAATAAATTTACAAGGAACTTCCGCCTGTTACGAGATACAATTTGCTTCAAAATGATGTATAAACAAACCGAAATAGTTGCAGATAATAACGGAATTCCGTATACATACTGCAGATTATTCCAGCCAGATGCACCAGTATAATCTGGTAGGTGAAACCACCCCCATACGTATCCCGGAAAGGCCCCAACAAGTATATATTCAATGACCGTTTGTGACCACCTATGCTTTGAGGCCAGGACCGTAGTATTTTTCGTCGATTCAGGGCATGGTATTGAACACTTTACGCATTCCTTGCATTGAGTATTTGGAGGAGAAAATGCCGGGCCTGAACCATATAATTGTTCTACAGGATGCACGGGGCAAAGTCCCGAACACCACACACTCTTTCTTTCATAAATTAATCCGGTTATAAAAGCCAACAATGCCAGCGCAATGATTATTATGGCTGTCCAGTGACCGCTTCTGTTAAAAACTACATGTCTTAAAGGAATAATCAAAAATAAAACTATGACGCCTATAAGGTTCAA
>PSRA01000008.1 GCA_003175695.1 Bacteroidota bacterium | reverse complement strand
CGTCACTCGCACCGTAGGAGAAGTCCTCCCACTTCAACCCGCGAATCTCTGACGGTCGTAGACCCCAGAAGAACGACAATGCCATTACCAACTGACCTTCGACGTGTTCAGACAACGCGGCAAGAATAGACAGAGCTTCCCGCAGGGAGTAGTGACCAGTCTTTGCAGGGCGTGCCGTTTTACCAAGAACACTCGCTTCTTGGATTGGGTTCTTGGCCGCTTCCCATGTCTTGCCCCCATTGCGAGAGACTTTGATATAACCCCGGCTGATTGCGTTTGAAAAGATTCCAGACATGAGGCTGCGAATATGCGCGACGGTGTTGCGCCCCTGCGTTTTCGCTTTCTCAGTCAGGAACGCGGTTGCGGTGGGCGTCTCGTAGGTAGCGAGAGTGATGCTGCCGAAGTGTTCTCTCAGGTGCTGCGACCAGACCTGCTCGTATCCCGCAAGGGTTGATGCTCGAAGATTCGGTTCATTGACGAGCGGATTGACTTCCTTCGCCCACGGCACATAGACCTTCTCCCAGAAGTCAACGACGCTCATGTCTCCCGATGGCGCGTCAGTCTTTCCCGTTGCGTCATTGAGTTCTTTGAGCTTTGCAGTGGCGAGTTCGCGAACTGCGGGACAGGTCACCGAGAAATGAAGGTCGTCCTTGTCGCACAGTTTCGCGCTGACTGCCTTGCCGTTGATGAGTGCTCTGAGGTGGAAAGCACCGTTCTTGAATTGGACGGAACCCTCGCCCGGTGCCCGTCTGCGTCTATACTGCTTGCGTTGTTTCACCATGTCCAAATCGTACTGAATGGGACGGAATGGGACAACGGCACAAAGGTAATACGGTAACCTATTGAAAATACAATGCGGAAGCGACTGACTCCCGGTGGAGTTCACGGTCTTCAAATTTAGGCAAAGTGTGTCTTTTCAGATGGTTGCAGGTTGGCACGCTAGGTGCCTTTACCGATGATTGGGCACAGACGGGATGCTGAATGGGATGTGAACGGGACAGTCAACGGGACAATGGGACAGATTCTCCTCCCGGTCTAACGAAAAATTAGACCGTGAATCCTTACCGGAGTCGATTGAAAAAACCGTGGTGATTTTCGGTACGGCTGTCCCTTTCATTCACGTCAAGGCAGAGCTTTCTCTGACTCAACCAAGAACTGAATGGTTGTCGCGGTCAAGTGGAGCATGTAGCTGGCATAGTGAGGGAGGACGTTGACCACCGTTGCTCCCTGTCCGTGTCCAGACAGCCTATTGCGAACGGTTGGGATACCACTCTCCAGTGCAGCCCGCACACCACCAATGTGCGACTGAATCAGCGGCGGAATCAGGTCGTTTTTCAGGCAAATCTCAATTAATTCTTTCGCTGCGTCTGTCGGCTTGAAAGCCCACTTCCTCTTAGTGCAAATCGCCTTCATGGTGCTCTCGAATGCCTTGAGACATTCGTTCAGACACTCCTTGGTGTCGCCTTTGCGGTAATGCTCAAATGCCTTGAGAAATTCTGCGTTGGCTCCTGCGTATTCCTTCGCCGTCAGCAGCGCTAACGCAGGCTTCACGACTTCTGCATGAATCAACTGAGAGTCCACCCGCATTATCTCCCCGGATTCATACTGGTACCCGATACCGCGCTCTCGAAAACGGGCATTCAATTCGGCAACAGCATTTTCGAAGACCTTCCGGGGAAGTTGTGGGCCGTTGTAGTTCGAAGTCATCCGTACAGAGGCGAATCGAAACGACACTTCAATCGTGTCAAGAACCTCCTCATGGCTGGCTTGGTTCATTAGGAAATCGATCACTTTCTCGTCTGGGCCCTCCATGATCTGGGAAGACAGGTGGAACACGCCATACTCACGGCAGAGCAGGTCGTGAATCTTCTCAAATGATTGGAGGCAGCCGTTAATGTCATACCTCTGAGGAAAACCAAACAAGTCGCGCAAGATGTGGACGACCTGCGCGCGTAGCGGTGTCGGTATTTCATTGTACGTGTAGACATCGGGCATTTCATTGCGGAGCGCCTTCTGCCGTTTTGAGAACAAATCAATGATTGCCATCTCGCTCTTCAGTATAGCGCTTGGCGAAAATAAGGCGAAGATGATATTGTGCTCCGATGGATGAGGGCTGCAAACGCGTGATCGGAATAATGGCTGCGATTCTCGTCACACGCCATCTCAAAACGACCGAAGACCTCCACGATTCAAAGCCGAGTCCACGCACCGAGTCTTTGATTGCGTCGGCTGTCCAATGGTCGGAGAGGATCATGAAACGGATTGACGGGATGTTTCCGACGACTCATCCCCGATGAGCAGCTCAGTTCTTTTGGGTCGCCGGAAAGGAGCTATCGAATTTGTTCCATGCCTCCAGAAACCTTTTCAGCCGCTCAAGGTCTGAGAAGTGAAATTCTTCCCATAATCCGTTATCACTCTTCATCGACAATCCGCCGTACAGCGCAATGGGAATCTGGTAATTATTCGCGAACCGTTTATCGCGGCTTCCATCTTTGTTCGCTTTCACCCACGCCTGACCAACGACCTTGGAGTCCTTTGGAACGGTCTCCAGTTCCTGAAATTGCACGAGGATCGAGTTACCTTTAACATCGTGGTAGTCGATGACTGAGAAAGCTTCTTTTGCGGCCCGGTAAAGGATGAATCCGGGATAGAGGAACAGATCACCCCCTTTGGCATTTTGGAGATGTGGGACCTTCTGTTCCCACTGGAGCAGGTCGCAGCTTCCTAAAGAGAACACTACCCTTTGCCGAGTAACCTTGGAGTCAGCCGTGCTGCGTTCGTGGAACTTGTCAATCCTTTGAAACGATTTCACGTCCCAGATAGCCTGAGACTCAGAGAGTGATGCGAATGCATCCCGCATCTGGTAGTACGGCTCCGCTTGCTCTCGCTCTATTTCGATGTGAGTCGCAATCGTGGTCAATCGAAGCTGCTCCTCAAGCTCCGAGACCCTAGCATCTGCTGTCTCTGAGTCTGCTTTCCGCTGGGCGAATTTCTTCGTGAAGACTCGCTTCAACAGGAAGCCATTCTCCCAAGACAGATACCGTTCTGATGCGCGTTGCTTCTCCTGACCTGCTGTCTCAAGCTCACGACCAATGTCTTCATGCTCTGTGAATGCAGTTTGAAGCAACTGCTTGAAATCCTTAAGACCTTCGCTCGTGAGAAGCTCAGTGCTCGCACTGTGAACCTCTTGCACGGGCATTCCGACTGGCACAGATGCGGGCGTGGGAATTGGGAGCGGAACCGGAACAACAGCCGTACCGGGGTCCGGGAATGTGTGCGGTTGCGTGACTGGCAGTAGGTTCGGCGTCGGTTCACCTTGGTGTGACCCACCGAACCTCTGGCGATAGGAAATCCCGGTTCCGGGCAGGGAAGCAGTACCGTAGACGCCACGCGGCCCGACATTGACAGTCAATGGCGCACCGCCAACACTGCAACTCAATCCGGTCTTGGAAAGGTTGAGCCTGACTCCGTGGATTAGTTTGAAAGAGTGCCGAAACCGCCATCCCATACTTACCTCTTGAACGAATTAGAGTAACCACAAAGCCTACAGCCTCATGAGCAGGTCAGGATTAGCACTCGCGTGCGAGGAATTGGCACGATTGTGCTATCAGGAGTTATCTGGATGACGCGTCAGTGTGATTGACACCAATCAATACAGAGTCTAAGCTTTCGGGCGCTATGGATAATGTCACTTTGATTCGAGTAGTGGCTGGCTGTCTGTTTGTAGCAACTATTTGCCTACCACTCTACTTCTTGCCCAGCATCATCGCACGCGGCAAACGGAACGCAAAGGCGATCTTTCTTCTGAACTTACTCGCTGGTTGGAGTGTTATAGGCTGGGTTGCTGCGCTCATCTGGGCGATCATGAATGATGCGGTGCCAGTCATAATTCAACAATCACCTTCCGCAGCGGCACAACTGTGCGCGCATTGCGGCAAGTACTCCCCTCCCGGAGGGAAGTTCTGCTCCATCTGCGGACAGCCCTTCGAATCCGCAATACTGGCTAGGCAATAAAGGTAAGGAAGACACGATGAGGAAACTAGAAAGTTATGTAGCGAAGTACGGCCCGATAGAAGGCCCGAAAATGTTCACCCGCCTGCAACGCGAAGCAGCACTGGCGTCCGCACATGCTCGGCAGAAGAAAGCAATTGCTAAGCGGCAAAAATGACCTACGTGATTCTATGGCAAGCAAACTTTCCACCGGAGCACCAATGAAAGAACTCGTGGCACTACTGACGCTCCTGACTACTTTGGCTTGGTCGAAAGACGCCATGCAGGTTCAGGTGGTAGCAGTTCACGCAGTCACTCACGATGACCAAGGCACACGCGCAGTTCTCGACAAAGGCATTTTAGGTGCCCACGGCACGACAAAGCAGGTTGAATCGTTTAACCTCGACACCGTCATCAATGGAGAACATGTTCTATTGGCTTGTGATGACCCAAAGGGCTGTGAGGCTCCTGCGGTGGGAACTTACGAGGGAGAGCGAAAACGTGGCAAGTGGGTACGTGTATCTTTCCCTCTGCCACTGTCCCACAAGCAGGTCACTCGCTGGTACAAAATCGCTGGTAGTTGGTAGATTTGCAGTTTGATCAGCTGTTTAGTCTCTTGGGGCGCGGGAACACTGGAGGAAACTTGCATAGAGAAAGAGCGACAATCTTACTGTTAGTCTTGCTCGCCGCCTCATTCACATCTAGTTCCTTGGCCGAGACTCGTTCTGCACAAGATATGGCAAAAGAGTGCCGCGTGGCTGTAGACCTATCGCAAGGCCGTGTGGAAAAGAACTTCGAAAATACGCTTTTTACGGGCGAGTGCATCGGCTACATCCAAGGCGCGGGTGACGCGTCGCTTGCGATGGCGGACAATGTGAAGTGGTTCCGAGTCTGCGTTCCGGACAATACATCGACGATGACTCTGATTCAGAAGTTCATTGCCTTCGTCGATAAAAACCCCAAGTACACTTTGGCTTCCACGGCATTTCAACTTATGCTTGCTCAGGAGTATCCCTGCAAGAAATAGTCTTTGGGAGGAACCATGATGAACGTAGTTGCTGCACTGAAGTCTGAAAGAAGTAGGCTCCAAGAGCAGCTAGACGCAATCGACAAAGCTCTGAAGGTAGTGACTTCGCTCAATGGCGCGTCCCGCAAAGGAACACGCAAGGCGAGACGCTCGATGTCTGCTGCGGGCCGACGAAGGATCGTTGCAGCACAGAAAGCACGCTGGGCGAAGTGGAAGAAAGAGCACAAGGCCTAAAGGGGACTATGAGACTTCTCCTCGCGCTGATCTTCGTAGGCATAATTTTCGAGGTCCCAACATTCGGGCAAAACCAAGACAACAAAACCGAGTCTCCGAAACCTAAAATGGCGGAAGTGTCGGTCGATAGCCCCAGCGAGCCTACATTCGTTCAGGTTGACGGAGTGTGGGAGCCTGATAACCCAACGAAGGAGAATGCACTTGTCTTCGCAGTTGTTCACATTGAATGCTATCGGCATGGAGGGCGCGAACTCGTTGGAACTGACTCATTCTGCCTCGTTGCTAGTGCAAGTCCCATCGTAGGCACACTAAGCGTTGACACAATTTGGCTGAAGGTCATCGAGTGGACCAACAGGCTCATTGTCACTTCAGATGACCACGCGATATGCAACATTTCTCAAAATACATTCGATCTTCAATCCAAAACGGTTACGGGGCTGGACATCAAAAAACCGAATGCAAAGGGTTTTATGGACGCTTGCAAGTTGCTTCCAGACAGGCAAACCTATTACCTTCGCGACAAGATAGATTATGAATTTAACCATCAGCCTGCGAAGAAATAGTGTTGGCACGGTCTAGTTGAAACGACTCACAGTCTCGACAAGCGCAGCCGCTCGGATAACATCGCGACGTTGGCCGCAGACTTCCTCGACAGCGAACGCTTCCAAATCGAGTTGCTTAGCCTCAACCAGAATCTCGGTGACCAGTCTCTCAATGTCGCTTTCAGACAGACTCCATGACGTGGCGTTCATGCGGCTCAGCTTGCCTCCCGAACCAATGCGAGAGAGCTTGTGGGCAAACGCCCGCGACAACGCCACACTCTTGCGCTCGCAGTCTTCTTCCCCAGCCAGATAGTCCAGCAGGATCGCGAGAGCAATGTTCCTCATCGGCCAGCGCCGATGGTCGTTCCCGATGCAAAAAGGCACCGCACGCCGCCGCCCGGACCTTGTGTCAGTCTGATCATCAGCGACGAACAAGCTGACCCACTCCGGCCACATTCCGATTGCATTGCGGACAAGGAAGTATGTCTTACCCGTTGTTGGCGGCTCGTGAGCCACATCGACACTGTCTCCCAGCATCGCGCAAGGCGGGCAGAGCAGCTTTCCGTCCGGAACGATGACGCAGTCTTCTGAGCAATCGACGCCGCAGCGGTCACAGTTATTGTTGAGTGGAAGTTCCATTTGCGATTCCTCGCCGCATCGCCCTCGTCGGGCTAACCACCGCTGCCATTCCCGGCACGGTTGGCGGGCTTGAAGTCACCGTCCAAGCCGCTCTCGATGCTAGGTCTATTCTAGAAGGGAACCGGGTTTGAACAGAATGGCACGAAGGTAAGCGCACGCGTGGTTACCCCAAGCCCCGCGCGTCTTTAAAGGACTGTGACCATTCTCTCGCTGGGGATTTAGGGTTTCACGCGAAAACTAGGAGAGGCCACACGGAAGTGACAATGATGCTGACGGACTCCGTGCGGCCTTTAGTGGAGGAGTGCCCGTCAGCAGTCTTACAACTCTTCACGCATTCGGCGCTTCATCGCCTGACTCTCTTCAAAGGTCGCATGCGCCCAATCAAACTGTTCGACCTCACTAGCAAGGCGTTCCGATTTATCTTTAAGACCGAGGACATGCTGGCGGCAAAGATTGAGGGATTTTTCATCAATGCCTAGTCCATTTCGCTTGCAGTAATCAATACAAGCCTGCGCTTCATTGTCACTGATCTGATAGTGGAAGTCGTGGGCTAGCTGATTTTTCCATTCAGAAAATACATGTCGCCAAGCAAGCCCTGTCCCTTCCACAGCCAATCGGCGGGCATTCAAGGCTCCATCACGCGTGCTGCTGTCTAAATTGTCGATTTCGCGGTGAATGTCCTCAAGCGTGCGTGGTTTTTCCTGCTCCGGAGCCTTGGGTTGCTCGATTTTCGTGACCGCTCTGTCGAAATAACCAACGCTCTGAGCGTACTCAAACACAGTGAGCCATGTTTCCGTACTGAGCCAATCTAACTCAGGGTTGTTCGCCATGATGCGATAGATTGTTTCACCATACGCAGGATGCTCAAGTCGAAATCCGCTAGCTTCGATCTGGCGATTACTCTCATCAAACGCTCGACGAATCATTTCTCGAAGCTCTCCAACTGGTGTTTGGGAACTCAACCCATGCCGTTTGAGATTGAATTTCTTGCACCGCTTCGCGAGTTCAGGGCTATCCTGCTTCATCAGTTCCTGACGTGCAATCTCGCGCTCTGTTTCTTCAATCTGCGCTTGCAGTTCCGCATTTCGCTGCACCTGTGCCCGTATCGGTTTTTCCCGCTCGTCCTGCGCTCGTTGTTCCTTCTCGGCGAGTTCTTTCTCAAATGCGGCCAGTCCATTTCGCTGTCTAATACTGCTCATGTCTTCTCCTCGTTCTACAACTCGTCCATCTCTTTTCGCAGACGCTCAACCGTTGCGAGACTGCATTTGAACTCAGTCGCTGCTTCTGCATCAGTGAGACATTTCAATTCACAAATTGGTGTGAGGTCCCAAAGCGGCTTGATGCTCTGGTACTCATGTTCTTCGAACCGCACGGTGTCTAGTTCACATTGCAGCCGCTCTGGATCGGTGCTACCACCTGTACGAGCCATCACTTTTGCATAGTCACCCACAGTCATCTGTTCAATAAGCCCGTCCGATAGTGCCGCATCGGTGGCGATTCTCGCTTCCTCTGCGGCTTTGTTCTTAGCCGCAGCCTCTTGCCGTTGTCGCTCAGCCAGTCGCGCCGCTTCTTCTGCAGCCTTCCTCTGTTGCTTGCGAATCGCAGCCTTCTCGTCAAGGCACCGTTGCTCATACGTGTCAGGTAAAACGTAAACGATTTGAGGCTCCGCATGCTGCTTGAGTGCAAGGCGCGTTCTGGGGTCTGAATACGTCAGCGGCGCACTAACAAGTCCCGCGTTTCGTCTTTCACGAGGAGTCGGTGCAGTTTCAACACGGGTTTGCGATTCGCGAAGGGTTTCAAGTTCTCTTCGCGATGCTCCAGTACCCGCTTGCGGGCGTGATGTGACGATGCGGTGAACGCTCGGCTTCTCGTCTGGATGCTCGGTGTGTGCCGCCGCCAAGCGTGTTCGGACTGTTCCGCCGCTCATGCTGCACCTACCGGGCTCCATGCCTTCACGAACGCTTGTACAAAGGCTTCTCCAAGGCGCTCAGCAAGGTACTTGACCGCATCAGCATTGATTGACCAGCGATATTTCAGAAGGCAACGGCAATCGTATGTGAACAGAGCTTGCTCACAATTGCCGTCCCGCAGTTTTCCCAGCGCTGCATGTCCATCGCGATACGTCCTGAGCCGCTCTGCCGCGCCTGTTTTATTTAGGGCAACTTCTTTTTCCAGATTGCTGAGCAACTGGTCATACAGATGTTGATTGATCATATTTCCTCCGAAGTTCTTCAAGTGCTATCCGCGCTTCATCACTCATTCCGGAATCTGGCGCTGGCATCTCAGGCAATCGAAGAGTGACATCGCTCAATGTTTTGAAACAGCGGTTGGCACGATCTTGTTCAAAGCACCTGATGACATCAGCGAGAGCGTTCCGTCTTGCTGCATCACGAATCTTTTGAGCCGTCACCGTTTCCCGTTCGGGCTTCTCGATGTCCAGCTCACGTCTGATAAGACTTTCAACGCTGTCGAGTTCCTGACTGTTGCGATGTGATGGCGGAATTTCAAGACCTTCAACGAGCAGAAGATGTCTGATGCTCTTGAGCCGAATGAGAGCACCCAATTTCTTGTTGCTCGCGATTTTTCTAGCCTCAGCAATCGTACGGTTCAACGATGGCGGGATGCGTTGCCCACTCGCGGGAGTCAGCTTGAGTTGTGCCAAATATTTCGCTGCCTGATGCAGGACACTTGCTGTCTCTTGCGAACCCTTCAGCGTTCCGGAGTGACCTTCTTTCAGAAGTTGCTTGAGGAGGCGTCTACCAATCACTCGATTCCGGTTGCTCATTCCTTCTCTCCCACTCCCATCTCGTCATCGAGCAAGGTATCGGTGGCGACCCATCCGCCCGTAGCGACGCCACAATTGTTTCGTGCTCTAGCTGCCATCACAGCAAGCATCTTTGTCGCCCGGAGCAGCCCACGCAAATAGCAAGGCGTGTCTTCTGATTTCGCCTCTTCAACGCAAATCTTGAAATCTTCGGAAGGGCATCGAAAAACGTAAACCGTACTTGTCGGATTTATTTCTGTTCGAAGCAACGGGTATCCGGAGTAGGCGACCCACGCCGCAATCGTGCGGTCCGTCACTGCTGTTTCAGAGAAAACGCTCGGTGTGCCCATAATTGTTCCTTTGAGCCCCAAAGTGGGTGGAAGTGCCTTGTGCCCACTTTGGGCAAAATAAGTACGTATAAGTACTTTGTTTTCAGTACCATTTTCAGGCTGAAATCGGCGATGGCAAAGCGTTTTGGAGCCTGTCCAAGTAGCTCCGATTGGGTGCCCGTTTTTTGCGAACCTTCAGCGCCTTTGGGCTGTCAGAAACCTTGTACTTCTCAAGCACGGATTGATGCCGGATGCACCAATAGCAAAGCCATGCCCTGCGGGAATCTTCTTGCTGTGGTCGGGGTGAACCGTCCATCGGTCGCTCGACGATTGCGAAATGATTATCGCAAGACCACCAAGGAAGTCCGCAATCTTCGCAGGATCGCTGAATAGGCGGACGTGAAAACTTGGGATAACCCTCAGGCAACCAGTTATTCAGTTGCCAGCCTTCCGCCACGTCAGCGATGGACCCTTCGCCGCTCTTAGGATTCGCCATTGGCTTGGAGGCTTCAGCAATGTGTCGCCAAATCTTTGCGCGTGCCGCACTGTCTTGCTCTAGACCATGCTTGCGCTCACGCTGCTGTTGGCACTCAAGCCTGAAGAGAAGATCGGGAATACCAAATCCCAACAGTAGACTTCCTGCTTTGTCTTTGACAATCTCGCCAGTTTCTCGGTCTATGATGACTCCAACGGCGTCCAACAATTTTGGAAAGAGCTGTTCTGCATGTACTTCATATTGTCTTATTTGTTCAATGATGCTCATGATTCCTTTCAATAAATCCGCCCCATTCACGTCAAGCATTGCTGCCGCAGCCGTACCCGATGCCAATGGGCACGTTGACCGTGACCACGGCGGTTCCTGCTCGAACCGTGACTACACCTGTGTAGCTTCCTGTCCGCGCTGCCTCACGTCCCACCCACGCCTGCGGCAGTTGCGATTCATCAGGGTCAACCCTGAGAGTCCCGTTGCCAGTGCCCTGACTTGGATTGGGTAGTGCGCCACCAGTTCCGCCAGCGGTCCATGCGCCTGCGGTCGCGACATTAAGGATCGCGTAATGAGCTGATGGGTCTTGATCTTCGCCAGTGGCCCAGACACGGTTCGTAATTTGTCGGGCTAGTGTCATCGTCTGACCGTCTGTTGCGCGCTGTCCGGTCGCCGGATCGCTAACCGTGAGCGTCACAGATTCCGAGAACAAAGCTGAAACGCTCAGCCACTGGTCAGTGCTCGTTCCACCTTCAGTAAATACGGCCTGCTGCGTTCCCGAGTTGACCATGTACGCGACGGCATTGCCGTTGATCGCACCACCAGCACTGATGTTGATTGACCATGGGGAGTTGACACCCGTCACAGCTTTGTTTACAGAGACGACTGACATGAAAAAGCCTGTGCCAGTCTGCGATGAGCCCGTCGGCGTTGTTGGACTCCCGGCGTTGTTGGCTTGCGTGTTATTCGCAAGAAAGATGCCTGTACCTTGCAGTTCAAAACACCAAATTTCAGGGTTGCTGGTCGCACTGAATGAGATGGAACTTGCGGCTCCTGCATGCAGACAAAACCAATAGTCCGCCGCAAGATCGTTGACCGGGTCGTAGAACGTCCCACCCGACCGATGGGTGAATGTGTCGCCCGCACTGTCAGTGATGCTCGTCGTCGAATAGGACGCACCGCCGATCAGCGCAACGACGAGAGTATTTCCCGGTGTTACCGTTGGAATCGAAAACGATCCTGAACTGAGCGCTCCACTGTTGTGGAACGCTGTGAGATTGACAACTGAAATCACTATGTCTCCGTTCATCTAAATCGCTGGAGCTAGATGTCATCGCCGCACAAACATACGCGGGGTTGTGTTTCCGGCTCGTCCAGCTCCAGCTAATCATTAGTCACTATCCGACATTGCATGCATCGTCAGAGCCTGCTCTTCTAATTCATCAGGCTCTGCGCCGTCAGAATCCTCGTCCTCGTCGTTAGCCTGTGGAACGAGCTTGGTTTCGCCACTTTCCGCGTCTTCAACCGCGACCAGTCGAGGCTCCGATTCCACACATTCCTGCGTGAGTGGTTCGGTAATGAGTGAATCCTGTTCAACTTCATCATCGACACCTTCTGCAGTCGCTGAATCAAATTCATGCCATGCGCTGTTCAACGTTTTGTTCGTATGGCCGAATCCAAACGAGCACCGCACACCACTCTTCACACCAAGGCATCGACCGACCTCTGTGCCGTCAGAGAATCGATGAGTGATTACTTCACATGCGTGATCCGCGAGCACAAGCCGGAAAGATTCCGGCTCAGGGGTGCGACTCCAATGCGGAAGATTTTCGCGCCGCCATACCTGAAGACTTGCCTTGTGATCTAACCCATCCTCGATGTGCCGCATCAATTCGAAGACCGCTCTCCGGAAATAATTGTCACGGTCGAAGACCCGTTCTTGCTGAACCGCGACCGACGCCTCCGCGAAGCTGGGCGGATGTGGAAACTGCCGGATTGGAGTTCTCAAAGTGTCCCTTCGGATTTTGTACTGCGTATACACGATGAGCGTTGGGGCGGGATTACTGAGCCGACCGCCCCTTGCTCGATGGGTAAAGCGGCAATATTGTTGCCGTCCCACCTATTGCACCAGTCCTTACATTCCTCCAACCTTTCTCTTCAATCGGTGATACCTTACCGTTTCTGCGTTTGTCAGCACCCTGTGTTCTGGGTGTCGCTGGCGATAAGTATCGTGATTAGACTTAACAGACCAGAACCAGTTGGCATCGGTTTCACCAAGCAGGCGGACACACCGCTCATATGCAGGTTCTGGCGCAGGCTGGCGCGACCGCTTCGCGTCGATTTTCTCGATGAGGGAGTTTTCATACTCATTCATCGTTATCCAATCTGGATGCCGATAGTGGCCGTCAGGGGAGTCGTCTTCCTCATCGAAGTATCGCGGCTGTGCGCCGGACTTGATGCGGATGTCCCTGTCAGTTTGTGGGAATGGCTGAAGTTCCATCGGCTTTCGAGCAATCTTGTACGCAGCCTTCTTCGCTAGAGAAAGCGCGAACTCTTGACGAGATTGTTCAGGAAGCCCTGCGAACTCTTCTGCGGATTCCAATAGCCCGATGTAAAACTCAGCCAAGCACTCACACAACGTAGAACGGGCTTGTGGGAGAAAGACCTTGTTGCAGACTCTTTTTACCGCAGTATAAATCTCGCGGAGATGTGACGGGAGATTGCGGTGTGCGTGCTCGCTTGCCTCAAGGTGATTGAGGTTGAGTCCTTGCAGATATTGAATGACCTGTGCCTGAGCAGGTGTGGGGTCATATTCATGCTTCACAAGACCCCACTTTCTGAGAAATTTCGGCAGATGCCGATGTGTTTTTCTTCTCTTCAAACGCAATCCACACGGCTCCGAGTCCACCGTGCTGACTTTCGTTCTTCTGCGTCAAACGCCAGTAAAGTGACCCGCCACACCATTTCATGAAGTCGCTCTTCGCAAGATTGGTCGTAGCGATTAGTTGATGTCCACCATCCTTCAAGGCATCGAGCAAATCTTGAAGCTGGTCAATCATGAAAGGTGTCTGACGGATGCGGGTGATTTCATCAAAGATGACGACGACAGGTCTGGACCGCCGCAATGCGTATCCACTGATTCGAATAACTTCTTTTTCAGAAAATTCCGCTGCAGCGTTGCGCCGGATGTCCGCTTCCCACTGCTGTCCACTTGTCCGCAGGACTGTACGACAGTTCGCACTCGCAATATCCCCGACTGCCTCAGCAAGAAAACTCTTGCCCAGTCCGCCGTGACCAGAAAAAATCAAACTCCGGTCAGGATGTGAAAACACATAGTCATTGATGAAGGCTCGACGCTCAGGCGACAAGCCGGGATAGTCGTTGCGGACCCGCGCCCGAATGTCTGCCAGTTTCTGCTTCCGCTCAAACTCAAGAACTACTCTGTAATTGCGTCGGCTCTCTTCAAGCGCGACCTTCTGCTGCAGCAAATTCTCTGCAACTCTCATATTGACATCGCTCATATCTCTTCCCCCATCGTCACCATTTCATTCACGCGACCCATCGGGTTCTCCGGTAGTGCGGCAGCTTCACGCTGGCACTGCTTGACGAGTTGCTCAAACCACGGCGTTCCGTCTTTCTCTTTCGCAAGGAACCTGTGAGTCTTGTCTCCCCAGAACCTGTGATTGAGCATGAACCGGAATGCCTGACGGCAGGTTTCGATGTTGTACTTCGCTGCCATCGGTTCGAGTAGGCGTCCGATTGCCGGAACGTATTTCGTGTCTTGGACTTCGCAATAGACTCGCCCGACCGCTTCGGCCTGAGGGCTGACTTGTGGAAGACGAGCCTCGGCTTGAGCAGCGCCTTGTGCTTTGACTTCCTTCGTCGCGGCCTTCAAGCGTGTCCTCTCTTCCTTGACGCGGGCTTCCAACTGTTTCAGCTTCACCTGTGTACTCCGGAGAACGGTCCTCTCTTCAGCGAGACGAACCTTTGAAGCCGAATCATTTTTTTGTTTCAGCATGGCGATTTCGGCTTTGTTGCAGCGGATGAGAAATTTCTCAGCCTCACAAGTCCGGAGCGCCTCAGCTAATGTCATCTCTGCGACAGGTTTGCTCAAAAGTGTGAGGTCTTCGTCATTAAACCAACACTCAGTCGCGAGTGCTGCCGAGCCGCCAGTCTCTGGCCGACTGGTGTCGGACTCAATGTCCTGAGGGCCTGTTTCTCGGAAAACCGCTCGATAAAAAAACTCAATCGGGGAGACATCGGCGGACATTGGCTCTACATCTTTGAATCTACTTAAGCATGGTTCTACTTCTTGTACCCTAGTTGGGTACTGGTCCGCGTCCCCAACTTGGGTACTGGCCGCGTCCCCTAGTTGGGTACTCGGTGATTCGTCACCGTGTCCCCTAGTTGGGTACTCGGTCTTCAGTTTTCTTCCATCGGAGCCGGAGCGCGTTTCATTCATAAGTCCTTTGTCCACCTTCATGATAGGAACTGAGAATCTACCGCTCGTGTCTCGCTGACCTATTACTGCAAGCCAGCCGTTATCCACAAGGTACTTCCGCCATTTGAAAACGGCTTTACGGCCCATATGTAGAACGCGGCAGATTGTTGCAACGCTAGGCCAAGATTCTCGTTCTTGACCCTCACGCATGTAGTGGTAGAGCCAGACTTTCAACGCGGGTGCGGGCAGTGACAGAACTTCGGTATCACGGCACCGCAGCTTCTTGAATGGTTCATTCTGAACTTCTTTTTTCGTAATCGTCGTCATTCGTAATCTCTCTTAATTGTTCTGCTTCAGCGTCAAGAGCACGACGGCGAGGTCATTGCCATCAAGACTCTGGAGCAGTTCATTCTGGCTCCGAGTCGTGTGGTGCCCCGTCGTTCGCGTGTATTCACGCAGTGCTAAGACTTTCTCCAGCACCTGCTGCTGATGTGGTGTCAATGTCGTTGTCATTCCGTCTCCTAGTACGTCCAAGTCTTTCCAAGGTCTTCCATGTAAAGACCACCCTCGATGCGGTTTGCCGCGCGCTCGGCGTCTCGTTTTTCGCGTTCTTTTTCTTTGGTTGCATCGCTGCGGATGGCTTCCGCTTGTTGCGGGTCAACTTCATCCAGTACTTCGAGAAAAAAGTTGTCCAGCTGTTGTTCCTGCTTCGGTGTTAGCTCGGTTTGTTTCATCTTCGTCTTTCTCCTTTCGGTTCATTTTCAGTTTTCATATCTCCTACTTTTCTGCTGGTCCGCCTTGTTCGCGTCTGCAATGCCTCTGACCCATGCCTCGACCGCAGCTCTCTCAAACCTGAGACATTTCGAATGCAGGCGGATCGCGGGCAGTTTGTGCCTGCTTCTGACCTGCGAACGATTGCGCGACATCTCATAGACCGCGCGGGGTGTGACCTTCAGGAATGCTGCGACTTCTTCAACTGTCATCAATTCCACAAAGACTTTCTGGCTCCTCTGCTCCCAAAACAAAAACCCGTCCGACAACACGGAGTCATCGGACGGGACACATTCCAGAGCGAGCCTGAGAAGTCGCTTGGAAACTTAGGATGTCTTGGGAAACGTTCTCAGGCGATTCCTAGAATGTGCTACCGATGACGGCTAGATGCTTTTTGGATTGGTACTGCTGAGGAGTTACCTATGTAGCCGCTTGCTTGCCTTGCGACTGATGCCGTCCAGCATTCAGGATGGCCTGAAGCCCAACCGACGCATACTCATCGACATTTGGGACTCGATGAGGGTTCATGTCCCTCACGGTGCAGCCACTTACTTCGAAATCATCCTACATTAGTTATTTTATAGTAATTGACCGTCAAAGTCAAGTATTTTGTTACACACTACAACCAATCTTACTCTCTATACTAACAGAATATCTCCTAGAATCACGTTTGTCAAGAGAAATTAGACCATCAATAGAAATAATCTGATGAGATATTTCTATTCTGAGATATCTAGATCGTAATGTTACAGCGGGCGTGTTGCAATCATTTTACTTAGTGCAAAACGAAATCGAATTAGACGCGATATGAGCCTGTCAGGAATCAGGACGGCCTGAACCTTCATCGATGTGTTCAGATCGCTGAGAGCGGGCGTTTGTGCGTGAATGCGGGCCCATGTGACAGCACATTCCAACAGCGACGGCGCAGGAGCGCACCCTGACTCAGTCCAGAAAAAAATGACCAGCACAGGAATATCGAAGCGGGGTGATGGAACCGCTTGCGTTCAATGTCCCCCACCCCTGCCTGAGAAATAGGGGTTCCTTTTTTTATCGAATACAAATGAGTGACTGAGTGAAGTGGTCAGTGATTGAATTGGTGGGTGATCGGTGTTGGCGAGGCCCCGTCGTCACGATGGCGACAGGGTAGGGGCGCTCTCCGGGGTCGGCCTGTCTCTGGGGAGGTAACCACCCTATTTAAGGGACCCTTCTTTCACGTACCCCTGCCTCAATTCTGACCGAGAGTTTGTTATACCGAGTGCAAGACGAGTCAAGACCAGTGTTGGACGAGTGCTCCCCAAATCTAGATCGGGCACTAGGAAGAGTGCAAGGCAGTGTACTGAGTAGCAGGTGTTGAGCGAGTGATTGAATGGGATACGAATGGGACAGGCTTATTTACGGCAATAGAATCAATACATTACAAGCCAACCACAGTTCTGTAGACCGGGCGGAATGAAGGGCTGTTGAGACTGGGAGTCTCTCAGCGATTGCTCGGATCAGTGAAGGGCTGAGTGAATCTCTGTGAGCCTTGTCTACCAACACCTACGCCCAATGACTGACTATGGTCACATTGCATCTCTTTTTATCGCATATACAGTCTTCCGTAGAGGCTTCGGCCTGTTAGTTATTCACTATCCGCCCATTAGTAGGGGCGATTGTTGATGTCCTCGGATTTCAATTGAAAAGGCTGGAGCCGGGTATTCAGATGGCACTTCGTCAACGACTCGAAATCATCACCGACTGGATCAAAGCCGTCTGCGACTTCATCAAGCAGGTATCGTTCTATTTGCTGGAAGCGGGGGCGTTTCTTTTGCTGCTCTACATCGTGGGGAGGGCAGCATGGAAGGGCATGTGACCTTCACCAGTCATCAACTCAGTGTATCCGAGTAGAAAGCTAGGCATTGATTCCAACTCCTGATTCTTTTCAAGAGATTCTCTCTATCAATGTGCTTTTGAGATAGGGCGGATTCGTGAACACTCTGCGCCGCTGATAAAATTCCGACGATGGATTACAAGAAACCGACACCCAGCCTTGTTCAAGAGAAGGTCAAGGAGCACGAACAAGACCTTGAGACTGTGGACACCGACACGGCCCTCACTTTACTCATACAAACCTTTCCAAAGAATCAGGCCATCCATGATGTGTTGCTCAAGGTCGCTGCGATCAATCAGCTATACAGTGCGGGACTCAAAACAACAGCAATCTATGGAGTCTCGAAGCTCATTCGTGGTCTAGACATTGACCCAAAGCTCGCACAAGGTTCGTTGGATGTCGTTGATGAAATCGCCTACGGATTGGTTGCAGGCGAGAATGACCGATACGCCTTTGCAACCAAGTACTGTCATTGGCACAGACCCGATTTCTACCCTATCTGCGATACCAATGCGAGGGATGTGCTCAGGTTGTGTAAGGAAGTCGATGCATTCGCAGATTTTCGACTGGTTGACTTTTATAAGTATCCTCTCTACAAAGGCATCATCGAAGCGTTTGTGAGGCACTACGGTCTGAGCGCGTTCAGCTTCAGGCAGCTTGACAAGTTCTTGTGGCGGTACAACCAATAGTGCCCCAGTCCCGACCGGAGTTTGCCAATGTCACTTCTTGCTGAGAGTCTTGTTGAAGAATGGCTCAACCGCAAAGGCTTTTTCACTATACGCGGTATAAAGCACGGTGTCGGCGAGCTTGACCTACTAGGCATTCACCGTGAGTCAAACGGTTCAGTCACGGGACAGCATGTTGAGGCTCAAGTCAGCTTTCGTCCAGTTGGATACATAGCCAAGACAACTAAAGAGATGTCGAAACGCTTAGGTATCCCGCGTGGGTCAGCAAAGAAGCGAACAGCGGATGAGGTCGAGACGTGTGCGCGTCAGTGGGTCGAGCAAAAATTCAAGTCGAAAGCGAAGCAGCGTGTTCGCGAGAGCCTGTGGTCTGGGGTGAACTGGTCATTCCATCTGGTACACGGAGTGGCGCGAGAGCCGAAGGAATTGGAAGTCTTCAAGAGCGAAGGGGTGATTTGTCACCCATTCAGCGAGTTGCTTGATGAGCTATCACACCGTTCTGACCACAGCTACTCAGGGTCGGCAGGTGGTGACCTCGCTGAGATTGTTGCCTATTACAAATCCCAAGAACATTTGATGGTCTGATGTGAGTTCTTCAATCGCGACAACAAGCAAGAGTTTCATTGCTTCCGACGCAGTTCGTCCTTGACTCCGCCGAGATATGCGGTCGTCGCCTTTACGTCTTTACAGAAAGGGTCTTTTGTTTCACCTTTGGGAGATTCTGTGACGCTGACCTGTTTTGTTTTGAAGTCAAAGCGAATCTGATTGACTTGGCACGGAGGACTGCTGTCAACCGCGATGAGTTCACGGTCATCCCATCGAAGAATGTCAAGCGTCGTAGTGTTGACCCACGCCTGATCAGCAAGAAAGTATGCTTCGGCCTGAAAGCAGAAGCCGAACTTCTTATAGCACTCGACGTGAGAAGAGGTTGTCCCCATGTTTTTCCCGGCGTCTGACCACTTGCCTGAGGCTTCTGTCCACAACGTCTCGATGCGTTGAGCGCCCGCCGTCACGACTGTAGGCTCGCCGAATATCTCGGGATGCTGGTGTTGCGCTCTGGCGGGGTCGGTGAGAGTGGCTAACAACAGCGCGAAAAACAAGGGTTTGATCATTGCTGCTCCGTGTCGTTACTTCGCGGAAGATTTTGCGACGACATCTTACCCTGAGAGAGCTTATAGAGGAATGCTCCACGCGATGTCCGTGATCGCGTTATTTGTTGGCGTCACCCCTTTGCACCCGCTGCCAACGCCTTCTCGACTTCCTGCTCAACGAGTCGGGTTCCTTCCAACAGAGCCTCCGGGACAGCCTTGAGGTAGTACCGTGCTGTCACCGCGCTCCCCGGTTTGTGCCTGAGGAGTTGCTGGCTCGCGAGAGCGTTGCCCGTCAACTGAAGCAGCATTGTTGCCGCTCCGCGTCTACCCGCGTACAGCCCGCGCCATTTGTTTTTACTCGATAGAACGGCGGGTCGGATCACAGTTCTTACCATGTCACGCAAGTCTTTCGCGTTGCCACTCTTGTTCTGGAAGACCCAGCCCTCAGATGGATTGCCGCACTGTTCACGCCAGAGTTGAAGCGGCATCGCAATTGGCACCATGAGAGGTAGCGGCTGTTCAGACTCATCCGTCTTCAGCCCTGTGACATTGCCCGCCTTGTCGATACCACGACGCACATGGACGTGTGCGACTTCAATGTCCCAATCGCCCTCTTTGCAAACATCACAGCCGTCACTCGCACCGTAGGAGAAG
>PSRA01000230.1 GCA_003175695.1 Bacteroidota bacterium | reverse complement strand
TCTTTATCCATGCATCTACCGTATTGTAGCTTTTTCCCAGGTATGTAGCTATGGCGGCTATACCACACAATACATCAGGGTTAGGGTGGATGTAGTATGGATCTCCCTTGCGCCATCTAGGCATCTTTATTCTCGCTGTTAGACGCGAGCTCTCCCGGGGCCTTGTTTGCTGCTTCTTCAGTGGCAGCAATTGCAGAGGTCAGCATGGCCAACTGTCTGTTTACCTTTGCACTCCTTCGGCGACGGTCCCAGAGATCGGCGCAGGAGAAGCCTAGAGGGGGCACGACAGCTGGAAACATGTGGACCTCTGCTTTATGTGTTGTATATATTGGGGATTGGATGAGATGTCAAGAGCACGCGATCAATCATTCATGTGTACATGTGTAACAGAACGGGGGGCCTGTGTACGAATGGTACACCTTCTGTATTCTACAAAGAAATTATATATTTTTTTACTATATAGTGGGGAGTAGTGGGGAGCGGGGCAATGGGGGTGGGGGGCTTGACATACATGGATGGATGAATGCATAATACTGGCATCATACATCTGGAGGCAATCATGGCAGGTAAATCGGTTATAAAGTTATTGGATGCAACTGAGATGAAGGATATGATGTGGCGGGGTGTGCCTGTATTTGAGATTTCTATTAAATTCCACGTATCTACAGGCGTTGTCTATAAGGTAAGGCAAGGACGATTGTATCCAGATGCACTATGGCCTAATGGTGATAGTGGACCAATGCCAGCCGGGCGTGATCGAGAGCTTTATGAACAATTAAGACAGCATAAGTATACGCAGTTTGCGAATAAAGGATCTACACCTAGGTCGCTACGCTATGCGATGAACCCTCCAGTTGGCGTCCCACAGCGGGACGAAATCTACGATAGGGTTTCAGAGTGGCACCATGAGCGTCATAGATTGGCAATTGAATGGGATCGTGCTGGTCGCCCGCCCCACATGGACATGCTTGACTACGAAGAGATGCTAGCATCTGGATATGACATACAGGCAGCTATTGAAAAAGCCTATCGATTTCAAATAAGGCTTCGTGATCAACATGAGGATGAGGAGCATCAGAAGATGCTTGCCCGATATGCCGAGATGGTGCGGCAATCTGAGGAGAATGAGAAGCTTGACTGGGAGCATCATCCAGACAATACATCTGATCTACCTGACGATGCTGGTAAACAGTGGAAGATATTCATCAAAGGGCGGTTCAATATAGATCACTTTATCATTGCAAATCCAGATGTCCAAAAGGCCATGGTTGACTTTTTGAAAGAGATTGCAGAGAATGAACACGATGTGCGCAGACAAGCGGCGCTTGCGGGCCTCGAGATGATAAAGGAGCACCTTGATGGTGAGAGTGAACAGCAATAGGTATTATTGGAAGTCTGATCGCATTCCACTCAAGGATAAAGAGGCCGAAGCAAGATGGCTTATATCTAATGGGCTTACCAAGCCAGAACTGGCATGGTATTTCGGCGTCACATATAACCATATGTGTAATATGTTGAGAGTATGGAATTTGGTTCCCAAGACCGCCCGCCGTGGCTGGCCCAAGGGCGTTCCACAAGGTCCTCGTATTCCCAAACTTGACAAGGTAGAGCAGCAATGGAACCGACTGTTACAAGGCGGCAAGTGAGCTTCACTATTACATTGAGCACCCTTCATGCTGTGTCAGATGGGGCTGTTGGTAGTATGCTTCGAAGGGCAATCTTGCCCCATCTGAGAGAGATATCTGGTACATTCCTTGAAATCGTCCCAACAGGAGCGAGAAATGCACGTCCCGATTGATCCAGAGAAGTTGCAAGCAGCCTATGAAGGTGAGGGGAATCTTGGCAAGTTGTATGTCGAGATAAGAGATGTTATTCTCCCCATCCTTGCAAGATATGTAGAGGCAGAGGATGTTGCACTATTTGATAGTGCCATGACTCTTGTTATGTCTAGCATCCTGTCAAGATATCCCACAAAGGGGAATATCGTAACCGCCTGGTTTATGAACAACCAACTTCTGAACGACATAATGAGATGTGTGCTAGGTCTCGACACCGATGCCGCAACAATGTCACAGAAAGAAGCGCCGCCTAAGCAAAAAATGAATTGACACGCCCGCGACTATGCCCATATGATGTTGGACCGTCATATTTAACATCATGCCACTAAGGAGGCATCAAATGCTTACGATCAAGACCACGTTACCGAAGTCGCCAGACTCTGAGAAGGGCAAAGAGGGATATCGGGCCACAGACAGACAGGTGTCTGTCAACTGGGACTGCCCCGACACTCTGAAGGGAATGGTCGAGAAGTTCGGCGAGCAGATTTGTGTTGCACATCTTCGCTCTGCTCTGACGATCAATGTCCAGGCAGTTGCTCGCAAGGGCATGGCTGATGGCAAGTCGGACAAGGAGATCCAGGACGCCGTCAACAAGTACAAGCCTGGTCTGAAGGTTCGCGGCAAGTCTCCACAGGAAAAGCTGGCGGATCAGTTCGCCAAGATGCCTGCCGATCAGAAGGCTGCGCTGCTGGCCCAGCTCACTGGGATCGCTGGCGGCGGCAAGGAGAAGAAGGCCGCGCACGCCTAGGCTATGTGCAAAGCCATTCGCCTTTGAGATCACAAAGGCAGTGGGGCGTGTCATAGCTGGGAAAGAGCCCTCGCAAGGGGGCTCTTTTCTTTTTATCTTGGCTTGACATGCCAAATGATGTATGGCACAATATTTGAATGAGAGACTATTACGTCAGAAATAAGCGGACAGGGATACGAGTTCCCATCTCGGAATTGCCCTTGTCAAAAATACTCTTCGATATTCGGAGGATTAAGAGTGGCGTAGCGCCTATCAAGGCGGGCTCCCAACTGACGGCGCAGGATTTATTAGATCGTCTTGAAATCGAACTCATTATTAGACGCATGGATGGGCGATTGTGACAGGCATGAGGAAGCATCGCAAGAGTGGTCGTGCGACAAAGAGCCCACGTCAGCGACTCCTCGAGCGTATGGAAGCGGAGCGCCCCCAAGATAAGCCTAAGCGCTCTAAGCTAGGGTTTGACAGTGTAATAGCCGCAATTAAGGGAGGCAACAAATATGGCTAATGTAGAAGACGACTCAATGGTGCGTCTCACAGTGCAGGGCATCGTTGTCTATACGAGGTTCGCCAACTTTCTGGAATTGAACCAGATTTCTAAGACAGAAGAGTGGAAGATCAAAGGCAAGCTCGAGCAGGGCAAAGCCTATCATGGGGGCGGCGGCTCTTTGGCCTCATGGAAGATCGAACTAGATGCCTGACATGGAGGAACAAGATGATGACACACAGCAACAGGCCAGCAACAGCGTTAGGTCTTGGTAAGCACGATTACTGGCGCTTTCTGCGCCTGGTTTATGGCATGGGGGCGTTAGATGCCTGGGATTATATCAAGCGAGTAGGAACGCCACCCTCAGTGGAAGACATCCAGTTGGTGCTAACACCAATCAGGTCTAAAAGGAATGCCTGACCAGGCATGGAAAGATAGATTGATCCGTCTTCTTGGCATGCTTGGCTCTTCATTTGACGGCGAAAGGGCTAATGCTGGCAAGATGGCCAATGACATGCTCAAGAAGGCGGGTCTGACTTGGGAGGATGTTATTTCTGTTAATGTAAAGCAGAAGCAGAAAGAATACGCCCATGCTAAGTATCCATGGGAAGAAGGATTTTATCAATCTGGGAATTATTATAGGAATCCAGATCCTAATCCTGAAGAAGAAATATCAGATCTTCAGATGGCTGACATCTGTGATACATATCAGCAGTATTTGTCAGAATGGGAGAAGGGATTTCTTAAAAGCATTATTGATCGTCTAGATGCAGAACTTCCTCTAACAATGAGGCAGCATAGAACTCTTGTCAACATATACAAGAAGGTGAAACAATATGCCTAGTATAGGACAGTTAGTGGAAGCGGAATGTGAAGTTCTATTCCATGGCAGCCAATCCTTCAAAGGCAAGGCTGGATTTCCTCAGACAAGCATTGACAAGCGCCCCGGGCTCATCGCATCCGCATGTTGGCGGATGGTCCGCCGAGGTTTTATGCGCCAGCACAAGAATAGATTTGTGACTACTAAGAAGGGCCTAGAAAGGCTTCATCGTCTTGTCTATGCTTGGAAAAGGAGATAGAATATGAGCAACGACAACCTACCGCCCGGCGTATCCGTCAGTGATATCCCTGGCAATACCCTTGAAGACATGGCCAAGGAAGAGTTTGAGAGTGACGTGTTCACCAAGTTCAAAGATCTTGGACTCGATATCAGGGCGGAAGACCAAGAGGCTCTTATGTCCTTCATCTGGGACATTCGCAATGAGTCTTTTCATGCAGGATACGAGCAAGGTCTTCGAGCTCATGAAGATGACATAACTGAGATCAATGAAGGAAAGGAGGAAATAGCCCCCGAGTAGCCGTCCCACCGTGGGACGATTACTAGCAACCAGCAATAAGAGGTAATAGAATGTCAGACAAAACGAAAAGCGTGGTTGTTACCTGGGACAAGTCTACTAGGAACAAGGAAGTCTACAAAGAAGACGAGGGCGACTTTGTGGGATCTATCTACCTCAGGAAGTTCGATCTTCCAAACCCTCCGCCCAAGGGCATTCGGATTACGTTCGAATACCTTGACTGACCAACCGGACAACGACATAGAAAGGAACAAGAAGATGTCCGAAGAGCGTAAGAAGCACGTATTCAAGCGTACAGGCTCTGGTCTTCTTCGTGCCTATATCGAGCAGCACAAACTCTCAATTAGAGAGGCAGCAGACAACCTCGGTGTCACAGATAGTGGCATTCGAGGATGGCTTGCCAAGGACGATATGCCTCTCAGTGTAGAAATAGCTATTACGGCTCTTAATAGGCTCGAGAGGCGCGAGACAGATGAGATTGCCTGCTATCTTGTCCTCGTCCGCAAGCAGAGTGTAACATCTCTTCTTGCATTCTGCAAGGCTATGGGGATCACGACGCAGGTGATTGGATTCCCATGATCTGGATGCTCATCATAGACACACTCGGTATAGGGTGTGTCTTTTGGATCCTTGTATCTGAATGGAGGAAGAGATGATGATTGTCCAGTTCGATGAAAATGGTCCTCACCTTATGTGTGAAGACTGTTTCTTCTACGACGAGGGCCTCGAAGCAGCCACAGAGCATTGGGACACGCCCGGGGGTATGACCCATCTCTGTGAGCGCCACGCCGAGAAGAGGCGTGAAGCGGCTGTTCCTATTCCGGAATAGCCATAGAGGGAGACAGCCTGCCATGTAGGTGGGCTGTCTCACTATATGGCTGTGGAGGGTAGTATGAGCGAGATAGATGATAAGCCTCCCAACTGTTGGACCAAAGAACAACTCTGGTCTTGGTGGAAGACGGCTGGAGATAGAGCTAGTGATCTACATAAGCAGCTTTGTGCCGCCGAAGCAGCTCTCGCTAGGGCGAGGGAGGGGCTGGAGTGGATACAGAACAATAGCTCCGATGTCAGCGTGGTCAGAAAGGTTGATGAGTTACTGGGGAACGTAACTGATGAAAATGGCTGCTACACGCTGCCTAATGGAGACTGTGTTAGTTCCGGCGATTGCATCCATACGGAACGGGCCGCCCTCGCCGCCAGCGGAGAGGAGAAAGAGTGGCAGCCTATGGATACTCTTGTAAAAGAAAAACCAGAGGCTTTTGAGATTCTAGAGCGTTGGGAAAACATGCTGGGCGCTCCAGGCGAAGAAAAGGTCACTCAGATAGGATGGCGCCCCATCAAGGAGAAGAACAATGCAAACAAGTGACAGTGGTCTAAAGTTCCTTATGGATCAGGAAGGCTTCAATCTTATAGCCTACTATGATAATGAAGGATATGCTACGCAGGGTGTAGGACATCTTCTTACGCATGTGAAGTATGTTCCTCTTACACAGTTCCCACAGATCACAATAGCTCAGGCTCTCGAATGGCTTCGAGATGACGTAAGGCATTGTGAGATGTGTATCTCGGTCAATATTACACCCTGGCGGACGATGGCACAGAACGAGTATGATGCCGTTGTCTCGTTGATCTTCAACATCGGAACAGAAGCCTTCGCTACCTCGACTGTATGTAGGGTACTTCGCCCACCCGAAGATGCTGATCGGATCATGCCAGCGTGGGAGGCATGGAACTGTGAGACGGATGTTAACGGGCATATGTATCATAGTCCCGCATTACTAGCCAGAAGGAAGCGTGAACTTGCCCTTTACTATAAATCCATGAGGTGACAAAATGAGCCGCTCTACTCTCGTAAGTGATACACAATACATAGTGGGAGTTGGAGGCTTTCCTTCGATCGGATATGCCTTAGATTATGTCAAGAATACTGTGGACATGTCCGGCTTCAACGTTACGCTCAATCTTACAAATAGCGCATACAACGAATGTGTCCGAGTAAATGGACCATTCGTCGGAGGCGGTACTGTTCGTATCATTGGGCAGGGTGCCACAGTATGGAAGCCTGATGCATCTGCGTGGCACCTGCTCGAGGTGAATATGGCTCGCATGGAGATTGGAGGGATCGAATTCTGGGGCGGTACTCTGGACTGTCTACATATTTCCAGGGCATCTTATGTTCAACTATTCAGCAATCGCTTTGGGCGTACTGCGGATTATCACATAGATGTGGATACATGCGCAACTGTTGTATGTTCTAGCAACTATGACATCATAGGAGGTGGAAGGGCACATGTAGCTGCATCTTTGGGAGGTCTATTCCTCGGATATGCAGGTGTTGTGACTAGCCACTCGCCCTCTTTCTCCAACGCATTTATGCAGGCCAGTGAGAATGCAGTCATACAAGTGATACAGCCCACATATCAGGGGGTTGTCTATGGAAGAAAGTTCGACGCCCACAATGGGGGCGGGGTGGCCACTGGACGTGGTGCCAACAGTGTGCTGCCTGGTTCAAGTTATGGCACCACCCAGAACGGCGGATGGTCAACGTGATTGAGAAGTATGTCACTATCGCACTATTCGTCCTGGGTATTGTCTGTCTAGCGATTCTGCTTATCCAGTATCTAGCTCTATGAAAGGAGAGGAAGATGCGTAACCTTACTATCCTATTGTGTCTCGTAATGTTCGCCTCGCCCGCCCTAGGTCAAGGCGGTGAAGGGCGCCACGATGCGGCGGCAGGCCAGCACGACACGGGCAACGGCTGCTGCGACACACAGGTCCAAGATGCCGCCAATTGGAGTGGCGGGAATGATGACCTGTCTGGCGGCGCCCCGTCTGGCAACTGCAACTGTACCGACGACTGAGAACACAACATGTCAAGGCGCACCAAAAAACAGGAGCTCGAACTCTATGACAACACAACGATCCAAGACTCACGTAAATGCCTGCGATACCTCTACTACCGACACCAAAGGGGTATTGTTACTCGTACTCCTCGTCCTGCTCTCGCTTTTGGTGCGGCTTGGCATCGTGCTATGGATGTTATCTGGCAGCGTTTCTGCGGCCGTGGATCATCTATCCCAAAGCGTCCTGGGCCTTACAGAGACTATATCGAAGCATCTGTCGCAGGGGCAATGGTAGCTTTTGAAGAAACATGGAGTGGGGAATATGGGTATCCTGGGATTGCCGATATGGATCTTGAGACTCATAAGCAACTCGAGCCACGTACTCCGACAGTCGCAATGGATATGCTATTCGAATACATTGATCAGAGAAAAAACTTCTTCCTCAACGGTGATATTGAACTTTTGGCGGTGGAAGAACCATTTGCGGTTCCACTCGACCCGAACAATCCTAATCTATTTTATGTCGGACGGTTCGATAAGAAGATCAGAAGAAATGGTCGCATCTCTCTCATTGAGCATAAGACCACTACTGCCTACTCTAAAGCCAACGGTTTCAGAACATCAGTTCTGGAGTCATACGTTCCCAATAGTCAAATTGACGGATACCTCTATTCAGCGAACGCACTTATCGGTCCGGCTTTTAAGGAGGTACTCGTCGATCTGGCACTCGTGCATAGGAGTGAAAGGCGTTTTCGCTTTATCCCGGTCGAGAGAGATCTTACCAACCTTGAGGAGTGGCTCTGGACCACTCACTACTACATCAACAACATCAGAGCCAATAAGCACGCCCTGATTGAGACCCAAGAGAGTCCGATCATGGCGGCCTTTCCACAGAACACAAACTCATGCATTGCCTTCGAGACGACGTGCGACTATCTGGATCTGTGCAAAAGCTGGATCGACCCTCGCCAGCGGCATATTGCAGAAGAGGATGAGCACTTTGAAGAGGGCAACTTCTGGAGTCCTTTCAAAGAGCTGCACCTGGAAAAGATCTTCAAGCGCAGAAAAAAGACTTGACACCTTCTGATGATGTGATATTATGCATGTCTCAAGATTGTCACATGGAGACGCAGAGCCATGGAATACAACGAATATCAGAAATTAGAACAAGCCCGGTGGGAGCGGCTTTCGGATTTCATTCGAGATATGAAGCAAGTCCCGCATACTGTGGAGCATTTCGTCTACGACAAACACGGAGGCGGGCTTCGCAAGAGATGGAACGGAGACACAGGGATGGATCGCGAGTGGCGCTATATGGTCCTCGATGGAGAGATCCTGTACGCCCGCGTTCTGTGGAAGAACGGCGTGTTTGATCGCATCATCTTCATGCCTCTCGACGAAGAAGAATAGCATCACTTCAGAAAACCTACTTCGCCCTTCTGGGAAAGGAAAGAGCTGTGCCAAACGCCCGCGATGTCAAAAACCTCCAGGACCATCTGACAGTCCTCTTGATCGGTCCTCCAGGCGCTGGCAAGACAACTCAATATCACACATTAGGTGGGAGAGGTTTCATCTACATATTCGACCCCAACGCACTTGCATCGCTAGCAGGATTGGATGTAGACTATGAAATATTTTCATCTGATTTATTGGACATCAACGTACATCCGTTGGCCTCGAAGACTAGGGATGGTAAGCAAGAGATCAAACCAGACAAGGTGGTCAAAACCCCTGAGCCTCTCGCTTACACCCAGTGGGAGGAACACTACGAGCGAGGGGTCAAGGACGGTCTATTTAAAGATTATGACTGGATTGGATTTGATAGCTTTACTACTTTTAGCGATGCTGTTATGGATCGAGTCATGTGGCTGAACGGCCGCTTTGGAAAGCAGCCAGAGCAAGATGATTGGTCTACGCAACGGCAGACAATCTTGTCTGTGGCTCGAAGTATTACTGCCAACAACAAGCTATGGGTTGCCACCGCCCACGAAGAGCTAGTCCAAGACAAAGTGTCTGGAAGGACTACCTATCAGCCAGTCCTAACTGGCAAGCTGAAGATCCGTATCCCATTGCTGTTTAGCTGTATATATAGATGTGGTTCCGATGAAGATGGCTTCTACTTCAATACAGTTTCAGACAAAATGCACCCTTATATTCGCAGTTCTATAAAAGGTCTCGAGCGTGATATTGACGTCTCTATCCCTGTAAAGAACAAGGAATTTGTCAACCCTCAAGAACATGGACTAGGAAAGATCTTGAGGGACGCTGGCTACCTGTCTGCGCCACATAAGTCAGACACACCCAAGAAAGGCAAGTGAAATGGGCTTTATCAAGCAGAGTCTTTCTGACGTCAAAGAAGCAGAGGTAGTCCCAGGTGAGCGGGAGTATGATCTGCGAGTCGTGTCGGTCACTTCCAAAAAGAGCAAGGCCTGGGAAGAGGCCGGCAACGATAGCGACAATATGATCCAGCTAGTAATCGCGATCGAGGATCCTGAGTTCCCCGACGCCTCACCGATCTTCGAGAATATCATGCTCACCCGCCCCGACGATGGCGACCCCAAGACCACCACCTTCAACAAGATGGCCCTTCTGAAGCAGCGGCGCATCTTGGAGTGCCTCGGCGTTCCCTACGAGGCGGATGGCTGGGACCCCGATGATCTGATCGATGCAACGGGACGGGCAACCGTGCTGAAGGTCGAAGCAGAAGACAAGAATGGCAAGAAGACCGGCGAGTATCGCAATGAGATCCGCTGGCCTCGCCTGGCTCGAGAAGAGAAGGAGGAAGGTCGCTCCTCTGGATCGAGCAATGTCGTTGCAACCAAGGGAAGGGCGCGTAGGCGCGGCTAGGCTACTCTTCCACTAGCCGCTGCCGGGCCGGCTCTCTGCTTCTCCATGGGCAGATGAGCCGGCCTCCTTCCTACAACAGAAAGAACCAGGGATGACTTCTACAAAGCGTATCATCTTTCAAGTGCCTGTTGAACTAGCGGAAAGAATGAAAATACGCATCCCCTGGGGGTTCCTACCTACCCTGATTCGCCTATTCCTAGAAAAGTTGATGGATGCAATCGACAAGGAAGGCGATATCGTTATCGGGGCTATCCTTTCTGGACAATACACCTTGGAATACACACACAAGAAGCCGTCCCACAGTGGGACGCCAACTACGGGAGCGGGAAAAGGTGTTCAACGTACGGATAGTGAGGAGACAACGGACTAACTCTAACTACCAGGGAGCGTCCGGGGGCGCTTCCTACTTCACAGAAGAATACAAGGTAAATCTGCAATCAACTATCCTGGCAATGGCTGCTGACTTTGTATATAGTGCTAGGCCAGGAAGCACTATGACGGTGGAGAAGTTCGATGACGAAACTGGATACTCTTCGGACGAACCTTCTCAATATGAGCAGAGAAGAACAACTAGAGGCCCTTCGCAAGATCCGCGACGACCGGAAGCAGAACAAGATGCCGGCCGTCAAGGAACGGAAGGCCCGCGAGGCCACGTCGGCGGTCACGACCCTCTTGGGCAGTCTCACCCCGGAGCAGGCCGCCGAGATTTTGAAAGCTCTTCAAGGTGAAGGCTCGTGAGGTTCCCCTATCCGAGATAAAAATAGGGAACCGTTTCCGCAAAGGTCTTGGCGACCTCTCGGAGATGGTTGAAGGCGTCAAGCAATATGGCATCATCCAGCCTATAACGCTTGATCTAGATCTCAATCTCATAGCCGGGCAGCGCCGCTACGAAGCGGCGAAGCTCGCCGGCTTGAAGACAATCCCTGCAGTTATACGTCCCGTCACGGGAGAAATAGATGCACTCGAAATTGAACTTTTCGAGAATATTCATCGTCTCGACTTCTCGTGGCAGGAACGGGCGAACTTGGAACGCCGTCTTTTTGATCTACACAAAGCCAAGGACCCGGACTGGTCGCTATCGCAGCAGGCCGCTCTTAGTGACATGTCCAAGTCGGAAGTCCATCGGCGTATCGAGCTTGCTCAATCGCTGGATCTTGTCCCCGGCCTGGCAGAGATACCGACACAGAAGCAAGCATGGCGGGCTCTTTCTGCGGTCAAAGAAGAGACAGTTCGTATGGCTCTGGCGTCAGCCGCTGAAGGTAAGTACGCTGATGCCTCTAAAGCCGCAAATAATCATTACAAGATAGGCGACGCCTTTCAGGGTCTATCAGAAGTGAACGATGGCGTCCTTAACTTCGCCGAGGTCGATCCGCCCTACGCGATCGAACTTGAAAAGCGCAAGGCTCGCAATCAGGTAAACAACGCCAAACGCTACCGGGAAGTATCAGAGGAAGACTATGAGCACTTTGTCAGGGACATGGCCCGTCTTGTTTACCATAAGCTCCGCAACAACACTTTCTGCGTATGGTGGTATGCTCCGGACTGGTCTGCTATCGTCCAGGAAACCCTTGAGGATGTTGGTTTCACAGTGGGTTCTATTCCCTGTATCTGGTATAAGGGTCAAAGCGGACAAACATCCTCTCCCGATACCATGCTTGCCTCTTCTTACGAACCCTTCTTTCTTTGCCGTAAGGGTATGCCCAAACTTCGCAAGCCTGGACGTTCAAATGTCTTTGACTTTGCGCCCCTCGCACCTGCCAAAAAGATACATCCCACTGAAAGACCTGTCGAGCTTATGGTCGAGTTGCTGCGAACATTTGCCTGGCCCGGATCGGTCATCTGCTCCCCTTTCCTTGGTAGTGGATCAATCCTAAGGGCCGCTTACAAGGAGCACATGGTTGGTTATGGGTGGGATCTTGATGATACCGTCAAGCATCGCTTCCTCACTCGAGTTGTCAACGATCGAAAAGAGGAAGCTGGAGATGATGTATCTGAAGAACAGGAGGACGAAGATGGCGACGTATGAATACCTGATGCAGCAATACACAGACATCATGCAGGCCACGGTCTCGATGACCGCCGCCGGGGCGCAGGGCTGGCGAGTTATTCAGATCGCATCTGACACAGCGGCCAATTCACAGTTTCCTATTTCTGTGATCTATGAACGCAACAGCAACGATGCGCCCCAGGCGGGAGTTCCAACTGTAACAATCCCTATGGGACCTGTCCAATGAGAAGGAGTACGCCCTATGAAGAAGGCGACATTAATAGCCGTATATGTTTCGTCGGCGAGGCTCCATCTAATGTCGAGCTTCGGTTGGGTAGACCTTTTGTCGGACCCGCTGGAATGGTGTTTGAGGAGTGCCTACACACAGCTGGCATTATCCGACGAGAGTGCTATATCACTAACGTATTTGAGTTTCCTGTCTACAAGGATGAGAAGTCCTCACAAGTTCGCATATATAAGAAAGATGGCGGAGAACTCCTTTGGACGGCAACTGGCGGATTTACGGAGGAAGGTCAACTCAGCGTACAACGTCTGACTGAAAGGCTAGAGAAATGCAAGGCCAACGTTATATGTCCTCTCGGCGGAGTTGCATCCGATGCCCTTTGTGGGTTGCCAAAGATCATGAAGTGGCGCGGCTCGATCCTAACCTGCGACCTTGTTCCAGGTCGGAAAGTTGTACCAACTATCCATCCTGCAGCGGTCTTGCGTGGCAACTATGTTTGGAGATATCTGATTGTCAACGACATGGAGAGGATCAAGGAGGAGAGTAAATCTCCAATCCTCTCCCTGCCCCAGGCAAACTTCATCATCGAGCCAGGCTTTCATGAGACACTCGCTTGGATTGAGAAAGCGAAGCAAAATGCAAAAATTCTCAACTTTGACGTGGAAGTTTATCACGGCCAAATCTCGGCGATATCATTCGCATATGAGATTGGGGAGGCTATATCTATACCTTTCGTTGGGCGCACAGGAAATCACTACTTTACAGAACTTGAGGAGCTGGAAGTTTGGCTGGCTATTGCTAGCCTCTTGGCACTACCGATCCCCAAGGTCAATCAAAACATTCTCTTCGACCTATTCATGCTATTGTATAGGAATAACATCTTTGTCGCAGGACCATACTATGACACTATGGTCGCTTTTAACCTTATGTATATCGATTTCAAAAAGGACCTAGGCACTATTTGTTCTATCTATACAAGATGGCCCTACTACAAAGACGATGGCAAGATCTGGAAGAAGCCCTTTCGCGACATGGATAGCTTCTGGATATATAACGCCAAGGATTCTGTTGTTTCACTTGAAAGTTGGCTCAACATGCAGGAAGAGCTTGACAAAGGATACCGTCAGACGCATGATGAAACAACAGCTTTATATCCTGCTCTGCTGTATATGATGGTTGATGGTCTTAAGGTAAATCATAAGCTATTACAGCAGACAAGGAAGGACATAGAAAGTCAGCTCAATGCAGCCATTGAAGATCTTAACAAAACAGCCGACTACCCGATCAATGCCCTCTCGCCAAAGCAGGTTGCGCAGTACATTTATGGCCACAAAGGGGCACATGCATATATCTCGCCTAAAACGGGAAAAGTCACAACTGATGATCTGGCACTTGCTCGCCTTATTAGAAGGTATAGATGGCCCGAACTCCTTCTTATCCAAAAGGTTAGGACACTTAATAAACTCAAATCGAGCTATCTTGACGTGGAAACAGACCCAGACGGGAGACTTAGAACTGCATATAATCCTCGAGGGACCTGGACCGGGCGCCTTAGCAGTTCTGAGACTATCTTCCAGACCGGACTTAACATGCAAAACTTAGATCCTTCATTTAAGGAGTTTATTGTTCCTGACGACTAGGAGGTAACTATGCGCGTTCGGCCTTTCAATAAAGAGACAGATCGGTGCCACAACTGTCAGCTGTGGGTCAAGGTTCCTGGTATGATGCAGAATGGGAAGCCAATCGGAGAGTGTCGGTTGTATCCAGTGAAGCCAATCACCCAGCTGATCAACATCCAGCATGTCTATGAGAGCAAGCTTCAGTTCGAACATGGCATGAAGCAGCCGCCCCAGGTTGGCACGCAGATGACAAGTCAGATCCTCTGTGGCTTTCCAACCATCGTGGGAGATAGCTGGTGCTATGAACATGTCAAGCAGGAGGATGCGTGATGAAACGCAAGATATACCTCGCCACGTCCTGGAAGAACGAAGAACAGCCTCTTCTGGTCAATATACTTCGTGAAGAAAATCATGAGGTGTATGACTTCCGTCATCCTTCTGCTACCAACAACGGCTTTCGATGGACTGACGTTAGCAAAAATTATAAAGAGTGGACCCCTGCTGAGTATACATTTGCTCTCAGTGATCCAATAGCACAAAGGGGATTTGGCTACGATAAGGCTGGCCTCGACTGGTGCGATACGTGTGTCTTGTTACTTCCATGTGGACGTAGTGCACATCTCGAAGCCGGCTATGCAAGAGGAAAAGGCAAGGAACTTTTTATTCTCTTGCGTGAACAAGGCTTTGAGCCAGAACTTATGTACCTCTTTGCTAATAGTATAGTCACGACAATCGAAAATCTTGTCAAGGTTCTAGGATGAAGATCTTCCTCAACTTCGATAAGGCAGGTGCCGAGTGGGTAGTCGTCGCCTATCTTTCTGGGGACGCCCGCATGTTGGACGTAGTGGAGAATGGCAAGAAGCCCCACGTTGTGACAGGCAATCTAATCTTTGGCGTCCCTGACAACCTTATCCTAGCAGAGAAGGAACTTATCGGTGAGCTACGTAATCCTGTCGAGATCGAAGAACTCCGGCAGAGTATTCCTGACCTTTCGACGGGAGGGTATTTCCTACCCCGGACAATGTCTGTATATCAGGCTGGGAAGAAGAGCAATCATGCTCTCAATTATGGAGAAACCTATAGAGTATTTGCCCTCTATAACGAAATGGATGAGTCCGAAGCCAAACGTATTGTGGATTTTTACCACGAGAAAGCTTATCCTAGCATATCTGTATGGCACGAGTCTATTCGCCGCGAACTCAAACGCGATCGTACTCTTACGAACTGCTTCGGGCGGAAGGTCGTCCTAAGAGACACTTGGGGTCCACATCTGTTCAAGGCTGGCTACGCTTTCAAGCCTCAGTCAACAGTTGTGGATATGGTCAACAGGGCCCTACGAAGGCTGTACGAGGAGGAGATTGATGGCTTTAGATACACGGTTCCGAAGGCTCAAGTTCATGACTCTATATTGGCACAAACTGAACTTCCCAATAATCATGCTGGGTGGGTTCGCCTTGCTTCTGTTTGTATGTCTGTCGATAGCTGGATGTCTCCTACTTGTCGGTATGGGAGTCGTGAATTTACCGTGAAGACTGATATGAAGCTAGGCCCTAATTGGGGGCGCATGTCGGAAGTTAAGCTAGCTGGGTTCAAAGATCCAGATGCTTTGGGGTGGAAACTTGAAGAAGCATGGGATGGTTTACATGCAATCGAGATGCAAAAAGCCGGATGATTTTACGCTTCTAAGGCCCGCCATTTACGCTTTGGGGCGCCCATCTGGCAGCCGCCGGGGGGGTTGTACCAGAAAGCGTAAAACCGTAAAATAGCATCAATGTCTATGCGAAAAGACAAAGGCCGGATCATCTGCAAACACTGCGGTGAGTCGGCCAAGAGACTTCGGTGGAAACAGTTATACTGCTCGGTCAGTTGTCGGGTAAGAGCTTGGCAACTTCGAACAGGGTATACAGGGAAAAAGAAAGTTGAGCCGAAGGAGGTCTAAGGACTGGATTGGCGACTACATGAAGTATGTAGAGAATAGCGAATCAAGTCCGGTGTATCACAGATGGACGGCTATGAGCCTTATTGCAGGTGCGCTGCAGAGGAAGGTTTGGTTTAAGCGGGGTCACACAACCCTCTATCCCAATATATATGTTATCTTAGTAGGGCCATCTGGCTTGTCGAGAAAGGGCGAGCCTTTGACGGTAGGTCGGCAGTTCCTGGAAGGCATGAACATTTCGATTATTGCCGAAGACAATTCGAAAGAATCTCTTATTCGAGACATGCATGACTGTTCCACTCAATTCACCGATACTACCTCTGGAAGGATTATGAACCAATCTGCTATATCGTGTTTCGCCGAAGAGCTTGCAGTCTTTTTAGGATATCAGAACGTCGCCTTGTTGGCGGATATGACCAACTGGTACGATAGTAGAGACAAGTGGGAACGGCGTACAAAACATCAAGGAATAGATGAGGTGAATGGTGTCTGCTTTAACTTTCTGGCAACAACAGATCCAAGCTGGCTCCCTAGTATATTACCTCGTGAAGCTGTTGGGGGTGGCTTTACTAGTCGCGTCATTTTTGTGGTACAGGATAAAAAGGCTAAGACAATACCCAATCCTGACCTTTATCCTCCTAACGCTGGTCTCCGTGATCGCCTTATGGACGATCTCGAGTCAATGAACCGTATAACGGGCCCTATGCGATTTGATCGACACGCCCGAGAATTCTACGATGCTTGGTATATAGAACAAGATCGTTTAATCGAGACAGGCGAGCATCCCCTAACTAGTCCATTCCTTAGGGGATATCTCAGCCGCAGGCCAACCCATCTAACAAAGCTAGGTATGTTACATAGCGCCTCGAGGTCCAACGAACTTATCATATCACGCAAGGATTTGGAAGACAGTCTGAGGATGCTCGAAGAAATAGAGCCGAAGATGCATGAAGTCTTTAGAGGGATATCAGATTTGAAATTCGGAAAACATACCGCCGAGGTTCTGGACTTTATTCGCGAACACGGCCCTGTTCATAAGTCCAAGATCCTGCGCACAATGACAGACAAGATCGACTCCTATACCTTCGATCAAGTCATCAAGACATTGCTCGACAGCAGGCAGGTCGAAGCCAAACTAGATGTTGCTCGGAAAGAGCCGATTTACGGCGCGATAGACTGATATAGTCCTTGCGCCTTGTCGGTGACGGCTTGCACCTTTTGAGCCGTATCCTCGTTTGAAGAACCCAAGAAAGGCATGGACAATTGAAACAGTCTCAAGTAGGCCATACGGCGAGGAAGTTCCCCCAGGCTGAAATTAGTGGCACGCATCACAGTATTCAGATACTGGGCAGAGCCGACCATCTGGACGCCCTTATACGCAGAGGCGATCCCAATCAGAGAGGCGGCCATAGAGGGCAAAGAGTTCCCATGTACTTCAGCTTCCATGAGGGGGAAGAAGTACTTGAACGCCATGCCCGTGCCGCCCAAGGTCATAGTCCGGGCGATCATAGTGGAGGTCCGAGAGATCTGGTTCTTGTTAACCAGCTTCATGACGTTGACAAATTTCTGGAGGTCATCAGGGTTGATGCCAGTACCAGACAAGGCCATCTTGACAGCCTGCCATCTGTCGCTGTTTGGGTTGTCCAGACCCAGCGCCCGTGCAAACTTCTCTTGGTCGAAGATTTTTACGGGGTTGAAGAACTTAGTAAACTGCCAGTTGGGTGGCTCGCTCCTACCGTCAATGACGGCTTGTTCCATGACAGAAGAAGCAGCCTTCCGCATGAGATCTGGACCCACGATCTTACTAATCGCAGCGACTTGATCCGGACTGGACATAGAGTAAATCATCTTACCGAGTTCGGCCTCAGGAGTAGAACCCGGAATGCTGGAAAGGCTGGCGATAAAGGCATTCTTGTCTGCCTTGTTGAACTCCTTTCCCACAGCAGTTTTGAACGGTTGAAGGGCATTGTTCCAGCCAGTGTCAATCGCGTTAAACTGCTTGCCAAGCTTGGAAGCACGCAGAGCCATGTGTGCCTCGGAAGCGAGGTCTTCAAGTCCCTCTACCTTTCGACCTTGGACACCGCCTTGCTGGTAGAGGGTTTCCGCCCGCTGAAGTATCCCATCCATCTGGGAAAGACTGATCTTGTCAGGAAGCTTTGACAAGTCAGTTGCAAGTTGAAGTTCCTTTTGCGAGAAGCCTATGTTGGGTCCAATAGGTGTTGGCTGTCCAGGCTCCTCACCCTCGGGTGTCTCTGGGACAAACTCTCGAGACTTTAACTGATCTAGCAGATTGTTGCCCAGAACCTGAAGGCGAGCGGTTGGGATAAAAGAACCTTTGGTCGCAGCAGTAGCTAATAGCTCATTGTATTTGCCACGCCAGAAGCTATCAACCGTTGTGTAGGCTGACTTGGCAGCATCCATGGAGGCCCAAGAAAGATCTGCCTCGACGGGCGGCTTGCCTAATCCAACCCACTTCCCATTGACCATCTGCCTTGCAAACATATTGTCAGTGAATTGCGTAATCGCCTGCTTCTGCTCAGCTAGAAGATGGTCAAGAGGGTGCGCCAGAAGAGGAAAGATATTAGCGATACGCTGAAAAGCAGCCGCCACTTTGTTGGTACTAAGATTAGACAAAGAAATAGGAATACCAAGCTTTTGGGATGCATCATAGAGAGTACGAGCCTCCGGGCTGTAGAGGCCGAAGATCTTTCCAACAGCAGTCTTAGCTGCAATAGGAGCTCCAGCCATTGCGGTTCCCCAGGCTAGGTTCAAGAGACCATCTCGAGCCGAGTCCTGAAGACTTTGCAACATAGTAGGGGTACGTTCACTGGCTGGCAATAGGCCCCAAGTTTTGGCAACAGCCGCAGCCTGATCACCAGTAAAGGTGCCGATTGAAGAACCAGCTGCACCAGTAACCACCTTGCCCATTAGCTGTGCAGCTTCGGTTTTGAAAGGAAGAGTCATAGCCGTGCCGGCTGTTCCGCCCAGAGCAGATAGGCCGGTGCGCAACATATCTACAGTGCTCTCTCGAAGGACGATCGGATTACCATTGGTATCCTTATCGCCCCTCCAGGCATGAACAAGGTTGGCGATAGCATCATAGGCATTGGCGCCAGCCATAGCGCCGACAGCAGTACCAGCTGGAATAGTAGCAAGGGCAGCAGGTCCACCACCTGCTCCGATCATTCCACCGCCGATGGCACCGCCAACTACAAATGCACTCTTGGCTCCGCCAGCAAGACCAGTAGTGAAATCCTCACCAAAGCCAGGACCAGGATTGGCTTCTGATCCCTGCAAGCGCTGGATGAACGGCGCAGAAGCATTCTTGCCATACATAGAGTCGAACATGGGCGCAGTCTCGGGATGCCACCCGAGCTGATGAATAGCGCCCCAGGGGATCTCGGGCAAGTTGCTTTTGGCGCCCTCACCTAGAGTTCGTGGCATCTGCTCGAGCCCAGGGATAGGTGGCTCTTCGATGCCCTTCTCGTAGGGAGCATAGACGTTGGGGATACCAGAGACGTCAGGCTTTGTCTGCTGAGCTTGGGCAGTAAACCCAGATGGAGGCTGTTCTTGTTCTGCTGCGGGAGCCGTCTTCTGAGCCGAGAAGCCCGCAGGTGGTTGTTCCTGTTCTACTGGGGCGGGGTTGGCAGCCATGCTTTACCCTTTGCAGATCCATCGCCCTGATAATAGAGGGTCTCACCCTTCTCGTTGGTGACCTTATCACCCTTGGCCCAACGAGGCATGCCTTTGGTTTCCGAAGCAGGTTGAGTGGTTGAGGAACCAGTTCCAGATCCAGGTCCACTAATACCTGCTTGCCCGCCTTGGCCGATCTGGCTCTTGTAGGCATCTTGTCGAGTGGCGAGCCATCCATCCAGCTGCTGCAACTTCGTAACAGCGTCGGTCGAGCTTTCATCTGTGAAGCTGACCATCTTCTCAGCCTTCTTCAACAGCTCACCAAAGCCACCAATAGTCGTGCCAGAAGGAGCCATCTCCTTGGCGATCGTTGCAGCGATGAAATGCTCCGCCTGCTGGAGCTGCGGGATGTTGGGATCGTAATCGAGATAGCCTTTGGGCAAGGCATCCTTCAAGCCACCGAGAGCATTCTTCAGCCCGGGCACCAGGGTCGCAAGGTCGAGGCCCTGTGTGAAGGCAGTCTGTGCAATCCCTCGAGCATCACCAGTCAGACCGACAGAGGCTGGATCCTTTTGGATCGCCGTGATAGCCTGCTGGATAACAGATCTGACTTGTGTAACACCGTTGAGAGCAATCTGAGATTCAGAAGCCTGGTTCTCACCAACAGACGTAGCGGTAGGCATACGATAGGCGAGGCCCTGACCACCAGGAAGCTGAATGATATGAGCACCTGCTGGAGCACCCAAGGCTTTCAGAACAGCATTCTTTGCTGCGTCATTCGGAAGACTGCCCGTGATATCCATCTCGCCCTGGTTAAGCTGGAGAGGGGCGGCTCCACCTGCCTGCGCAGTCTGAGGCTGACCGCCACCAGCAGTAGGTGTGGCCCCGCCCTCTATGCCTGAGGAACCAGATAGATTAAGAGTGCCCATGTTCAGATCATGGATAAGCTGACCAGCCGGGCTCTCAGGCTTGTTAATCTCCCAAGCGAGGCGCTGCTTGCCGAGATTTAGTTCACCCTGCGCGACGGCAAGGCGCCCACCTTCAATTCCGATGCGCTGCTGCTCCTGACTTGCAGTTACGGACTTGAAGTAGTTGTTGACCAGCATATCCCTCTGACGTACAAGCTCGTCGATTGTAGGCTGCAATCTATCCTTCATCGCCGGATAGGAAGCCTGCGCCATATTGAGAGCTTGGATCTTACTCTGGAACCCTTGCACAGCTGGTTGGATTGGCAGGGGGATGCCTTCCGATAGATGGGCTTGTAGCGTAAGGCCTGGTACCGGCTGTGTAGGGATACCCGCAGAAGCCAGGGGGCGGGGCGCAGCCTGCTGCTGTGAGGGGGCCGCAGTCTGCTGTGCTTGTCCGCCCCCTGTTGGCATTCCACCACCGGCGGTGGGTTGAGCAGAGGACTCAACGGGGGGAGGCTGCCCGCCAGTATCCTCTGCCGCCCCTCCACCACTTGTCTGTTCCGTCCCAGAAGCCGTCCCTCCGGGGGACGCACCTTGGCCCGAAACATCAGTGGTTGAAGCTTGTCCCTGGTCTGTCCCTCCAGCCTGTCCACCACTTAGGACATTCTGGATCAGCCCCATAGCCTGATTGCCCATGCCCACGTTAACAAGCATACCTGTAAGTTGATTCATCCCCTCAGGTGTGCTAGTCATATTCACTAGCATCTCAGGCGAGATATGCATGCCCATCTTAGCAAACATATCTGCAAAGACACCAGTGGTGGCAGGATCTCCATTCTTCGCCACATCAATCAAAGTCTTGCCAGTTGGGCTCTTCGGATCTATACGAAGCGATGGCATTAGGTTTTGGACAGCAAGCTGTCGAAGGGCCGGCACAGGGATACGCATGACATTAGCCAGAGCAGTATTGGCCTCGAGGTTGGCCCTCTGCTGCTCGAGCTTCATCATCGAGGCGCGCATACCCATCGTCTGAGCTGTCTGCGCTCCACCTGCTAGGCCGGAAGCAAAGCCCCCGGCAAATGCCATACCTCCGATAGCCATTATCCGAACAACCCTCCGCCAGTGATGGGACTACCGAACAAGGCGCCATATGCGCCCATGCCTGCTAGTTGTCCGATGCCTCCGCCCAGAGCCCCAAGTACGCCGAGAGAATTCTGCGCATTCGCCATGTTCGCTTGCAGACCCATGCCCTGAAGGTTCTGCCAGTACTGCAGCGGGGCGTTGTATCCCTGCGCAGCGTTTCCGAAGAGTGTGCCAAACTGCCCAGCGATCTGGCCTGGAATACCTCCGGCTTGGCCTGCGAAGTTAGGTGCGCCATACATACCTCCGAAAGAGCCAGCACTTGGAGAGCCAAAGAACTGACTCGGGTTCATCGCGAGACCAAGCTGTTCAGCCATAGACAGATCACCTCGACGTGCCGACTCGAGAATGTTCTGTTTATTGAGGTTGAACTTGGACATAGCCTGGATGGCTGGAGTAGAAGTGGCCCAGCCCGGACCCAGGTTGTTGCGCAGCCCCTCTTCAGTCTGAGCCTGCTGCTCATTTAGAGATGTAATGAGGCCAGGGTCAACTGGAAGTTTGCCTTCCAGCGCCTGCTGTTCACGATTGAAGAGCTCAGATGTCAATCCAAACTGCTCTGTCAACATCCCCTGATAGAGCGGCTGAAGCTGCTTCTGGAAAGCCAGCTGTTGCTGCTGGATATCCATGAACTGAGCTTCCATCTTGTTCTGCTGCTCGGCGTTGGTGATGCCCGATTTAGCTAGCTCGAGCTGCAACTCCGGCATCTGCTTCTGTAGGGCGGCGAAGTTGGGATCTTGCGTGAACCCTGTAATGACTCCCTTCGCATTGAGGGTGGGTGTCAGTCCCAGGGATTGATAAATAAAAGGCGCAAGAAGCTGTTCCTGCTGGAATTGCTGCGTCAGGATCTTGGTCTGCTCAGCGAGCAGCTTGGCCTGATTATTGACGTCTTGGTTCTGCTGCGGAGTCGGCGGCGGAACGCTGACTGAGGGAGCTCCCATCTAAGCGCCTTTCAAACCACAAGTTGCCATTGTCATCCATGTCGTAGGGCTCGAGATCTACCGCCCTATATAATAGACTAATGTATCGTGTAAGATGGGCAGGTACATATGCCTTATAATAGGAAAGACCAGCCTTTCGCAGAATGAACTCGTAACACTCGAACACAGCAAGAGTAACTCTGCCACGAAGAAGGCCCCTGACATTAGGATTAATCCAAAGAGGGCCAGCAATAACATCTTTCCCCGACACCCACGTGGAGAGGAACCCAAGGATTCTCTCTCGATCATCGGTCTCGGCCACAATAGTAGGAAAGACATTCTTCTCAAAATCCATTGTACCATCTGATGCCTCGGTACACCTTCTTAGATCAACCTCATCTGCTATATGGACATACATCTCAAGGTCCTGGCCGCCGAGGGGGTGACAGATATTCCAAGATTTCTCGATGCATATCGTTCAATTCTTCGTGCATCTGAGTGATCTGCTTAGTGTCCTCTATCTGATTATCTTCAATAGTTGATAACCGATGCTCATTCGTAACAAGCCATCCGACTAGAACCGAGACCAGGGTGATCCATGCAACTGCAGGCAACTTATACCACTTTCCATTTTCCCCTTCTCCGAGTTCCATTAGTAGGGGCCGCCATCAATAGATATATGAAGAGAAATACGATGGCCTGGAATAGAACCTGCTGGCATAATACAGTTATAGAAAAAATTATCAGCTTGAAAAAAGCCAACACCAGTAGAAGAACAGTCAGTACCTGTGTTAATATTTCTAGCCTGCGCATTAAGCGCAAAGGGATTATATCCTGTAAATCTTGAGTTCTGCAAGATCATGGCTGGCGAACGCACCTTGACTGGAATAATTTGAGCTTGACCAGCACTGACTGAGATTGGGAATGAAATGCCTTCATACCCAATATTCTGTCCAGGATTAGAAGCTAGAGCAAAAGAGTTCCAGTAGAAGCGATCAAAACAGTTGACTTGATGTTCATAGTCCATGCCCATAACATCAAGTGGAACAGATATAGCAGTGGGTCCATCATGCATCTGGACACCACCAATAGTAACTGAATCATCACCTGTTGGAATACCTGTAGGGATCCAAGTAAAGATAAGAGCAGCCTGGGTCATTCCATCTGGAACAACCATACCGTTGAGACCAATCGGAACAGGTACGCCGGCAAGAGGAGCTACACTTGCTGAACCTAAGAGAACTTCATTAGTGAAATTACCAAATCCACGACGAGTATTAGTAGGACCTGTTCCGACTGCAAAGAACATCGAAACATTAGGGGCTGTTAGACCAAGGCCTCCAACGATAGAAGCCCTGACAGAAACAGTCTGTCCGCTCAAAGCTAGGATCTGCGTAAAATCAAAGGTCTGTTCCACAACAATCTGATTCTGCCCAGCCCCCTGGACATTTCGAGTAACCATGATGGCATCGAAAAGGCGAGGGTCAATATTGTTAGCGTAAAGCTGAGCGTGACCTATGCCGACCGTACAGCCAGTGGGTTGGACAGACCATCTGTCAGGACCATATCCAACCTGACCAGAGGTAAGAGTTACACCAGACGACACATTAGGAAGGCGCCGCCATAGACTCATAGACCCATTATGAATGTAGTCACGGCGTCCGAAGCATGATCCGCCCTGCCCAGCGTACCAGATATTCTGCCCTCGCATACTTGCAATGATATAGCGGAGACGAGCAAGCTCATCAGAGATACTCGAAGACAGAACCTCCGAGCCAACGTCGCCCGGATTGATCTGGACTTGCATCTGACTTACAGATTGCGAAAAGCCGCCCAGATGCGAAGCATCTCCATTGGTCACATGATTCTGGTGATCGGCATTGTAGATAGCCGCAGTCAGAATCGTTCCCGATGCCCTTGTAGTAATTGTATATAAAGCAGGCATTAGCCTAATTCCACTTTCTCATCGTAATAACTCTTGGGCTTACGATGCATAAGCTGAGGGGCATTGCGAAAGAGATTCTGCGCATCAGGACCCAGACCCTGATCATCTTCATGCAACCACTGAGCGATATCGCAGCAGTAGAGGATTTCAAGTTGTGAAGGTGTCAATCCCTTGTTCAGGCATGTAGCGCAAAGATGAGTCGAATGCTCCGAGTCATCGTCGAAAAGGATCCTAATCTGACGATAATTAGGATAACGTACATGTACAAGAGCGCGATGCAGAATAACACGATCGCCCATCTTATTAGTGCGTTCGATTCTCTCATCTTCGACCAACCCTGAAATAGGGTGTCCGCACAGCTTACAGAGGATCTGTTCGATAGAGCCTGCGGCAGAATGCCTGATATGAGTCAGCGTCCTGCTATGCGAAGAACGCGCACTCTCGAGGCGCTTATTCAGCTGATTAAGATGGATCTCGTTCGGCACCGGGTTGGAACTCCACGTAAATCTTCTCGATGGAGAAGTCCTCGCCCGGGCCGCTGGTATGTCCAGCTAAAGAGATACGCCGACCACTTCCTTTGATACGACGCCTTTTAGACTGAACAGCGTTACCGGCGAGGCGGCTTGTGTCGAGAATGAAAGAGTCTAGAGCAGCACCGCTTACACCCATATTGAACTGGACGGTTTGCGTATACTTGCTATCAATGTAAACGTCTATGGACAAATTCCAATTTCCTACGGGGTTAGCTACAACTTCGAGGAACTGGAAGAGCTTGCGTGAAGATGCAAATTTCTCCTGGCTGGGAAAGCCACCAAAGAGATTTGAAAATTCTTCGTGGCCGGTTTGGAAAATAGATATGTAACCCTGACCATCCTTACTACGGGTAGGTTGATCTATCTTCCAAATAAGTCCCTTGTCATCACCAAGGAAGGGATGCATTGTCAGATCTGTATCACGCGCCATAATCATGGCGGTGCAGATATCTCTGATTGACCATCTGAAGCGGACAATATCGGGGCGGTTGAAATCGACTGTGAGACGACCATTATTAACAGGGCTTCCAATCGTAGTGACGCAGAAGGTCATCTCACGCTTGTGGGCGTGCCATCCAGACTGACAAAGGCGCAGAGCGGATGTATCAAAGTTATCGCGAATAAACGGATCTATATAGGCAACAAGTGAGATGGATGAAGAGGCAAAGGTGGTAGTTGGAACAACAGCGTTTGTGCCAGGAACAAACTGTAATGTCGAAGCAAGCTGACAGACAGAACCTGCTACGTCAAGAAAGACAATATCATTATCATAGGCACATACTGCCCCAGGCCCTGCAGCACCAAGGCCAGCTGTTACGGGTGTAACAGACCAGTTCTGGATATTAGGATCGTTGGCGTTGATGAAGAATATACCAAACGGCTTCTTCCATACAAATAAGAAGCCCTTGAAGGCTTTAATAGCAACGATTTCATCCCCGATGCCTGGATAAACAGCAAGCTGTCCTGTCACATTGACAGTTGTAAAATCCTCATGGTTTGCGGGATTGGAGAAGTAGACAAAATGTCCAGAGGCACCCCATAGCCGCTGCACATAAATATCGCCAGCGATTGGCGGTCTTGTAGCCCAATCTGAAGGAGGAGTGGCCAGATTGGTCGTGGTAGTTCCATCACCAGACAGAACCTGTACAGGATTACTACCTGTGAAGCAGAACAGCTTTTTGTTCGCCGCTTGAGTCTCTGATCCGCCCGTCACGAAGTATGGGATATAGGTGGGCTGGTTCAATCCACTCTTCAACGTAACCAAGAACTGGCCTGATCCAGTATCCCTAAGGAGCTTCCCAGAAGATGTCATAACAACCATTCTCTGGAGATTCGTATTAGGCCACCAATCGGTCCCGCCCAGGATTGTTGCCCCATTATCTATCGGATTAGGCGTATACCTGACGGCTCCCCCTTCTTTGCCAACCGTCCCATACTCATACGTAATATCATTCGCAACTATAAGCTGCGAAGATTTGATCTGCGTCTGGTTCTTATTCGCAGACCAGCCGTCTTGGCCGATATAGATAGGTGCCCGAATGCCCTTGTAGGACACTAGTTATCTCCGCTTATGATTTCTCCAGTTGTTAGATCGAGGCCATAGAACGGATTGCCATTATCTGGCATGTTGTGAAAGTTAACTGCAATCTGATAGATGTAGGTCTGCAACTGACCGAGGGTATCATTAGACCAGCCAGTCATCAGAGCCTGTACGAAGGTATTCACCTGCTTCGTCTCTTCAGGTGCAAAGAACACGCCATATCTGATAGTCATAGTTCCTCCTAGTAAGAAAGGATAAAGCCGCTTTCTGTACGCCACGGGCCACGGATGGAAGCTCTATCCTGTTGCCGTGGATAGATTCGACCAAACGAATTACTTCCCCGATTAATCCTATTCATGTGTTCTTTCATCATAGCTTGGACACCGCCCTTAGCTCGCTGGCCAGCATCCTCCGCTCGATCGTCATTCTTCGCCTTGTACAATCTATAGAGAGCATAGTCCGTCAGGATGCGCCGATAATGCGCTGGAAGTAACGGCTGCTCTCCAGCAGCACCCGTAAGATCTGGCGGAATGACAAGATAGTCAAAATCAATACGGACAAAAGGAGTAACAGTCTGACCAGAACCCACATAGTGAGAAAAACGAAGTATCTGCTCAGCAATAAGAGCAGCCATGTTTGGGATGCCAAAGGTGATCTGCGTGAGTGGGAAGAGAGTCTCCAACGCATGCTTGCTCACAATCTCGACCTGTTCACGCCCTGTCTGATAGGCGCGCATTGGCGATACGATGTAGAGAAGATTGCTGGGAAGAGGATACTCTAGTTTGAAGGCGTTATATGAGACGACGCCAGTAGGGCCAGTGAAGATCGAGTCGAGCTGAATAGCAGTCGTATTGACTGTGTGCTGTGCAACTCGGAAGACATCCAAAGATCCTAGGATTTTAATGTACCAACCTTGGATCGAGTATGGAACTCCACTAATATCGATAGGGACAGTCCCCAGGGTTCCGACATTCGTATTCTGGGTGATCGTAATAAGATCATTCACAATATTAGGCACCATCGTAATAGTGCCTGGCATCGGGCTCCAAAGCCACCACCAGGGATAATGCACTTCGGGAGCTAATTCAAAGGTGCCTGACCAGATCCCCTTATATCCAGTATCAATCCAGGTGACAACATTCTGATCATAGTCGGACGATCCATCTATGGGCTCATCGCCCTCATCGAGGACATATGCCTTTAGATCAGTTGTGTAAATAAGGGCCATGTCAACTCCGAGTCATGTTTCGACGCCACATCTGGTAGTCGAACGTCGAGGGATTGAAAGGCGAGTTTGGTTGAGGTAGAACCTCTCGAGACTCCCAATCAAGGAACCATGGATATGGCATTCTGGTCTTAGGATAGAAGCGCGCCATGTACCAAGAGTAATCTATTTCGGTTGCCACACTTTGGGGTGTTGGCAACGGAAGGACTTCATCCCAGCCGGCAATTGGATACCAGCAGGCCCACCGCACCCGGGCGGGATGCATCAATCTCCACATGCTATATGGATAGCAGGGATCAGTGCCAAGCGGAGGTCCAACACCCGTACTGAATGGAGGCGGCCAGCTTTCAAAGAAGTATTGCTGATGATCCAGATTAGGAGGACGGCGAGGCGGATTGGCCTGATACTCCGACAGTGCAAGGATCGGAATAGGCACCGTCTGCGGGATTACTTCGAACCAGTATGGACCATCTCGCACGATGTCGGGCGGGCGTCGAACTGTGTAGTCCTGGAATGGGAAGACACCCCAGGCATCCACCTTTGGAACAAGTCTGTAGGAACGAATATGCTGTCGATAGGCGGCAGCGGTTGTCCAGCTTGCAGACATCGAAATAGCGCTTGTGCCATTGATAACCTCCCAGGCGATCCACATCTCAAGCGCAGAAGATCTCGAGATATTGGCAAACTGTGTCGAACCAGCAGCTGTTATGGTCAAAGAAGTAGCAGTAGCAGAAGTCGTCTCAATGTCGAATATAACAAACTCGACATTTTCCTTGAAGGTTCCAGACGACAATGAGGTCGAGGAAGTTGCACCACTTCCGCTATTAGAAGTTGGGTTCGCATCAATGTAATTGGTAGATACAAGATCATAGGCCGATCCGCTAATGCCGATCGCCATGATCGTGTGATTTTGATTAGTTCCATTGAAGGTAGCAGTGATTGTACTTCCCTTGGGGAGGAAGCTCGTAACCACACAGTGAAGGACACCATCCTCAGGAGCACCAGCAGCACTGCTACCAGCATCATCGAGAATATATGTATTACCAGCCGTATCTGTGACACCGTTGACATTGCAATTACCAGCTGCTGATCCAGCAATGACTATAATCGAGTCGCCCGGGAACATGTCGTATAGAGTGGTGCAGGCTCTCGAGGTAGATGAAACCGTACCAACATTGAAATAGAAGCCAAGCTGGAAGATAGGCCCAGGCGTATTGGATGGGACAAGAGGATCATCATGATACTCTCTATTCCAACGAGGCGGGATAGGACGAGGATATACGATGTCTGGGAAGAACGATCGCCAATCATTGGTTGGCGCCGGAGGCAATGGCAGATTAAAGTCATTTTCCGACGATGTATCGTAGAAGACCCGCTGCCAGAGATTGGGCAATCGAGTCTTGGGTGGCATGTCAAAGAATGCCATGAAATCAGCAGTAGGAGCAGGCGCATTCGGGATAGGAGTCTCCTCCATCCTATCCTGCCACTGATTCGCTGTAAGAAAGCGAGGCGGTGGATTAAGACGATCTGGATAGATCGGGGGCGGAAAGATAGGTACGAAGACAGGCGTCGGAGCAATGCCTGGATGCATATACTGCCACTGACTGCCCGCCCTGAATGGATCCCGTCTAGGGAACGATCCATCAGGATATAGATCTCTCTGAGGCGTAGCAGCCTGCAGCGAATATACACCAATGCGACAAAGAATAACCGCAGATGTTGTCGGATTATATCCTACTGAGGCGGTCGAACTGACTCGCTGGTAATCAATCTGAAGCGTCTCGTTGCCGTTATTATAGGTCCCAGTAACTGCGGTAGTAAACCCAGCGTTGGGCGTGACAGTTCCTGAGGCGGCATGTGAAGTATAGAAGCCCAGAACAAGTTCTTCTGTATCATTTAGTGTTCCTGAGCCAAGGAAGGGTGTCTGCGAATTAACAGAGCTTGAGAAGATAAGCTCAACATCATCGGGCGCGGCAGACATGCCCGGAATACTGACGATTGCCGTACAGTGAAGGAGAGTCGTAACAGCATAGGAAATAGTCAAGACAGACCCAGCGGCCATGTCTGCTTTACTGATACACCTATATACTTCTAGACAGGGGTTTGTACCGCCAGTACCGCTTAAAATCTTTAGATATGTATTCCCCGCTGGATCTACAATACCCGTGATAACGCCCGTATAGCCAGTCGCTGTACTAGCTACTACAACAACGTCGCCTTGCTTGACCGCATTAGGAAGTGTATGAGTATGACTTCCTGTGCCGGCGCTAGCGACTCCCTGATTTACGGGAATGCCTGAGAGCATCTCTAAAAGCCATATGATCTCAGGGCTTCAGCACGGCGTTGCATTTTCTCGAGCTGCTTCTCCCAAGGAGTGCAGGTTCCTTTAGCAACGCATATTGGACAAACAAGTCGGGCGCAATGAAAACAGAGTCCCCCAGCGTCAGCAGGATCGCAGAGGGGCTTAACCTCCACGATCCTCTGACAGTGGCCACACTGGAAGGTATCTCCCTCCCGATTGTCTTCTTGCTCAGGGCCTGAGTAGAAGACGTATCCTTGTGGCCTACGCACTACTCCAGCCAGTGATAAGAAACGTCACACTGACCGGCGTACCCAGCAGACTTGACCTGGAAGCCGAGACCTGCGGCCGCAATAGCTGGGATCACAACCTCGCCTCCAGGGACTGCCACCCATCGGAAGGCAGACCGTTGGTTGATGCCCTGGGACCAGATCACGACACCAGCCGTGTAGGTGGGCTCGGCGGTGTAGTTGGACTTCGTTGTGCAGAGGGCCGCAATAGGCGTCACGATACCCGGCGACTGAGAGATCGAGGTAGGCGTCACCGTGGTTCCCGTTCCATCGACGGTAGACCGCTGAAGCGTGTAGATGATCACGTTGTCAGCAGGGCTACCAGATGCCGATACCGAGAAGTCATAGAGCTTGGGCGCCACCGTGGCTGCACCAATGAGCGAGCCCGCCGTCTTATTCGAGGCCGCCGTGGTTGCCTGGTTGGCGATCTGTGCGAAGGGACCGCTCATTCAACTCTCCTAAGCCTGTTTCGCTGGCAGCACAATTGTCACGAAACATCCGAACAGCGCGATTGCCAGCTTGTTCAAGTCCATCTGTCCGGTGAAGTATGCCGCCCCGGCTGCACACGCGGCGCCAAGAGCTACCTGCGTGGAGTGCTCACCAAGACGCTTTTTGACCCAGTCCATCATTCTCCTGATGCTATGGCTTTCGCCATGCTCCTCATTTCGGAAACACGCTTCTCAAGAAGATTGAGTTCAGCCTGTTTCTCTACGATTTGCTGGTTCAACTCTGTGACACGAAGGTTTGTCGTTCGATTGACTTCACTAACTGCAGCTTCGTGCTTCTGCGCGTGTTCATCAAGATCGAGATCAAGCTCGACCTTCTTTTCATTTGCCTTGTCCTGATGCCCCTTCAGTTCGGCGGCAATCTCAGCTGTGCGCCTTTCAAGATGGGCTTCCATAGAGGCCAGTTTCCGATCAAGCTCTGCAAGCTGATCGCGCTTGGTCGAGACAGCCACCTCGAGATTATGCTTCAAGAGCTCCTGTTCATGGACATAGGTGTCCAGCCCATTGGCCAGCTTCAGGATGGCCTCGAGCTTCTCGAGCGAAGCAAAGGTGCTCTTCATAACCGAGAGGCTGTTGATAGCCTCTACGAGAGACATATCAGACACGGGCGCCTCGCTGGATGAGGGTGATGGTCAAGGAAGTTGTGCCATCTCCCGCTGTTACGTTTGGTCTAATCCACAAAGGGTTCTCCAAGATCTCTCGCATACCTGCCGCTGTCAAGGTGATAGCTGCGTTGGTGGGATCATGGAGAGCCAACCAATTCACACCGTCATTCGATCCTTCGATCGTAATAGAACCACCAGCCCCAAAGGTGCCCGTAACGTGGACCGACTTATCGTTGAAGGTCGGGGCACTCTGGGGATCGCCAGTATTGCCGTTGGGCATGTTGGTCCAGACGGTCTTATGGACCCCCTTCATAACAGCACTACCAGCCTTGGTGGTAACGGGCATCTATTGTCTCCGAGCCCTGGGGCGGGCGCCTCTAGTATCGTCCCTCGGGGGGACGACCACTTTTCGATCGTCGGGAATAGAGAAGCCGACGGCAGCAAGTGCCTCCGCTGTCAACAGAGACACTTGCTGCCAGAACCAGTCCGGGGCGTCCTCTACGTCGATGGCAGGCCCGTCTTCTGGATAGATAACTCCATCCTGGATATAAAGAGGGGGACAGCCTTCGTTGACGACGCGTACATAGTGATGTGTGCCAGTAAGGCGAACCATACCAGCAGCACCTGGGACCTTCTCGTAAGCGTGAACGCCCCGAAGGTTCAGCTTTCCTACCACCCGACTGCCTCCGCATATAGGGTTGTATTCAGCGCAGGCACATCGGAGACGCCAAACTCGACGCCCGCTCTATTGCCTGCACCACCAGTCTGCTGAGTGGGATAGTAAATCCGAATCTTCTGGTTCGGAAAATCCCACTTGTAGATGAACGCGTCGAGGTTGTCAGAGAGGATCGAGATATATTCGAGGAATCGCCTCATACCGAAGTTACCGATGGCAGGCATCGGAATACCTCCGGTGGGATACGTAAGAGAACCATCGCCAAACACGATCTTGACGAGGTTGTTCTTCCGCGACTCCTCAAACATACGCTGACCGCCTCTTGCCGAGGGCGCACTCTGAACGGTCGTAACCGTAACGTTGGCTGCTGCGATAGCGGTCATGCTACCTCCTACGCCGACAGGATCGTCATATTGGTGTTGTTACCAGGGAACTCGAAGCGCCCCTCAACACTCACGACGATAGCTCCTGCACCAGCCGTGCTGGCCTGGGTCTGGTTAACGATAAGACGACCACCAGGCGTCAGATCGAGATTGAGCTCGGGCGTGGTCATGATCTTGCCCTGAGCACCTAACGCGGTGGTGATTGTCATCGTACCAGCATAGGCCGTGACTCGGCCAGTGGCCGAACCAGATGTTGGCTGATAGTCGAATGAGAGGATCGAAGAAGTAACCGTCAGCGCTGTGCTGATGATCACTGAGATCCTACGCAGCCGGAGCGGGAACATGCCGGGCGGGAACCAGGCGATGTCACCCGTACCAGTGAAAACACCGCCGGCGCTGGTTGCGCCGTAGATGATCTCATCCCATCTCATATTGTCATACATGGCATTCTCCTACGTGCTGGCCACATGCACGATGCGTGCTTCGCCAAGGTTGGCCGTGGTCCAGATCACTCCGAACTGAAGAATGCCGTACCATGCCACAGACTTGGAACGTCCGAAGTCCTGCGGGATACCGGCGCGCATCTCGGGAGTCAGAACCTCCGCCATTGCCACGGCGTCCGCTCCGAAAACCACACCCTCGCCGCAGACCGAGCTAGCGCCGATCTTTCCCAGCGCGTTGGCATGGTTCGTTTCCACGAACCGGATATTCTCGATTCGCCCAACCTCAGCGTTATACTTAGCCTGGGGGTCCGTATACTTGTGCCACGTCTCCCAGGAAGGATCACGCTTGATGCCCCGAAGGCCGAGAGTACGGAAGATGCCGATATAGTCCTCTCCTTCGGCGGGCGGACAAGCCAACGTGTCGAAAAGATAGTCCCGGATTTCTTCACAGTGATACACATTCATGTTGTCACTGGCCTGGGCGCCCGGAGTGCCATTGGTCGTAACGGTCTCCGAACCGAAGCTAGTGATTGTGTACTTGATCTGACCGGCCTTGAACGCCTTCGCCGCCATCGTATCCAGGACAAGACGCATCTGATCGACCATCTTGTTCTGAATAGGATTTTCGATGTCGAAGAAGGACAGGTCCTGAGCGAAGCTGGTGAACGGGATAGCTCGGCCGATCTCGACCACGGTGATCGAGGTCGTAGAGACGGTGAACACGTCCTCAGGGATGCGCTCACCCTCAACCAGGTTGCCCGACGTAGGCTCGGCAATGTTGCTGATGCGAGTCAGAGTGACGTTTTCACCCTGTCTTTTGCCGAAGCCTTCGACTGGGCGCACATGGTCCATAAAGACGGACCGCTGGACAGCCGCTTCGTACAGCCGCCTGGAAAGAGCGTGCTGCTTGAAGGTGCCAGTCGGCGCGTCAAACTGCCACTGGAATTGCGCCATCTAAAGCTCCTACTGAGTTGCCGGGGGGCGCGTCCGCGCTTCATTGCGCTGGCGACGTCTTTCCCGCAGATACGAGGAAATGGACCCTGGTTTCTCTTCCTGTACAGCCGTACGAGCAGGTTTCTCGGCAGGAGTGGATGAGCCTTCTACGGTAGTGCGACGGCGAGGCTGTAACTCGCCGCCTCTTGTATCGTCCTCTCTCGGTGTGCGAGACCTGACGATATTCTCGATCTGAGCCTTGGCATATCCCGCGATCCGCTTGCGAGCCTGTTCAAAGGTCAGAGGATTGAGCTCTGCCTGATGGCTGCTAGCAACGCCGGTCACGAGATCCTCAAAGCCCACAAGATCTTTGTTCTCTCGATAGAACTGCTCCCAGAAGGTCTTGCGATTCTGCTCCTGGGTATATTGGCCCGTCAGTTCCTGACGAACCTTGTCAGTGGCGTGAGTGACGATCTTCTTGAGCGTCTCACCAGGCTTGGTGAAAAGCTCCGTCATCAATTTCTCGTCGTTGAATGGATCAATCTCTTCATTCTTTTGAGGTGTTGGAGCAACATAGGTCTGTTGTGGCTGCTGACGGCGAGCCGCCTCGAGATCTTCTTGAAATCGAGACTCACGCTGCTCGATTTCCTCTGCAATGTCGATCGGCAGTTCGACCTCACGCCCATTCAGTCTAATGATTTTGACCGTCGGACGTGTATCGTGTTGCTGACGGGCTGTGGTTGAAGAAGTACGTGCACCAGGAGCGAAAGCAATTGCTTCCTCTTCAGTCCTCGCAGGGCCGTCTTCAACGCTAGCCTCGACGACTCCTGCCGATGCAGATGCCACCGCTGCAAACGCCTGGTCGTTTTCATCTGTTTCGACCTGTTCAGATTGGGTCTGTCTCGGGCGCCTGGCCATCTTGATATCCTACCTCCGAAGCTGAGAATTCTGGGTCATTTCCACTATCTCGAATAGTCCTGTCCATTCGAGAAATAAGTTTGCGCATACCAGAAATCTGAGCAATAACAGCATAAGCCTCAACCGGCGTTAATTTCCCACCGTAAAACTGGCCGACTGCTTTGTCGATTATGTCACCCTCAGTATCTGCGGTATGCCCTGCTAGCTCTTGTCGCAACAGATGAACGATTGAAGATCCCTTCATTTGCCTCACCCAAACTTTTTCAGATCACCATTCACTAACATTCCATTCGGAAGATATAAATGCGAAGAAGCGGGGCGATTTTCTGCCTTGCGGAAGTCCTCACAGATGATGATTAGACGCTCGAGGATGATGTCGATCGTCTTTTCATAAAAATCACACCGCTTCTTCAATTCGGCAGGTGGAATGCGGTCCTTGTTATAGTGGTACCACTCCACCAATTCGATCGTCTTACGATCAAGCTCCCTTCCCATTGCCCTTCTCTAAGATTCCCATATGCTGTCCAAGAGCCCAGATGCAACCCTGACCTGATGCGAGCATGACGTACTCGATCCAAGAGCCATCTGGTTTGACGAGAAGAACGTGACCATTGTTGAAAACATCGCCAAGGAGCAACGTGGGTTCGTAGCCTTTGGCTTGGAGTTCAGCAAGATCATCTTTCGGTACGCCAACACAGGCCTGTCCATAAGTAGCTAGTGCTAGAACAATTCCTGCGATCATTGATTAGACGCGGGCTCCCGCCCTCCTTGCCTTAGATAAGGCGATCGCAGTCATCATCTTCCGCTTAGCCTTCCCCTTCTTTCCAGTCTTCACGACGTTACGGGGAACTTGGTCGTAGACTTCGCTAAACATCTTATGAACGATCGCCTTACTCTTGTGGCCCCGTTCGAGTGTCTTACTTCCCTTTGACACGGGCTCGACCCATCTGCCTATTCGAAGCTTCAGAGTGCGTTCCGCCCCCACCTGTCGAGGTATCATAGGGCGAGTTGACTGCCCCAGGATCTCCCGCTACGTTATGCTCTCGATGCATACCGTGCGAGCCTACATTACCGCGATCCGGCTCGCGGAGGCGATTGCGTAGTCCGCCGCTGTCAGTCAGCTCAGGGCGCTGCGAACCGAAGTCAGATGCCTGAGCATCTGCATTCAAAACGCCCGACCTATCGGGCGTGGGCATACGCCGATGGCCGGTATTGAACTCTTCTGCCGATGCCACGCTATGGGCATGCATCTCGCTATGATGGTCAGCAGAAGCGGGGCGATGCGACGGAGTGTGATACGAGTCATGAAGGCCAGGGGCTCCGCCCGCTGGGACTTCGACATGATGCTCCACACCGCCAGATTCGTTGGGCGGATGCGCCACGCTATGTCCATGCACCCCGTGATGGGCGCCAGCCCCTCCATGACCCTTGCCCTGAAGACCGAGACCACGCCCGGTCGGCTTCGTAATACTCATGCGTTACCTGCCATTCCAGTTGTTGGACCTGTAAGCTGGTTGATTTCAGAAGGCACCTGGGGGCCAGCATTCCCCGTGTTGGATACCTTACCAGTTGCCTGCCCACCCCCAACTCGACCAGGGGCATTTCCCTGTGGACCACCCGGGCCCGGGCCGTTGATGAGATTAGACGCTTGCTGCGTCCTCTGCATTGTCTGTTCAGCCTGTGCCTGCTCTTCAGAGGACATTTCAATATCTTCAGGATTGATATTGAGGCAGCGCATAAGAAACTCAACTGCCTTGTCACCACTGAACTTCTTCATGAAGGCTTGCAGCAACAGAGGATTATTCATCACAATCTGCATCAGAGCCGCGAACTTCTGGAAGCCCTGCATCTTTTGCAGGACCGCCGTCAGTCCATTTACCTTGATGCTTGAATAGGGTGCAAAAGCGGCGAATCTCTGCTCTGGAGTCATTTTTCTGAACGTGACAGCCGACATTGCACCGATGGCACTTACAAGATCTTCTGATAGAAGCTGGTCTGCGTCTTGCAAAATACAGAGCCATGATTTCCTAAGGATCTTCTCAATGCACTGCTGTTCTACCAAAGAAGCCACGGCATCAATGATATCTGAATTTCCTTGCTGCCCCTGCATGACCTCAGTTGCCTTGACATTCTTCGAAGGCATCTGGCCAAGACGAAGATCATTCGTAAATGAGGCAAGGTTGAACTCCCTATTGATGGCTTCATAGACGGCCATCGCATCCTGTGGAACGTTGCCAGTCTGAGAAACTCGAAGAGCCGGCTCGTTGGCTGGCTTCTCAGCCTTAACGGCAATCGTGGCGCCCTGGGCGATACCGCCCGAGACCTCCTCGGGGTTCTCAAGCCATTCTGGTGTGATCTCCTTGATACCCCAAACCGCCGAGATGCCACCATCAATAATCAGGTTAAACAATTCATTCAGAGCAAAATTAAGGCCCGAAGCACCATCGTACACTGCTTTATGCCAGACGGAGAACGGTACGCGTGTGAGCGGACAAACGACGAATGGACTTTCGCCGTGCCAAAAAGGATTCGGCTCAGGCTTCCTGATGAGATACAAGTTATTGGCAACAGTAGCCACACAATTTTTATGAGCCACTCGCCCTTCTGCATTGAGTAGTGTGCCCCAGAACTCCATGAGGACGACCTTCTTTCGGAAGGACGGAGGAGTTGCACGTTCCTGACCACGATCGCTGTCCTTACGTCGCTCTTGGGCTTCTCGCTCATAGCTATTCACCAACTGATCCACCGCTTCCTTGTCATAAATACCTTGTTCGGCAAGTTCAATGATTTTATGAAGGTCTCTTTCTACCTTGTGAATCTCATACAGACCCTCCCCACTTGGATCAGGATAATAGTCTTCTCCTCGAATAAGGTCAATTTGGAGATGCCATCTTTCCCGCTCTTCCACAGATAGATGGGGAGGACCCTTGGTGACTCGATTAGTGATAGGTGAAATCGAGACATCACCTTCCTCCATGTGATGGCGGCGCTCGAGCTTCGAAATGCCATGCACCTTGAAGATCATAAGGCTCTGCAGAAGACCGACCTTGATGGCATCTGAAAGGCGGATGTCGAATGTCGTAGTGTTGTTCTCTCCATCGGGAAGATGGTTGATATAGAACTTCAGAATGTCCGAAATCTGTCCGCCCGTCAGGGGCACCTTGTCCTTGATCGGGTCAGGTATAACAACCTGGAACCAGTCGCCAAAGGCTACCAGCGCCTTATGGATAAAAGCAGCAACCTGCTCTACCGCAATAGATGTCTTCGGAATATACTCTCGAGACTGCCCCTTGACCTTGCCAGACCAGTCCTGCTGGCCCATGTAGGCATACCAGTTGACCGTATTCTGCTTGATCCTGGTCTTACGAGCTGTTTCGGCCTCGGTCCAGAACTGCCTGATCGCCTGAACGACCATCAAATCATCGTTGTCATCGACAGGCACGTCTTCGCCCGGCCCATATAGATAGCCAGGACTATCCACAGTAGGTGACATAGCCTGCCCGTGCGGAGCGTCATTCCTGCTCGAGGCAGACGCCCGGGCGCCATTCATCCTACTCGTCGACTTTGCCATATCTCGGTCCTTGAACCGCCGTTTTCAACTTCCGCTTAGAATCTGCCAAGCACCACGTGTGCAGGCCAATCATCTTCTCCGTCGGATTGAGTAGTGGATATGAGCAGAAGTTGCACAACCTGACATCTTTGTTGAGGATGGCAAGTTTACGCGCTCTTTCTTCTGCGTCAATCTTCCCCACCATTTCCTAATTGCCATATGAAGGCGTGGGAATATGTACACTTACTTTTGCCTGAGGAAGGGTTAAAAGTCTAACAGGACTTTCATAGGATATCCAGTATCCAAGTGCATCTGATGTGTGGGTTCGTCTGAAGTATGGGTCCTTCTTGTTGCTCGTCTTTTTAATACCGCCTCGGCCGTCTCTGAGTACTTGCTCCAAATCTGAGATAAGCTCTCGACAGCCTGGGTCAATGAGGAGGTTGACAGTTCCTCGAGAGTTAAGCGCAACATTAACTGCATTGATACGATCAGGGACGTGGGGGTTGGACTCTGGAACTCGAATTCTAATTGGGCACCCATAGGCACGCATTTCGTTTTGGATAATTGTATAATCAGATTGACCAGTTTGTCCACTCCGTCGCTTTGAAGTAGCGTCGCCGTATACCCACACTTCTGACAAGTGATGCGGTATGTAGTCGTAGAAATACTGACACATATCACTGACTGAGCCCTCATCTATAACTAGCTCTTTGAAGACACGATATTCTGCTCCAAACTTCTGACCAATGAGGCTACACATTGGTTCAACATTGAAGTCAAGCGCCCAGCAGAGCGGTCGTCGAGGGTCAATCTCCAAGCCTTTACGGATGTTAAGGACTCCATTGTAAGCTGGATAAGCTCGTGCTCCGCTGAGTCCAGGAAGAAGTTCACCGTTGAGTCTAATTCGTCGGGCGATAGACCCTTCGGGATAGATGCCTTCCAATCGCTCAAGTTCACTCTTAAGTACATGGGGATTGTCGTAAATAGAAGCGCCGAAAATCCGTACTCCGGAGCCCTCTCCACGCCGCCAGGGTTCAATCTTCTTCTCGAATAACCAACTAACGCCTCCGGCCTGCCCCTCGGGAGGCAGAATAGTGCAAGTTCCAAATATTCTGAGTTTAACATTACCCTCAATTCGTATGGAACACTCTTCGTAGATATTGACAGGAGGCTCTTCATCGAAGTGAATCCACTCCTTGCCTGCGCCTTGGAACTTCCCTCCGCCCGACTCGCATGACTTGAAACCAATAATCGAGCCGTTCTTCAGCTTGAGAATTTGGTCTCCAACACGCCACTCTTCGACTTCTCTATCGGGGATGAAGGGCTCGTGTGTGGCGTTTGGAGGAACGAAGTTATTGTTAAAATACTTGGGCTGAATGATGTCTCGGCTGGACGGAAAGTCAAGAGCCACAACCCACCCTGACGTAGCCGTATCGCGTACTTGTACTCGAGATCCAGCGGCGCCGACGTACCGAGCTCCTTGATTTCCAAATCGGGCGAGGGATGCTCCGATATAAGCGCCAGCATCTGATTTACCAGATCGGTTAGCTGCGATAAACCAGGTTTCGCCCGAATTATCTTCAAGGGTTGCATCTATGAATGCCCTTTGTTTGGCATGGGGCACGAAGTTGCGCAGCGGATCCTTCAAGCGCCGACCAAGGAGCTCCTCACGTAGAACAAGAAGTTCCTTGGCCGTTGCCTTATCGGGGATCTTAAGTTCTGACACCGACTGCCTGCATGTGCTGGAGCATCTCACGAGCCACATCGGGGCTCAGAACGGCGCCATGAGCTGGTGCTGGAGGAGCTGCCCCTAGAAAGGAAGCTACGCCTCGAGCCAGAGCTATGACGAGGTTGATTGCCGTCAGGACGCCGCCCGCCGGTGGGAAGAAAGGCGAGACTATCTGCAACACAGTAGACATTGTGTTGAAGATGTCTAGAGCGGTGTTGCCAGAGGTTGCGCCCTGCATCAGTGCGACGGCATCATTCGCTGCTGCATTCAACATACCCTGGATCTTCTGAATAGTGTCAGCCGATACAAGGGTCTGAGGGATCAGAGGCAGAAGCTGGTTGACAATACTGTTCAGGAGGGTCGCATCCTTCTGAACCTGCGTCACAGTGGGCGTCCCACCGGGGGACGATAGTGTGGCACAGCCTGCCACTAGGGCGGTGGAGGCCAGTAGAAGATCACGTCGCTTCATCGCATTGTTCTCCTGTAGAGGCGGGAAAATCTCCCCTTTTCGATCCGAGCCGCCTGCTGCTTTGTGTCGAAGGACTCGGAGTCGAATCGCTGGGACCAGTGACCATTCTTAAAGACAGCAATGTAGCCGCCACGTGCCAACTGGAAGGGCTGACGAAGGACTTGTTTAAAGTCCCAAGGCCCGGGGCTATGAGGCGTGAACCAAGCGGGAGTAACAAAGTTGGATACAGGGAGGTGGTCTCCAACAACATAGGACCATCGGTCATCTTCAACTGCATCGCACACCTCATAGGAGCAAACAGATCCATCAGGCATAATGGCTGTTGCATTGATCCAGGGATCGATAAGCATCTCGAGGACTTCATGCGACAGGGTTACGGAAGGGGTAACTCCATATTTAATAGCATCTTCCACGAATACGTAGCCGGTTGGAAGAACTCCAGTTTCATCATGATACCCCAGGTCTCCGGCTTGGTCAGAGTTATTTGCAACAATAACCCTCCAACCTTGAATTGTAGGCATAGCGGATGACCATACGACAGGTCTAAGCTCGGCTCTGATTCCCCAGACATTCTGGAATTCTCCATCTACTTGCGCCTGGACGGAAGCGACCATTTGAGCAAAGGTAGAGTTCTCAAGAAGGCTATGATTGATGACGGAGAGAGTAACCACGGACTACTCCATTGGGTAGCTGGAACAAAAGGGGCTGATCACCACGGGGATCGAGGCGGGCGTAGTTCCCTGGTTGAACACAGTTTCCTGCTTAGGCTGGATCCTTGGGAAAGGATCAGTTCGGTAGATCGACTCGACGGGGCGCCCGATATCGCCCAGGGGCGGTGGTGTCCCAAAGAGAGCTAGAGCCGATGTCCTATTGTAGATAGGCGCAGGTTGGCCTGCAACATCCACTGTGATGACATAGATCATCTCGTGGCCATTTGTAGAATATGACGACGAGAAATGGGAACGCCAACCATGACTTATGAAGGAAGCCGAGTCTAGGACCCGAATATCTGTGGGGTTCTGACAGTTGGACGCATAATCCATATTTGCGCCGCCCGTCTCATATCCATCTGCAAAGCTTGTGAACTGTGTCGCCGGACTTGGCAGCGTTCCCACAAAGCCGCCTAGGCCATAGATCTGATCAAAGATAGAACAGATTTGGACAGTACAACGAAGACCGCCTGTTTCGAAGAATATTGTATCGCCGCCCCAGGCCATGACACCCGCATTGCTTGCGCCTTGCAATACCGTCTCGGATGTAAATCCAGAGGGTTTTCCTCGAAACCAGAAGTTGCGCCAACACTTATCTATTGTCAAAGCACCAGTTAGGAACTGATCCCATATGACGATGGTGCATCTTGAAGGTGTAATACCTCTAATGAAACCGACTTGCGAAGTGCCACTATTCAGACGGGCTCCGCCCGGTAATTCAGAGTATGATCCGAAGGCCTTGGCGAAGTCTGCTGTGAAGATTGCGATCGCACCATTGTCTGAGAAGGACGTAATCTTGCCATGCTCATAAACAATGCGGGTGCTGTTATTCAGATCGTTGTGGATCGCGTAGTCGGTCGTAGAACCGGCTGGAACTGAGGCACTATAGAACGCGGAGCCATGTCGGTCGATGACGGCATCTCCAACTGGCGTGAAACCAATACCAGAGCCAGAGACATCGCCATAGCCCGCAAACTCTGTTGCCTTTTGTGGGGG
>PSRA01000196.1 GCA_003175695.1 Bacteroidota bacterium | reverse complement strand
TCAATTTGAAATGCGCGTTCACTATAATCATTGTGCAGAACGAATCCTGCAACATGTTCCATTGAGTCCCTTTCTTCCACATAAGAAGCTTTTTTGCTGATCACTACCGCCAACTCCACTTCCCAGTCTGTTTTTTGGCTGGTCTTTGGAATAACTACAGGGTCATTGGGTCCGCACAAGGCCGTGGTGGATTTAAAAAATAAAACCGGTTCGGGAGGAACAGTGGCTTTTGTTTCTATCGCGTGATCCGAGTAATTCAAACCGATACAAATTATCTTGGAAGGCCGCTTAATGGCCTGCCCAAATCTGTTAACCGACTCTATTTTGGGACAATCTTTTAAGTGATCCTCACACCATTTGGACAAGCGATTAAGTCCATCAGATTCAAAAAAGGCTTCGTCAAAATCTTCCCCAAATGCTGAGATATCGATGTGGTCACCATTGGCCAGGCATATTCCAGGTTTTTCTTTGCCACTAACCCCGTGTCGGAACAATTTCATGAATGATCATTTGGGAATAAACTTAGGATATTTTGAGAAATCAATCGTATCGAAACGTAAAAAGAAGGAATCCGCATGTAGAAATTACAACTTCGTTGTGCCACAAACTTAGCGTTTGAAGTTATAAAGAACGGCAACAGGGAGAGTGCACACAAAGAAGAGTTTTGGTTCAACCTCCTGCAGAAGGCAACTATATACGAGTTGGGACAAATCCTGATTTAATGTAATCTTTCTAAAAGTATAATTATTGGGTCTAACTCAGAGACCCATCTACTTGCAATGTAGGCGTAATTGTTTGGGAAAAAATCAACATCTATTTTGTCCAGATTATCTGCCAGATGGGACTGAATCTCGTTTTTCCAGAATTCAAAGCTATCTTTGATAGCTACCCATTTCAAAAGATGCCCAACGTCAGCAACCACAAATTGAATAGTCTCTGATCTTAGAAGATTCTTTATATCCTCACTTTGCAGATATGAAGTTCTGGTCGCCGACAATTGCCCTTTTTCAGTCCATATATTTTCGAGTGGAATAGAAGTGACAATTATGTCGGCAAAATTCATTTTTTGTTTTTCTTTTCTTTCTTTGGAGGAGTATAATAAGTGGAGACTTTTATAACATCTTCAAAACTGCCATTGATAGCTACTTTTTCATCGTATTTGGATGCCCGTTTCTTCTTTGGTTTGCTGGCTTTTGCCATGGCTACAAATTTATTATATTTCGTACGTTTACAAAAGGAAAACCTTGCGAAGTATTATCAAATGAGGATAAGATTTTCACAGGTACACGGTACATACATTGATGCCGTTATTTCCGGATAACAAATTTAAAGGGCGTATTGCCCTTTTTTATTTTTCTTCTTCAGGAAAGTCATAGATAAGAATTTGCCAATTTCTGAAGCCAAAAAATTGGTTGAAAAATCTGCTTCTGAACTAATTAATTTTTCCTTTAAATACCTCGCCGACGGTCACGACAAATTTATTTGTTACCATGATCAGCCTATTGCATATTACCACGATCTCCAAGAAAGTTTAAAGTCGTATTGCACATTTAAAGTCTCTGAAATTTACTCAAGCAGAAGCAGTGCAATTAGGGCACATCCGATTAAATGGGCAGAAACAAGCGAGAATGGTTTTGGATTCCAAAGAGAAGATGAGATTGTGGAAACACCTATCAATTATCACTAACCGCAAATGAGTATGGAAAAATGCATGGTTTTTTTATAGTTAACACATTCTACGATGTGTGGCTTGATAAAGACCATAAATTGTATCCACGCTGATTTCATCCACAAGCAAAAGGGCTAATATCTTATTTATTCGTTTTCTTCATTTCTGACAGTTCTTCTAACTCTTTAAGAAGCATTATAATTTTCTGTCTAATAGCTTTGATGACTTTAAATTCCAAGCCATTCTTTATTCCGTTTCTGAAGTTGTTTTCTTCTCTTGACAATTCGGACCTAATTGAATGTTCATCACGCATACCATTCTCATTTTGCATGCCAAAGTAATTAAGTGGTAATTAAATCTTATTAAGGAAATCCTAAAGGCTATAAAATGGAGAGAGTTACAATTTTGCTGGTCCTGCTAGTCAGCGATTTTGATTGAAGTGATCCCTAGATTAGAGAGTCCGTAGTAATCTAAAGGTAGTATTAGTTTTTGTTATTTGCGCAAGAATCATTTATTAGTACTGATTTTAAAAATAAACTACAAAATTTATTTCCTTTGTACTAATCTTTTTAGTATAATTTTGATCAAATAATTAACCATGTTATGCCGTAGGCTCACTGGTGGGAAGCCGCAACAAAATGCGGCTTCACCGTTTTTAGGAAATATTTTTAAGCCTAATCCATCAACTTTCCCTTTGGTGCTTTTATGAAATTTTGAATGAATTATTTCATAGATGGCATGATCGCTGTCAGGCGACAAGAATTTGCGAGCGATTGGATAAGTATCCACTAACTACACCCCTCCAAAAAAGAAAGAGAAAAAAATGATATTTTCCCCACTTTTAATGGTTGATCGAACGCCTTTGGGAATATTGCTGGCGACTCTCACTCTTTTGGTATATTGTGTGAAGAAATTAAGAGAAAAAGATTAGCACATTTTGAAATCAATGATTTTTGATCTAGTCCCAACCCGTATATAGTTGCCCTGCAGAAAAACTAACACTCATTAGTTTTTTAAGCTAAATTTGATATCGCCAAATGGCCCGGACATATGAGCTCAAATTCCGATAATAAGATCCGGATTGTAACGGCAGCAGCCTTATTCGATGGTCATGATGCGGCGATCAATATCATGCGTCGCATCATGCAGCAAAAAGGTGCCGAAGTCATCCACCTGGGTCATAACCGAAGCGTGCACGAAATCGTAGAAACTGCCATCGAAGAAGACGTTCATGCCATCGCTATTACCTCCTACCAGGGCGGTCATGTAGAATTTTTCAAATACATGAAAGACCTGCTCGACGAGGCAAAATGCGGCCATATCAAGATTTTTGGTGGCGGTGGTGGAACTATACTGCCACCAGAAATAGAAGAATTACACAATTATGGCATCACGCGCATCTACTCGCCTGATGACGGAAGAAAAATGGGACTCGAAGGCATGATTGAAGACCTGATGGAAAAAAGCAAAATTTCATCGCCCTCTGTAACGGAAGATACCAAGGCCAGCGATTCTTCTGCCTACTGGAATGCTCCCAGGCAATGGAATGGTGCCTTACCGTTAGGAGAAAAAAAAGATATCCGGCGAATCGCGCGCGCCATCACGTTAGCCGAGGCCGGCGTTCCGGGAGACACAGATTTTTCAACCCGGGAGAGATTAATTCCACCGTTGCGGGTGAAAAAAGAAAATCATAAAATCAGCAAAGAATCTGACACTACTTCCAATACCAGTGTCACTTCAGAAAAACCAAACAAAGAAAGAGGCAGAAACAAAAACCATATTATCCTCGGCATTACCGGTACGGGCGGTGCTGGAAAGAGTAGTGTTACAGACGAAATATTGAGAAGATTCCTGAATAACTTCCCTGAAAAAACAATAGCGGTTATTTCGGTAGATCCATCCAAAAAGAAAACGGGTGGCGCTTTGTTAGGTGACCGCATCCGGATGAATAGTATTTATTCTCCTAACGTTTACATGCGCTCGCTTGCCACGAGAGAAAGTGATGTGGCACTCAGCAGTCATGTTGAGGAAGCGCTCGAGATCTGCCAGCAAGCAGGATACGATTTCATCCTTTTGGAATCTGCGGGTGTAGGTCAGAGTGATGCCTCGATTCTCAACTATTGCGATCTGAGTCTATACGTGATGACGCCGGAATATGGTGCAGCCAGCCAATTGGAGAAAATAAACATGCTGGACTATGCCGACCTCATTGCCATTAACAAATTCGACAAGGCCGGAGCCCTTGATGCATTACAGGATGTAAGAAAACAGTACAAAAGAAATCATGGACTCTGGTCTGAAAAAAATGAAGCGTTGCCAATTATTGGAACCATCGCTTCTCAATTCAATGATTCCGGCATCAATCAACTCTTTGAGCTGCTGATTGAAACCGTCGACAAGAAGCTGAATGCGTCATTGAGTCAGGATAGAAAACTAATTCAGCCTGATACAGAACATAAAGAAGCGGCCATCATTCCACCTTCACGGGTGAGGTATCTCAGTGAGATCACCGCCAGCATTGCGGAATATGATAAACTCGTCAGCGAACAATCAGACATTGCTTCTACTTTATTTCGCCTTCATGGTGCACTCGCAGAAGTAAGTAAGATTGATCCGAACGGCCCGGCGGCCGAGGCAATCCTGAAACAAATTGAATTCTATGATCAGCAATTGACCCCGGTGAGCAGGAAGCTGATTCAAAAATGGCCCGACAAAATAAAGGCCTATGAAGCAAATTTTTATGAATACAAAGTTCGCGATTCGGTTATCCGGCAGCCTATGTTCAATACAAGTCTGTCTGGCACCAGGATACCCAAGGTCGTTCTGCCTAAATACCGCGACTGGGGGGATCTCCTTAGATGGCAGGCGCAGGAAAATGCACCGGGCCTGTTTCCTTTTACTTCCGGCGTATTTCCATTAAAGAGAGAAGGAGAAGATCCTACCCGCATGTTTGCCGGCGAGGGCGGCCCGGAAAGAACAAACAAGAGGTTTCATTATGTGTCGCAAGACCAGTCATATAAGAGATTGAGTACCGCTTTCGATTCTGTCACTCTATATGGTGAGGATCCGAATGTGCGTCCTGATATTTTTGGGAAAGTAGGTAATAGTGGCGTCAGCATTGCAACAATAGATGACGCAAAAAAATTATATAGCGGATTCGATCTCTGCGATCCGAAGACTTCAGTCAGCATGACGATCAACGGCCCCGCTCCCATCATTCTCGCTTTCTTTCTGGATGCAGCTATTGATCAGCAATGCGAAAAATTCATTGACCAGGAAGGAAAATGGCCCGCAGTAGAAAAAGACATTCAAAATATCTACTCAGGTTTTCCCAGACCCACTTATTTCCACGCGGACGAGAACAAAACGCTACCTCCGGGTCACAATGGTCTGGGTCTTCGGTTACTCGGAGTTTCTGGGGATGCTGTTTTGAATAAGGGCAACTATGAGAAGGTTAAGCAGGAGGCGCTAAGATCAGTCCGAGGAACTGTCCAGGCGGATATCTTAAAAGAAGACCAGGCGCAAAACACGTGCATTTTCTCCACTGAATTCGCATTAAAACTGATGGGGGATGTCCAGGAATATTTTATTCAGCAGCAAGTGAAGAATTTTTACAGCGTTTCAATCAGCGGCTATCATATTGCTGAAGCGGGCGCTAACCCGATCACTCAATTGGCATTTACACTCTCGAATGGATTTACCTATGTGGAATATTATTTGAGTCGCGGCATGCAGATAGATGAATTCGCTCCCAATTTGTCTTTTTTCTTCAGCAATGGCATGGATGCAGAATACAGTGTGATTGGCCGGGTGGCCAGAAGAATTTGGGCGAAAGCGATGAAATACAAATACAAGGCTAACAAGCGTAGCCAGATGTTGAAGTACCATATACAAACAAGCGGCAGAAGTTTGCATGCCCAGGA
>PSRA01000153.1 GCA_003175695.1 Bacteroidota bacterium | reverse complement strand
TGGCGAGACGTGGCGCGGCGGCGAAGCACCGACGTAGACCCTGGGCAAGCACCATAGGTAGTGCATGGCTTTTGTACCGCTCACTCCGATTAATCAGGCAGTGACACTGTGGAAAGGTGTCGCGCAGATACTACCGTTCAAGTTTCTCAACAGTGCCGCCGGCGCGCTCGATGTGTCTGGATGGTACGGGCTGGTCATGTCGGTTTACGCTCTCGTGAACGGAGAAAATTGTCATCTCGGTACACTCGACTTAACTGGTACTGACGTCTTTGCCAGTAGTGTCAACACATTTTCTGTAACAAATGCCATGATGACCAGTCTTAACGCGTTGCCATCCGGCAGTTACTCTTATGCCGTTCAAGGGAACGAGACAAACGGAGATGATGTGCAGACACTCGCCTCTGGCAGCCTAACCTTGATGCAGCCTAACGACTTCACCCCTGCGCCGTGATTATGCTCGAGCACGCATCACTTTTTACTATGCTCGCGCTCATATTGTTCGCTGGTGTCGTGCTTACAGTCTTTTGTGGCGCGTGCATGCTGGCGCTGCTAGGGCTTCTAGCGCATAGGCGCGACAAGCACTGACACTGTTATAGGCGTGTCGCACTTGAGCTAACTGAAACGCTCGCGTTCGGATTATATGCCAGTGTTCGCCAGAGTGGCGTCAATGGTGGCTTGACCGGACGCAATCAATTCCGGGTCATCTCCGCCTGAGTGAACGGCGTACAGCTCGTACGGTACTGAGCCGGTTTGCAGAGCGCTCCGCAATGTCTCTGCTTGAGCCGCTGTAAGGTGAAACTTTGTAGCTGGCGTCGAAAATGTCGGCGTGGACTGACTTATGAGGTCAGAAGCCTGAAGCGGAAATTCGACGCCGTTGATTTTGGTTATCCAATAAAACGTCAGGCTCGAATAGGCGTGCGCGTCAACCGGCTGCCCAGCTGAGTCCGTGAAGTTCCACGTGAGGTCTTGAGCTGCGGCTGCGCGCAGTGTGAAATTTTTAACAACGGGTGTGAATCCGACGAATGACATGCTGATTCTCCTAAAAACCGGTTAGAAGGTGTTCACCATCATTTGACCACATGACAACGGTATCCGCTCGGCGATCGGAGTAGGATTCTGGATCCAGGACCAGAGAGTATCGCGTGGCAACCGCTTTACCCGCATGTTACGAAGCTATTGAGCCGGGCGTCTATCGCTCGGCAAACTGGCGGCTCGGTGACTTTACACCTGAAAGTGTGGCTGCTTGGTCAGCTCGTTCACGGTTGAAAGCAGATGCTTCGGCTGATAATGTCCTTCTACGGCGACTCCCACCGCTGCCCGACCCTCGCCATTTGTTGCCGAATGGCGAGCCGGTCAGGGCGCGGCTTGTCATCAGGGCTTACGCTCATGATAGGCTAGTCTTGGCAGCCCAATATACGGGAATGATCTCTCACAAATCTTCTGTGCGGGCTGCCAACCGCTGCACTTTACACGCGGGGCGTCCGCGTGTACTTGAACGACACCGTGAAACTCAAGAATGCTTTCCGGGCGGACCGAGCCGATTCAGGCTTCCCCGTCTGACCAGGTTCACCCGTCACATGGCAACCATGGTAAGAGACGGCGGGCACCTGATTGAAAGAGACCTGCGCGGGAAAGCTATGTTCATCACCCTGACCATAGCGGGCGGCACGCTCGGCGCCTACGAAGTGATGAGCGCAAAGAGCGGGCATATCGTTAATATATTCAACACATGGCTTCGTGATAGGTGTCTGCATGGCTGGTACACATACGTCTGGGAGCTGCAAGGGCGGGGAGCCCCCCACCTCCACTATCTCTGCACTGTGCCGAAAAATGTCACGGTGCGCGAATTTAGGGAAAGCGTTCACCGTGAATGGCGAAAAATCTTGTGTGATTTGTCGGATGCGACGGGCGTTGACCTTTTTCGGGCAGCGGACGGAACGGATTGGAGAGCGCGACAATCCACACCATGGGTAGGGGTGAAACTTTGTACGCATGACCTTGGCAGGTACATGGCTAAATACGCGTCTAAGAGCCGTTCAAAGGGCGGTGATGCGCCAAGCTGGCGCCCTGGTCGCTGGGCTGCTCTTTCTTATCCTCTGCGTGCTGCCGTACTGAAAGAGCGCGTCGTCGTGCGCATAGATTTCGCGGGCGAGAAAGAGGCAAGGCTGGCTTTAAGCCGCCTTGTCTCAGCGGCTGCGCTGAAATGCCACGCGCCGTTTTACGTGCCCGCTGAGCGCTGTTATGGCGCTCTCGTTTGCTCCGTGGATACGTTCGTCGGTTGTGCGAAACCACTTGCACTAGCTTTGTATGAGTTGCAGTTAACGGGCGAGATTAATCCGGTGCTCGCCTTGACTTCCGTCGACCGGAAAGCCGCCTGATAAGCAGGCAGAGGAGTTGCTATGAATACTAACACCCCTAGTAAATGTGGTTCGTGTCAGCCGTCAATGCGAGCTGACCTGTGGCAAAAATGCCGTCGCGCCATCCGTGATTGTGACGCAAAGTATGTCGATGCTCCTGCGCTGATGGCACTCGTTTGGCGCCGGTCTCTGGGCAGTGCGTACTGGCAGTCTGGCTCTCTCGGACTGGGCGACCAAATACGCCGGATGCGTGAGCTATTGCCAAACGACGCATGCGACCTCATGCGTCTTTTGCGAATCCAGTCGGGACCGTGGCGCAACCATTATGCGAAGGCGCAGTTCGAGGGTATCTACACGCTGCAACCTGGTCTGATTGAGCGTTGGAATGTAAACAAACGAGATGCAGAGCTTATTTTCGGCTGCCGAGTGGGCATAGGAATGGTGGCAGTGCCGCGAGTGGTTCACGCTTTGAAGGGCACTTCTGTACTGGGCGCCATCAGTGAGTTTCTTGCAGATGAGCAGATGCAGCTACGCTTCCTGGTAGATTTATGTGAGTACTATTGGAAAGAGGCAGGGGGCAGTGATGAGGAAGCGTACGACCATTTTTATAGCGTCGACAATTGGGCTGTTGGCGGTGATGTCCCTCGCCAGTTGGCTCATCTGGCTGGTACGTGGCGCGGCAACACAACAACAAAAGACCCAAGAGGAACACACTCATGACACCCAATCAGATGGAGATGCTACAAACACTCCTGATAGTGGCGACACTGATAGCGCACCTGATGAGAAGCCAGGCGGCACCGGCGGCTCAGTCTGCAATGCAGAAGGTAGACCAGTATCTGAACGACAAGCTGAACCAAGCGATTCAGCAAGCGCAGCAAAGCAGCCCTGCACAGTCCCAGGCTGTCCCGTTTGCGCCACCCCCTCCACCCGGTAGCTAGGTTTAATGCGAATCCTGCGAAGCCCGCAAAGCGCTCCGAAGGGGGCGCTTTGTTTTATGATTGCCTTATGCGTGAGTCTGATAACGACGACTGGGTGTTTTTAATCGCACTGCTTTTAGTGTTTTACACCTGTTGTTACTTTTGCGCGATAATCCCGATTTAACCGTTAGGAACATGCGCGAAATTGGAACAACGCGCTAGCTAGACAATGTTCGGCGAGCGCGATGGGCGACTACGATATTATTTCCGGTCCAGAGATACCTGTCGCTCTGGCTCAGGTGGCGGCACCTGCCCAGACGGTAGTAGAGTACGGCGGTGAAAATTTCTACTACTTTGACCCTTTGCGCATATTGCGTGATGCGAATCTTGACCAGTCTGTAAAAGACTTTTGGTGCGCAGCCTGCCAGCACAGCTCAACCGTTCAGCCTGAGTGGATTTCAGAAAGCGCGGCGCTTGGCGGTATCAACGCCGTATGGCTCTGTCCGGACAATTTTGTAGGGGAAGCAAACGGCTTTGTTGTATGCACGCAGCTGCTTGCATGGGCGCGGGCGCGGCTGGCTTCGGACCTGTCAGGTATCCCCATGCCCCCGTGCACCATCAATGGTGACCCCGGTCCTGCAATTGAATTGTTCATCCCACCTGGGATGTTCATCGCACAACCTCCATGCGGAACGGCTCTGCTTACAGCCCAGGGCATAGTCGATATTCTGTCTACTGGGTCACTCGACACTATGGTGTCGCTCGCTGACTTACTCGTTTGCCAGGGTGACCCAACCAGTCCGCTTGCGATTTCGGTTGATAAAAGCGACCCTGCCTGTCAGGGTCAGCTCGGCTCATCAGTAGCGGGCGCGATTGGGCAAGCAATTAAGGACAACGCGCCCGGCATCGTGGCATTGCTCGCTGCGCTGATTTTCCCAGAGGGTGAAGGGCTGGCAATCGCGGTAGAGCTTCTAGACTTCATAAAGCAGAGGCTAATACCCTGGCTGATAGCCAACACCGAGATTCATGTTATTTGCGACCCTAACGCGCCGCCGGGCTTTTCCCTTGTTGTCGATGACCACCCGGTTTTTAAGGTGGTAATAAACTTATTCCCTACATTGGATTGCGGCGGAGGTGGACCGGCTGTGGACGTACGAGACATGGTTATTCAGTTCAATGCATGCGACTCATCTCAAGGACCGTTGCAGGTTGTTGCGCCTACCCTTGTGGGACCGGGCGGTGAGAATAGTGCGGCGCTCTTTCAGCTGATAGTCGACAAGCTGGCAAACTTGCAGAAGTGCTGCCCGCCTTGTCGCATGGTGAACCAACTAGTAGCCGAGGGCATTCGAGACGTAGGTAACATAAACTTTCCCACAACTAGTTTTTACACTGGGTACGACAATTTACAGTTCATCGTTACGCAAGCAGTCGCCCAAGGCGCAGCTCACTTTAGTAACCCGCCTCGCTGGAAGTTCGGCACGTTTACGTTTAAGTATGCTGACGGTAGTTTCTCGAAACCGCAATTTTGCAACTACAGCGGACAGCGCTTCTTTGTTCCTCGCCGTGATGTGCCGTGCATAGGAATCGGATACCACCTTGAACCCGCCGTTATTGCAACAGTTTATGGTGAGGCAGAGCCCGACTGGTTGGGCGGCATAGAGCCGACGATTTGAGTTGTGGTAGCATGGCTCTTGATAACCTCTGCAGCTGCAAGGTAACAACGTTATGCCACAATTCACCCAACCATTCACCGACGGTCTTAGCCGTGCGGTGGTTGTCTATGTTTCAGACGCTGGTCGTGTCTATTACGCCAGCACTCGTAAGGGCTACACTGAAGGCGGCATAGATAAACTGACCGTCGGCAACGGCACGCCTAACCTGCCCGTTCGTTTCAGAATGCGGTATCTCCACTTGATGAGCAAGAACCCAGTAGGTGGGCGCCGCCTCAAGCGTAAGGTGCCATGCGGGCAAGACGCTATCATCGCGTACATGAATGAGGTAGTTGTCGGTCTCGGCACAACGTTCGAGATAACTAACCTCGACGGTCAAGATTGGTACATCATGGGATACACCGGAGAGTATCTGCATAAGTGCCGGGGTTAGAACCAGGTGACACTAATTTGCGTAGGTCCAGGGGGAACGTATGCCTAATCCTATCCAAAATTACGATGACGGTCTCGGGCGAGTTATCTTTGAGTACATCTCTGACACGGACCGAGTGTTTAATGCGAGTATTCGCTATTGCTACATCGATGACGGCATTGCTACGGGAGTACTCCCGGCTCTTGGCGCCACTGCCAACCTTCCTCGCCAGATGAAAATGCGTCACCTCATTCTCACGTCAGTGGATGAGCGCAACGGACGCCGCCTCAAGAGAAAAGTGCCGTGCAATCTGCAGGATGTGGAGACGTACTTTGGTCAGAACGCGACTCCCCCTGTGCTGGTCACTGTGGACGGGGAACAATGGGCGGTTACTGGTTTTCATGGCGAGACGTGGCGCGGCGGCGAAGCACCGACG
>PSRA01000176.1 GCA_003175695.1 Bacteroidota bacterium | reverse complement strand
GATGCAAGCGAAACGCCTTAACTACAAAGGGATCATTAGTGAGTACTTCCGAATCAAAAACAAGAAGGGTGAAGTTGTGCCCTTCGTATTCAATGATACCCAGAACTACTACTACGAACTCCTCAAAAAAGACTATCCTGAGATGCAGGGGATACGTGAGAATGATCTCAAGTTCCGGCAGCCTGGGTTCTCTTCACTGATCGACGCAATGTTCATGGTGGACTTCATTTGGTCCGAGCTTGGACGCATTCCTCTTGTCGACGCTGACATTGTGTCGCACAAAGACAAGGAGACGAAGGTCCTGTTTGATCGTGCTTCATTCTTCTTAGATTCGTATCTTGAGAAGGTTGGCGCAACACGTAAGGAAGTGCTCGACGTGGATACCAACGGACTTTTGCGTGGGAAGCGTGGATCACAGCTCTATGTGCAAACGGCTTCTGCCCGTGTCTCCGGACGTGGTGGCACAAAGCAGAACATCCACTGGTCTGAGGTAGCGTTCTACTCAAACACGGCAGTGCTGAATGCCAGGACACTGATCACTGGCGCTGAGCAGCAAGTCGCTGATGGGATAGGCAAGATATTTCGGGAGAGCACCGGCAACATCTCCGATGACTTCTTTTCTGATGAATACGAAGCCGGCAAGATTGGCAGGACTGAGTTTAAGAGTCGCTTCTTTGGCTGGTACATTCACCACGAATACTCGAGGAATGCTCCAGCAGATTGGGTTGTCCCAGCCTACTACAAACGACTGATTGAATCCGGCCAGGCAGATAGAGACCAGTGCTTCTGGCACTACATGAAGACCGGCAAGCTGGAGGATAAAGAGAAGCTCCGTGAATATCCAACCTACGACTTTGAGGCCTTTCTTTTGGGGGGTGAATCATATTTCTCAACCGACGCGGTGATTTCGTATCTAGGCAAACTCAAAGAACCACTCAAGGAAGGAGTGATCATGCTATGAGCTTCCGTCAGTACAGAAAGATAGAGCCAAATGAGTTTATTGTCGTGGGAGGTGACTGTTCTCAGGGTGGAAACGATGAGAACTTCGCGCACTTCATCAGCAAGAGCAAGCTGGATATTCCCATTGTGTATGAACAACACGGCGTCGCAGCACAGATGACGTCTGACATCTTTCCGATGCTTGAGCGCATCTTCGACCTCACTGGCATCATGCCAACAGTTGCCTTTGAGAGAAATAATGGCGGTGCGTCAGAAATGCAACGGCTGTATGATTTGAATAGGTCAAACAAGTACTCTGTGTATCAGATGCCAGCACTTGGGACGACGAGTGGAAGTACGGAGAAGACCGACAAGCTCGGATGGGACACGAACACACTGACGCGCCCCATCATGCTTCAAGACTGGAAGTCGGCCTTTGATCGTGGATCGCTCCTGATCTACGACAAGGAAACCATCGCACAGCACAAGACCTTTATTGTGAACAAGAATGGGAAGCCAATGGGTGCTCCCGGAAAGCATGATGATGCGGTGATGAGTTTGGCGATAGGGTGGCAGTTGTTTATCCGAGAGATATACACCGAAGTCCCGCCTATCAAAAATGACTTTAGCCGCTGGGCAATATGACGTATGCAATGAAGATTGGATCATCAGGTGCACATGGGGTGAGTAAACGAGGCAGGCCGCACAAATACGAAGGCCTCAAGGGGCAGTGGAGTAAGTTTGGCGGCGCTCGTATGGCTGTGGTTCAAGAAGAGCTTGGACCTATCTGGGTCTGTCAGTCGTGTGGTCAGGAGCAGCCCAACGCACTCAAGCCTTATCTCTATGAATGGATGGGTGAGTACATCCGTGTCTGTGCCATCTGTCTCTCTGAGGATTGCAAACGGCTCAAAGCCAGAATGTAGCTTCTTGCAAACTAGAGACACTCCTCTTTACCATCAGTAGCATGGCAAAGATCAAAGAGCGAAAAACTACCGAGCTAGGGTCTGGTAGCAATGACGTCACCTCCCCACAGAGCTTCTACGGCAAGGACATGAAGAAGAATATCAACGATCTTCACAATAATGAGGAAGATCCGATTACTCGTCTTGACCGTCACTACCTCTGGGGCGTGCAAGACATGGACACGCGACGTGTCCGTAAAAACGGGTGGAACGACATCATTAATGCTTACATGGGCAAGTTGCCCGTAAACTGGCCGTACAACTCAGTCGTCACTGTCCCTCTCATTCGTACAACGATTCTCGAGAAGACATCGAGACTCTTGAACTCCAAGCTCCAGGGCAGAGTAACGCCTCGTACTGGCGGATCATCCATCAGTGCCAAGATTCATAATGCGATTCTTGACTTTCAATGGGATGCAGCCGAAGAGGGTGGATCAATGCTGGAGAAGGTTTCCATCTCAGACCAGCGCACCCGTATCTTTGGGAATGCTTGGGTCTTAGTATATTGGGACAATAAGAAAGACAGCAACGAGATTAAGGTGATTGATCCCCGTGACATCTTCATTGATGGTGCTTGTACCCATGTGCGCAATGCCAAGTGGATTGATGTACGTGAGTTCACGACCTTCGATAAGTTGGCGGATCGTGGCTATGACGTGCGTGAAGCCGTGGCAATGGCAGCCGCTGGTGAGATCACGGCAGAACTTCGTTCTGTGCGCTACGAGTCTATCGTCAAGGCGAATCGAGGGTTGGTAGATCGCGTTGGCTGGATTGATGACCTCAAGAATCCGGTCGTCGAAGTGGTGACAGAGTTTGGCTTTGATCGGAAAGGAAAAGGATACACACAAGTCTGGCTTCCCAAATACCATCTACTCCTGGATGATGGTCCCCTCAAATATAAACACAATAAACTTCCGGTTGCCCAGCTTCGCTACTATCCTTTGGATGACGATATTTATGGTGAGTCAGAGGTCGAGTCAGTCTTGCCATTGCAGCGCGCAGCTAACGCGATGGTCTGTGGATTCCTGGATGAGTGTAATATCAAGATTCGTCCGCCTCTGAAAATCTCTGCTACCGGTGTTCGTATCGAGACGATTGAATACGGTCCCGGTGCAAAGTGGATCATGAACTCTCCCAACAACGTGGTTGAGCTTGAACCAAATGGTGGTTTCATTGCCGCCTTCAACTCGGTCTACCCAATGATCATCAATGCGTACAAAGAGGCGATGGGTGATCAATCTGAGTTCAACCAGAATGCTCCGTCAGTAAGTAAGTCTCAACCGACCGCGACACAGGTTGTGACCGAAGAGAAGCAGCAGAATGTCCGCGACCAGTACAACCAGATGTACCTTGCAGAGTTCCTCCAAGACATCATGGAGATGTGGATTAGTAACAACAAGCAATATCTCTTTGACGATCCGACCAAGCACTTCAAGATTCTCAAGATTATCGGCAGAGACATGATCAAAGAGTTCCAGCAAATGCAGTTGGATGAGTTGATGATTCCCGAGGATGCCATGAATCAAGTGGCTCAAGTTGTGGCACAGAACCCACAGGCAGTCACACCACAGATGATGAACGACGTCATCCATAACATCATGGTGCCAAAGAACGCCGTGATTGAGAATCCCAACGCTAAACCCAAAGACCAGATTGTGCACAATAAACTGGAAGTGAAGTCTCCGACTGAGGCTGAGCTCTACGTCACGCCGGAAGACATGGAAGGTCTCTACGACTATATTCCAGATGTGAAGTCGATGGCGGTCGGAGCCGGTATGCAGCAACAGCAAGCCATCCAGAACGTCTTGAACATCTCGCTGAACCCAGAAGTCTCAGCATTGTTGCAAGCACAGGGCGACGCGATTAAGATCAAAGATGTACTCACACAAGCCTTTGAGCAGGCGGGGTACAAAGATGCTGAGTCACTCTTTACGACCACAGCACAGCAAGGACAAAATGGACAACCAGCAATCCCAGGAGTTCCTGGGCAGCCTCCTCAAGGCGGACAGCCAGGACAACCCCCAAGCGGACCAGGAGTCCCTGGACCAGGCGGCATGGCTCCTCAGCCTCCAGGAGTCCCCGGGATGGGTCAAGTACCTCCAGCCCTTCCTCCTCAACCTAGCCCAGGAGGGATACCCAGACCCTTCTAGCTATGAAACGCCTGAGAAGTTACTGATGGAGTACACGAAGAAAACGGGAGAAACGTCAGCGATCAAAAAGATATTCTCATACTTGCAAAGTCAGGAAAGCGTGCGCAAGAATATCCTTGACAAGAGAGCAAGAGCCAAGCAGTTCGCAATCGGAGACGATGCAACACTCGACCAAGAGCGAGCTGAGGTAGACGCAATCAATGAACACCGCCGAAGAATGGCACAAGCCAACGGCGAGAAACCAGGAGTTGTCTAACTATGTTAGTAAAAATCATCAAAGACTTTCATCCAGCAGAAGGATACCAAGTAGGCCAGATTGTTGGCATGACTGATGTGGAGACATTGATCCGCGAGGGATACGTTGTTCCAGCCGAAGAAGTGGTCGAAACCGAGCCAGAACCAGTGACGGCTGAACCTACAGTCGAACCTCAAGTTGAACAAGCACCAGTCCAAGAGGAAGTAACCTCAGAGGAGGCACATGAGTAAATACTCGCCGTCATTTGCGAAGAGCAAGCGCACCTTTGGTGAATCGTCCGGAAGGAAAGGAATGCCAATGGCTCGCAAGCCGGGACTCTCAAGCCGGGCAGCCGCTCGTGCTTCACAATCGTCCTATGCTATGTCCCGTAAGCCAGCCGGCCGCAGCGCAAAGCCCTTGACTGGGACCAAGAGTTCTTTTGGTATGAGTAGGAAGCCAGTGACCGGAAAGATGAAGGGCACGCTTAACTCATTCAACACTGCCAAGAAAGCACCGACTCCAAAGAGAATGGCCGCGGAGAATCGCACCAAGACCTTTGGCATGGCAAAGAAACCGGTTGGATCAAATCCCAAGCAAGACTCGATTGACAAGCGCATCGGTTCATATTTCTCTGGAATCAAGGGAGGCTGGGGATAATATGTCTCAAAAATCTGTCTACGACTACAAGGGTAATAATCAAGATGTTTCAGTCGGTCAAACGGCGAAGAACTCTGGTGAGGCATTTCACACTGCCGATGCCATCAAGGGTGATGGATCACAAAATCGCTTTAAGTGGAATCCGAAGCGTGAGAGCGCCGAGAATCAGGTTGGTATTGGTGATCCAAATACTCCAAGAAATCGACAAACAGCAGATACATTACCATCCTATTATGGGGACAAGTTTGTCCAGTCAGGAGAAGGCGTATGAGCCATCTTGTCTTAAAGAAGGTCAAGGGTGGATATCAGTCATACAATAAATATTTCAAGAAGGGCGTTGGTCCCGTGATGAAAGATTACAAAACCGCAATGGCATATAACAAGAAACGCGATGCTCGAGAGGACAAACTCAACGATCGCATGAAGAAATAATATGGCCAATACAAAGAAGACGGGGACATTTCACGGAAAATCAAACAAGCTCGGACATGGCGGCCGAGCGGCACAGCTAAAGGCCCAAGGAGTTCCAGGTGGAGTGATTGGGGCGATTGCTCGAAAGAAAGGGGCCGCTCCAGGTCAGAGAAACTATCACGGAAGGGGGAAATAACCTATGGGGTCAGATTTAGTTCGTGTTCAACTATCAGAAGGCGCTCGGAAAGCAAAGGGCCATGAGCCATTGACTTCGACGTTCTTCTTTGAGAACAAGCGCTATTTCCTTCAAGTAGCTCATCCTGTTGTGGTTGAGCGTTCTGTTGCCAACGCATGGAAAACGGCTGACTCCAACGTGTCTATCATGCCGGAAAGGTAGATATGCCATTTGACAGGTAGGGTTATTTCTTCTAGCATACAATAGTATGCCATTTCAGAAGTCCGGCAGAGTTTTTAAGTGTAAATATTGCAATAGGCCAGCTAAAGTGGCCTATTTTGGTATAAAACGAAGACACAAAGGGTACTACCGTACCTGTGGATCGGAAGAGTGTCTTAGTCACCAATATTCAGACCGTCAAGTAAATATGCGCAAAGCCTATGTTTCTCGAGGTCAGAAAATAAAGTGTGAGCACTGTGGTCAAGAAGTATCAAAAGAGTCTAGTAAACAACGATGGTGCAAGGCTTGTGTTCCAGAGAAAAAATGGCGTTCTATCATGAAAAGGTATGGATTGTCTCAGGAGGAATGGACAACATTACTTGCAAAGCAAAACGGTGTTTGCCTATTATGTGATAAGAAGCCTCGGGTAGTAGATCATGATCATCTAACTGGTAGGGTAAGAGGGCTGTTGTGTGATGGGTGTAACTCCGGAATGGGATTTGTTGATAATAAGGAGTGGCTAGAGAAAGCCGTTCGATATGCCAATAAGAAGCCAAGCACAGTATAGATTCTTAATGTCCCAGCATCCCGATATTGCGAAAAGATGGCAGGCTGAGAGTTCCCAAAGCATCAACTCACTTCCAGAGCACGTGAATAAAACCCCCTCTAGTTACCCAAAAGTAAAGTCCGTACGAAAGAGTCGAGGCTATGACGGTCGATCAAAGAGTATGCGTCGCCTCGGTCTCAAGAAATATCAAATGCCATGACAGAAGAAGACACAAGTGCTATCAAGGAGCTCGATGAAGCCAATGAGAGAAACTACGGCAAGCCCGAGAGTATTGTTGTCTCAGCTAACCCCCTCAAGTGTGATCATTATTACATTCGCAGAAGCGCCACGGTATTCGGCTGCTCTAAGTGTGACAACTCCTGGATAGACAACGGCGAACTCCAGTTCGAGAACGGCAAGCTCGTGGGCGAACGCGAACATCCCCAAAATCTCCCTCTTGAAAAGTAAAGAATACTTTGTTTACCCTTTTTGGATAGGAGAAGGTAAAGTTGGCTGATGCTCAGCCACCATAAATAGAGCAGGACTTTACCAAATCAATGTATGGGAGATACACCCCAGGGCAGCGAGGTAGATGCGCAAGAAGTAGCCCAGGACTTCCGTGACAAAGCGAAATCTTTGCACGAAAGAGATCTGACTACTACCGACCGATTGAATAAGTTCTTCGATCAGCCAGGTGCACACTATGAGGGTAAAGCGCCGGAAGTAAAGCCGGATGCACCTCAACCTCCAGTCGCGGAAAGCAAACCGCCAGAGCCAGTGCCTAGCTCGAAACAAACTCAAACAGATCAAGTACAGCCTCAACAACCAAAGGCGCCGGACGTTGCAACGCCCCAGCCCAAAGAAGAAGAGCATGTACTGCCAGAACAAGCCAGTGAGCGGACCAAAGAGCAGTTCAATAAACTACTCGAGGAAAACAAGCGGCTCAAGCAAGAACAACGCCAGTATGGCAAGTCTGTGTTTGACGAAGTCCGTCCAGGGCAAGTGGAACCGCAACCACAGCAAGTCGGACCGTACCCGGGGTATCAACCAGCACAACCGCAGTTCTTCCCCCCGTATGTTCCAGCCCAAGTCCCGCAGACGTTTGGAGTTTTGCCGCCTACTCAGGTGCAAGATTTGACCAGACAGTTTGTCGATCAGAACGGAAATGTAGACGTCAATGGCCTTAATCAGGCACTCATTCGAGCGAACCAAGAGGCGATGCTTGCACGACAACAAGCACAAATAACTCTTGAGCAAGTTGCCCGAGTGAACCAGAGAATCACGACGTACGAGGAAGACCAGCAGGTGCGTGAAGCCCATGCTCAGTTTCCCGAGATTGATCCGATGAACAAGGAAGGAAAGTTTGATCCGGAGATGTTCAAGGCAGTCAAGGACAGACTCATTGCTAACCGCGTGAGCCATGTAACAGAGACTTTGCTCCAAGCTGCACAAGCCATCGCTAGTCTGAAAGGACCCGCACCACTGAATCAGGCGCAAGTTGAGGAAGCTGCTGTTGAGAAGTTCAAACAATCTCAAGCCGAGCGGAATCAAGGACCGTTTGAGACAAGTGTTGGATCAGAGAAAACCGGACGTCAGTCAGTCTCTTTTGATGAAGCCAGAAAGATCACTCGAATGGGCGGGATTGATAACCCAGCGCTGGACGCGAGACTGCGAAACGCGGGGGTCATCAGTTAGCCCAGGCATGATGCTGTGCCTGGACTCCTAAATCCAAGCACAGAAGGGTGGTGAATCAACAATGGCCTTATTTTCTTACGATGATGGTTCAAGGCGTGAAGACCTGCTCTCGATTCTGCGAGACGTTTCTCCGGCTGCTTCTAACTATTTGGTGACAAACCTTGCAAAGACTACGGCTTTCCAAACTCATCACGAGTGGGTAGTTCGTAACATTGCACGTGCGACATCTGATAACTCGACAGCTGAAGGTTCCGATTTCTCAGAGCCAACGGGAGATGCTCCAAGTCGTTCCGACAACCTGACTGCCACGATTATCAAGGGAGTCAAGGTGTCTGGAACGGAAATGGCTATCCGACGTGCTTTGCCTGGCAACGCATTCGATGACGAAAAGAAAGTGAAACTTATCCGCCTCAAGGCGCAGATGGAGTGGAGCTTATTTAACGGATCGAAGGTTTCTGGTGCATCAGGTACGGCGCAAACAATGGCTGGTATTAACAACGTGATTTCTACCAACCTGACAGCCCGAAGCTCTGGTACTTCCATGTCCACCACTGAACTTGAAGATATTTTGCAGAACTCATGGGATTCTGTTGGGGATGGCTTTGTCGCCGACCTCGTTATGTGTCCAATGGGCCTCAAGCGAAAGATTGCTTCGTTCACAACTGGTGTGACTCGGTATACCGATGAACCCGACCACATTTACAACAACGTGGCTGTGTACGAATCCAGTTCTGGTGTCCATAAAGTCATTCCTCACAAGGACGTGATCAGTGGTGCAACTCAATCTGGTTCTTCGCACATCTACGCTCTCCGAGAAGAGATGTACAGAATGTCCTTCCTGACACAGCGCGAGCCGTTCTGGAAGCCTCTGCCTCCGACTGGAGATAATGAGCGTGGTGAGTACATCACCGAACTGACCCTCGAATCCCTAGCCGAACGCGCTTCAGTGAAGCGATACGGTTACGCGACTTTGGGTTAGTAGTGAAGCGAACCAAAACAGTCTCAACAAGTCCTGGGTGGGTAGTAGCGGCAGAACCGTAAACATGAATAGCTACTCACCCAGGCAGTATTTGACAAAGAGAATCAGTTTGGAGTAGTTTGTATATATGGCAGACGACACAAAGCCGGTCATGGTACCGTTCGAGAAACCATTGGTGGATGCGGTAGATTCAATCATCGCTTTCGCCAACAAAAATGGTTCTCGCAGGTACGTCAACACTTCTAAAGACTGGGATACCATCCGGTATATCTTCCAAATCTGGAAGACACTTTTTCCCGATGAGTTCAAGAGATTTAGTGAATCAGTAGAGTACTTTCGTGAGTACCAAGAGTCCTCGATTGCCAAAGAGAACACGGCAATGGTGCAACACAAAATGGAAATCCCCCAGCACCTACATCAAATGGTCAAGGTTATATTCAAGGAGCAGCAGTGGGACAAACCCTTCCTAAACAAGATGGTTGAGACGATCCCCGAGCTGAAAACAGAATGAGTAAACTCATCAAGATGGGTCAGTCAGCCAGAGAAGACTTGCGGCAAGGCGCACAGATTGTGGCCGATGTTGTGGGGACAACCTATGGTGCGACGGCGAATAATGTCGTTGTAGCGGCTCGTCTTGCCTACCCTCGCGTTCTCCATGATGGTCTATTGGTATCAAAAGACATCATACTCGATGATCCTTTCCGAGATGCCGGAGCACAGATCATTAAAGAAGCAGCCGCCAAGACATGTGATGGCGCCGGTGATGGCACAACCGCCTCGACTATTTTGGCATACGCGATGATTGAACGAGGTCTAGCGGCCGTGGAAAAAGGTGCAAACCGCATGAAGGTTCGTCTAGGCATGAACCTGGCCAAGGATCACATTCTCGGGAAACTCAAAGACTTTACTATTCCCATTCGTGAAGGTGATGTGAAGAAGATTGCTACCATCTCTGCTCAAGACCCGGAGATAGGTGAGATAGTCGCGACTGCGATGGAGAAGGTTGGCAAGGATGGTGTAGTTCACGTGGAAGACTCGTTTGGCAAGACTATCACTACTGAGTTCACTGAAGGACTGGAGTTTGAGAAGGGCATGATGACACATGCGTTTCTTTTGCAAAAAGGTGGCGGCGAAGTTGTCTTGGAAGACTGTCTTGTTTTTGTGACCGACCACATCATTGGTGACAACAATGACATGATGAAGATCCTGTCTGAGGCAGAGTACCGTGGTCGCAAGCTCCTCATCATCGCTGAAAACATTGAGTTCCAAGCCATGAATACCCTGATCTATAACCTGGCCCAGAATGAGGTACAGGCCGTGGCTGTGTTTGCTCCTGGATACTCAAATCAGAAGACCAACTACCTCGACGACATTTCTCTCGTCACTGGGGCACGGTTTGTTGAGCGCGTGAAGGACAGACTCTCAAGTGTGACGAAGGATGATTTTGGGACGGCCAAGAAGGTCGTCGTGACCGATGAAAAGACCCTCATCATCGGTGGTGGTGGAAATGTGGAAAAGATTGGGGAAAGACTGAATAGTCTTCGTACTCAACTTTCTTCTACTGTCGAGGGATTCAAGCAAGAACAGTTGCGTGAGCGCATCGCCAAACTAGTTGGTGGAGTTGCCATTATCAAGGTCGGCGCCGTGACCGACACTGAGGCCGGTGAGAAGAAAGAACGCGTGAATGATGCCGTGCTTGCATGCAGGGCCGCAATGGAAGAGGGGATTGTCGCCGGAGGAGCCAAGACATTCATCAACCTCTCGTATGCGCTCGAGACACTCAAATCAGAAGACAAAGACGTGCAAGAAGGCATTGATGTTGTGGCCCGGGCACTGCTCGTCCCATTCAAGGTGCTCATGGATAATGCCGGACTTAACTTCACTGAGTCGTTTGCCAAGGTAGCTGATGAACCAGATTCGGGCATTGATGTGACCGACGGCAATCACAAAGACCTGGTTGATGCCGGAATCATTGATCCTGCTAAGGTCACACGACTTACGATTGAACATGCCACCTCAGTTGCCGGAGCCCTCATCACTACGAATGCTGTCATTGTTGATAAACCAGAGGAGACCAAATGTCAGATGTCGAAATAACCCTCGAACCAGTGAAAGAGAAAGCCGTTACCGAGAAGGCTGACGGTCAAGTCCAGCTTGCCGTGGAGAAACCAGTCAAACCAGAGGTGAAGCACCAAAAGCTCCTCCTCACCATGATTCTCAAGGACGACAGTGAGCTTGATATTGCCACGCGCTGTCTTGAGTCATTCATGCCCTTCTTCGATGGACTCTGTGTCGCGATCACCGGGATTTCTGGTGACAATCAAAAGACCAAAGAGCTGATCGAGAAGTATGGAGGGAAGTATGTGGTCACAACTCCCGAGACTCATCCTGATCTTTATGCCAAGGATGATAAGGGAAACTGGTATTTTGCTGCCTTCAACAAAGCTCGTGACGTATCGTTTGCTTTGGCTGATGAAATGCAAAAGACCGATAACTACGATTGGTGGAGTTGGGCCGATGTCGATGATGTCCTTCTTTATGGAGAGGAGCTTCAAGCTGCCGCGACTCGAGCACAAGAGATTAAACTTGACGCTGTTTTCTTCACCTACTGGTACGCCGTTATCATCCGTCCTGACGGGTCATTCGGAGACGACACAGTACAGATCGAACACCTACGTGAGCGACTACTCAAACCAGGAATCTGGAAATGGGTAAGTCCCCTGCATGAGATTGCCCTCCCGAAGGATGATGCGTATAGACCCACTACGAGTCTGTATGACTATGTCCCCAAAGAAGATCGGCACTGTGTTTGGGTGCATCTGTCCACCAAAGATCGGATTGATAATGCAGCACTACGGAATATCCAAATCCTTGAGAACCAGCGCCGCGAAGAGATGAAGCAAAACAAGGACGATCCTCGTACCGTGTTCTATCTCGCCAAGTCATACTTCGATGTTGGAAGCAGAGCAGTTGATACTGCCGAGGGGAAGAACAACCTTGATCTCGCCGACATGCTCCTCGATGACTATCTTGAGCATTCTGGTTGGGCTGAGGAACGCGCCGGAGCTTGGGAATACAAAGCACGTATCTGGATGGCTCGTGGGAAACATGTCGAGGCAATCCATGCGCTTCACGAAGCTCTCAAGCAGTTTGGCAACCGCCACATGCACTTCCTCCTTCTTGCCCGCGAATATGCCGAAGTCCAGGACTTTGAACAGTCCGACTTTTGGCTAGACGTGGCGATGAGGATGGAAGGTCCAAAAGCACGCACGACGATTGGTACGCCGCTTGAAATCAAGGTGTTAGCCGCCAACCTCAAATACAACCAAGCCATGAGAAAAATGGAACTGAAAGAGGCAAAGAAATGGTTTGAGGCACGGTATTCAATGGTGCAAGCTGACGGTGACGAAGACATCTTGCACACACTCAACTGGCTCAACCGTCTCAATGACGCTTGTATCTGGACCTTCAACCTCGCCAAGTGGCTCAAAGATGAAGGACACAAGAACCTCATCCCCAAGTTACTCGAGGCACTCCCACTTGATCTTGGCCGAGAAGTCTTTGCTCATAAGATCGCCAATGAAGTAGCCGAGCCAAAGGTCTGGGGCGACAAAGAGATTGTCTACTACGCCTCGTGGGGAGCAGAGCACTTCGAGGGATGGTCGCCAAAGAACATGAACACGGGCATCGGTGGCTCCGAGACCGCTGTGATCCAGCTTGCCAAAGAGTGGACGAAACTGGGTTATCACGTCACGGTCTATGGCGATCCTCGCGACGATGCCGGCGAGTATGAGGGCGTGAGCTACAAGCCATACTATGCGATGAACTGGAATGATACGTTTAACATCCTGATTCTCTGGCGTTCACCACATTTGCTTGATCGCGACATCAAGGCCAAAAGACTCTTCATGGACCTGCACGACATTGCCAGTCAGCTCGACTGGACAGAGCCACGCATGGAGAAGATCGACAAGGTATTCTTCAAGAGTAAGTTCCATCGCTCAATGATCCCGAAGCTACCGGATAGTAAGGCAGTCGTGATTAGTAACGGACTCTAGTGTTGATAACTATGCAGTGATTGTGTATTACTTGGATAATGAAAAACCAAAAGTATGCACACTGGAAAGGGAAGAAGTTCACTGAGGAGCACCGTAGAAAAATGTCTCTATCACACAGGCTAGAGAAGAGTCATTTTTGGAAGGGCGGGAGGATTATTGACAAGGATGGGTATATCTTAGTATTGGTTCCGGTACATCCTTTTGCGAACCAAAATGGATATGTACGAGAACATCGTCTTGTGGTTGAAAAATATATAGGCAGATATTTAACGCCAGATGAAGTGGTGCATCATATAAATCACAAGAAGGACGATAACAGAATCGAAAACCTAAGGCTGTATGTTTCTAGCTCACTTCACCTAAAAGATGAGTGGAAAAATAAAGAAAGAAAAATGACTAGATGGAATAAAAAACATGAGTCAAAAGCTATTTAAGCGAATCCGTCTCTACTCTCGGATTCAGCGACAGGACTACAGGAAACTCAAAAAGCAGTATAAGCAGTTGCCGCTTGAGGGTAAAAAGAAAATACAGGAGCATCTGAAAAAATATGTTTGATCATCTTGAAGGCACCATCCGACAGCACAATCTCTTTTGGGGAAGTTCGTACGACCGCGGACTTGATCTTGTTCTTCCTCTATGGCCAATGATTCGAGAGAAGTTTCCAGACGCGACACTCAATATCTGCTATGGCTGGGAGCTATTCGATAAGGGATACGCCAATAATGCCGAGCGCAAGGCTTGGAAGGAGCGCATCAGCAAACTCATGGAGCAACCAGGCATTACGCACTATGGTCGTATTGGTAAGGATCAAGTCAAAGAACTCGAGGATAGATGTGGCGTGTGGGTCTATCCCACCTACTTCCCTGAAATCAACTGCATCACGGCACTGGACTGTCAGAAAGAGGGCTGTGTGCCGTGTGTCGTCGGTATCGCAGCTCTCTTTGAGACAGTTCAGTCCGGCGTGATCATCGAAGGCGATGCGTATGACAAAGAAGTCCAGCACAAGTGGCTGAATGCTCTCCTTGACCTCATGGGAAACGAAGAGAAGTGGAAAGCTGAGCAAGAGAAGGGTAAGAAGTTTGTTGAAGGACTCACTTGGCCAAAGGTGGCCGAACAGTGGGTACTGGAGTTCGATGACGGACCAAAAGAGTAAGATTCTATTCGTCTACGACATGCCAGAGTGGAAACAGTCTCTCTGGATGGATGGTCTATGGGCAGCGATCCAGCTCCTTGAAAAGGATTTTGAGATTGAGCAGCTTAACCTCAGTTGGTCGGCAGAGAAGATTGATCCAATAATCCCGCACCCAAGCACAGATGATCAAAGATATGACTTTGTCCTAGGGTGGGGAGCGTTTGGAAGTAGGGTAGACAAAGTGCTCCAGCCACTACCACATAAAAAGGGACTCTGTATTGGCGGTAACGCCATGCCTCCCGACGGTGCAAATGCCTATGATGTCCTCTTCTATGAGACCAAATGGTACCGTCCGCAAATCAACTTTCACAAACACATTGTTCATGCTTTTGGTATTAACTCCGATTTATTCAACCAGCCTAACCTTCCCTTTCCTATTGTCTGGGACTACTTGGGCGTGGGTGCTTTCGCTCTGTGGAAGCGATGGGAGAGACTTGGAGATAAGAAGGGAATGAGGATGGTCGTCGGTGAGATACAAAGAGAAAATCTTACTGAATCTAAGATTATTTGCGGACGACTGCTTTTAGAGGATGGGGCAATGGTCTCTGATATGGTTCACCCATTTGATCTTGCCAACATGTATCACTGGTCACGAACGCTCTATATTCCGGCCGACATCAATGGCGGTGGAGAACGTGCCGTGCTCGAGGGAAGAGCCTGTGGACTACATGTGGAAATCGAGGACGACAATCCTAAGCTCCAGGAGCTTTTGACGGGAGAGATTTGGGATGAGAAGTACTATGCGCGTCAGTTGAAACAAGGAATACTCGAATGTCTTATTTAGTCGGAAATCAGGGATCAGTTGAGCGCACCTACCTTTATGCCAAGGCAGTCTTTGGCGAGGAAGAAAAGCAAGCGGTGCTACGCTCAATGAATAATGGTTGGCTTGCATCCGGCCCACTGGTCTCTGAGTTTGAACAGAAAATAGCGGCGCTATTTGGAAAGAAATATGGTATTGCTACTAACTCCGGCTCTAGTGCTAATCTGCTGGCTCTGTCGTCGCTCAATCTCCCGGCTGGCTGCGAAGTCATTACTCCGGCTTGTACGTTTGCTACCACCGTCTCACCCATTGTCCAAGCTGGTTTGGTCCCTGTTTTTGTTGATTCTGTCGTGGGAAGATACACCATAAATGAAGACCTTGTTGAAGAAGCTATCAGCGATAAAACTCGAGCCATCATGGTGCCCCACCTGGTTGGTGGAGTTGTGGACCTTCCTAAACTCCGCAAACTAGCTGATCTTTATCACCTTGTTCTCATTGACGATTCTTGTGATACCTTGGCGCCCAAACTCGACGGGAAGCCCATTGCCAGGTTCTCTGATCTCGCGACGACCTCTTTTTACGGTTCTCACATCATCACAGCTCTTGGCATGGGAGGAATGATCCTCACAGACGACGTACAGCTGCGTGATCGCATCATTAACATGCGCGACTGGGGGAGACTGGGAGATGATAAAGAATCCTTCGAGAAACGCTTTGATTTTGAGATTGATGGCATTCCCTACGACCAGAAGTTTATCTACACCTCACTTGGATACAACCTCAAGATGAATGAGGCTGCTGCTGCCTTTGGGCTCGAGCAACTCAAGAAACTTCCATCGTTCCTGGAAAAGCGAGAGAGAAACTTCAACATGCTCCAGGAGTATTTCCAGAAATATAAAAAGTGGTTTATCTTGCCGAAGTTGATTGATGGGGCCACAACGAACTGGCTAGCCTATCCTTTGACGATACGTCCAGAGACAATGGCATTGAATCCAGAAGTGCCGTTCACGAGATACGATTTTTTGAAACACCTTGAGGACAATGGAGTGCAAACCCGCGTCCTGTTCTCTGGTAACATCACGCGTCATCCGGCATACAGGACACTCACGCATCGTATTCCGTCTCCTCTTTCCGAGGCAGATGAAATCATGGCCGGTGGATTACTGATCGGACTTCACCAGGGCATCGAGCCAGAGGACATTCAGACACATATCATTGATGTCTGTGAGAGATTCTTCGAGAACCTATGAACATCTCCGTCGTCATCCCCCACGTTCCTTCACCAGAGCTAGATAAGCTCCTCGAGAAATGCGTGAAGACGGTCTCCGGATACAAAGAGCTCATTGTTGTCGTGAATGACGGGATTGGCTACGGTGCAGCGCTCAATCGAGGATTTAAGCTATCCAAGGGGGGGTTCATCGTCGCCTTGAGCAATGATGTCGAGTTTAAGTCGTCCGGAGAGCTCTACTATCTGTGTAACGATGGAGCGGTCATGTACAGTGCGAATGCCCAGTTTGGATGCTGTTTCTGTATGCCAAGGTGGGTATATGAGCGGATCGGCGGTTTCGATGAAACCTTCGGTCTAGCCTACTATGAAGACAATGATCTCTTGATGCGATATAAAGATGCCAAAATCCCGGTGAGGAGAGCCGCCAATGTGATGGTGGATCATGTTGGCGGCGTGACTGTAAAAGCGCTCGGAAAAGAGCAAGAAGCCTCTGCGTTTGGCGCAAAGAGGTGGAAGGAAAAATGGGGTGAAAGGGACCCAAACTCATGGGAACAAGCGTAGTTGTCAATGGCGGCACATTCTGGGGCGACCAGTTTGCCAGACTTGTGCAAGATCACATCGGTACAAATCCGGTACTTTTTGAGATAGGGGCCTTTGACGGGAAAGATGTTGATCTCTTTCTCGAGGTGCTTCCGAGGGCGAAGGTGTTTGCGTTTGAGGCCTCGCCGGATACATTCATGGCCCACAAGCTAGGGAAGAGAAAGTACCGTGCGTTCAATGTGGCCATAGGCGAGCGTGATGGTACTGCCGACTTCCACGAATCGAAAGACAGACCAACGAGCAGTCTGCTTCCCGGAGAACATCCCTGGAAAACGGTGAAGGTTCCCATTTGCCGACTTGACACACTTATCAAGGAGGGCACCCTTCCGGTTCCCTCGGTGATTAAGATTGATACAGAAGGATATACATACCAAGTACTCGAAGGACTTGGAGAATACCTCCCTCGTGTCGAGGTGCTTTACCTCGAGACAGAAGACAAGCAGTACTGGAAGGGGCAGAAGCTCCACGACGATGTGGTAAAGCTCATCGAGCCGTATTTCAGTTGCCTCACTCTCCACGACAACAATCATCAGTTTGACTCTATCTGGCTACAGAAACGGAGGGAAAGTGCCTAGGATTTCCATGGTGATTCCCACCTATACGATCAACGATGAACTTGAGGAACTTGCGGTTGTGGCCGCGCTTCACTACCGCGACCAGGTGGACGAACTCATTATCACCGAGGATGGCGGACGTCTCTCAAAAGAACTGTTTGAGCTGTCTGATGTCTACCTGCACAACAAACATAATGCTGGATTTACCCGGAATGTGAATCGAGGTTGGTTACTCTCGACCGGAGACTACACCATGATTGTGAATAGCGACACGAAGTTGCTTGACGGGAAACTGGAAGACCTCTGTATTCCCGGGAAGGTGACATGCCCAGATGTCCCGACTGATTTTGTGACGAAGATGTCTGGCCTCTTTTTCTGTGTCCCCAAAGAGGTAAAAGAGAAGTACGGCATCCTCAATGAAGAGATGAAGATTTATTGCTCAGATGCCGAGTACGAAGGACGGGTTTACGACCTCATCGAAAAAGTCCCAAGCGTTCGGATTTACCATGAGCAGAGCAAGACGTGCACCGCTGCTGGAGTGAATAACGATGAAATACTCCAGCGAGACCGAGAAATATTTGCGCGTCTCATCAAAGAGGGAAAAGCCAAACAGGGAGACTTCAAGCCATGATTTCTGTTATCACACCATCAGTGCGCCACGAAGGACTCGCGCTTGTTGAAAGGGCCCTTGGGAGACAAACTCATCCGTTTGAGTGGCTTGTTGTGTCTCCGAAGAAACCAAGCAATCTCGGATGTAGATGGATACAAGATCCTCCTAAAGAAGAAGGTGATTACTGGACACTGAACAAGGGGATGAATAAGGCGATCAAAGAGTCGAATGGTGAGCTCATCGTTTCCTGGCAGGACTACACGTATGCCAAACCAGATTGTCTCGAGAAGTTCTGGTTTCACTATCAAGAGAATCCGAAGCTACTGGTAAGCGCAGTGGGAGATAAGTACACAGACGACACCTGGACGGTGAAGACCTGGCAAGATCCACGAGAGCGAGATGACCAGGGGAGTTTCTATCTCTGCTACCCTCAAGACATTGAGTTCAACCTCTGTGCTGTCCCCAAGGCGGCTTTCTATGCTGTCGGCGGGTATGACGAATATCTCGACAAGTTCGCTGGAATGGATGGATTCTCGGTCACTGATCGTTTGCTTATGATTGCCGAGGGATGGAACTTTGCCCTTGATCAGACCAATAAGTCTTTTTCCCTGGAGCATGGTAGGTTGCCAGACTGGGATGCGCGCAACGCCATCCACGAGGAGTACAAGAAGAGAGAAGTTGAATATCTTGAAAACCCCCGACTTCCCTATCTAAAATAGGTTCATGCCAACAGCAAAGAAAGACGTCGAGTACCAGTACTATACCCGCAAACTTGCAGGGGCGAGCATTACTCTTCCTGCCACATTGCCTCTTACAGACCTTCGGAAGGCCTGGCATTCACATGTGGTTGGGAGTACGAATCGTCAAGAAACGGCGACGGATCTGGAGTGGCGCTGGCTTGGAACCCTGACTGGAGTTACCGGCACAACCCTTCGTGACCGATGGGAGCAAGCCTTTGTTGGACTTGCCACTGGCATTAAACCTCCAGTCACCCTAGATGAGCTTCAAACGATGTTTTACTCTCTTGCTCCCTAGTTGCAAAGTAAAACCTGACTTCCCTACCATAAGGTCATGTCTTTCACGCTTAACGATATTCTCAACGACGTGGCCGCGATTGTAGATCAGGACACCACCCTAGCAACGGGTACTGATCTGACTGTCCGCGTCCAACTTGTCAATCAAGTGCAGTATCAGTGGGCGAAGAACTACCAACCCAAGGAGTTGCGGGTTTATGGTTTTGCTCCCTCGATTTTCCTCTCCTGTACATCCCTAGCACTTCCCTCAAACTTCAAGTCACTCATGGGGCGCCCGTATGACATGTCAAAGACATCTGGGAATGACTACGAGGAAATCCGCCCAGAAGAGTCATATATCCGACTCACAATGGATGTGAATAACCGGTACTGTTTCACGGGCGGAAATGAAGTCACGGGCAAGTGGATTAACTTCAACCCCGCTCTTGCGTCTGGTGCCTCATTGCTCTTTGATTACCAGTCGCTTCCATCTTCACTCGTCACCCTGCAAGACATCGTGACCTGTCCGTCGCGCTCATACATGTACAAAGGCGTGATTGCCAAGATCTACGAGTCACGCGCAGACCCGCGCTTCCCTCAGTTCAACTCAGAGGCGGAAGATAGTCTGGCCAACATGATGGAAGAAGAAGCTGCTCTCTCAGGTGCGTTCAGTAATCAGATCAGAACCCAGTACGATAGGCAGAACTTCCACATTGGAAGCGATGGGTAGTATGTATGATCAACAGGAAACCAACACCACCTTTCAAGCCGTCAAAAGACAATAACGTCCGATGGACTGGGTTTTCTGGTGGACTCAACACCTTCTTCAAGCCGACCGAACTTCGCCCGAACGAACTCGCCCAAGCAGACAACATTATGCTCGTGGGATCGGGGGTTCCCACGGGGCGCTGGGGATCACAGTTGTACAACCAGGCTGGTGAAGCCGGGCGTATCCGTCTCCTTGACGCCTACTACAACTCACTGACCTCAACCAACACGCTCCTTGCGATGACGGACTCGGGGTACATGACGAAGCTCAATGGTGCCTCATACACCATCATTACCGGCGCCTCATGGCCGTCAGGATCAAATCTTCAATCAGTCGAACTAGGAAACAACACATATATTGCCGGCGTCTCTGCATCCTTTGTGAAGTTCAATGGTACCAACCTCATTCCATACACTGCTCTTGGTATCCCCACAAACGTCTCGGTTGCCCAACTCTCGTCTGCTTCCGGATTTAATACATACTCATGGCTCGTTACTGCGCTTTCTCAGACCGGTGAAACCACTCCGTCGGTATCCATGCAGTTAGCCTCGCTCCCGCTCAACCTCACAACCACCTCAATCAAGGTGACGTGGAACACCGTCTCTGCCAACGCTTCTATCCTCACTGGATACAACATCTATCGCGGATTCCCTGGACTAGAAACATGGATTGCCTCAGCCCCTCCGTCCGCGACACAGTTCTACGACAATGGGACGCCAAACTCACCCACGCTCTTCCCCCCCACTACCAATACGACTGGTGGTATTCAGGCCAAATACATCCTCAAGTTTGGAGACCGACTCGTCCTCGCCGGTGTCGCCGGTGATCCGTCTCGCATCTATGTCTCCGGTCGCTACCCACTTCATGATCAGTTCTCCGTCTTCTCTGGTGGTGGATATACACTGATTTCTCCGAACGATGGAGATGACATTACTGGACTCGGTATTACGGGGAACCAGATTATCGGTACCAATCCATCTGCGGCCGCGATCCTTGTCTTCAAGAAAAACGCCACACATAGAGTCACTCTGTCTACTGTCACCCTAGGAAGCTACAATATTCTTGACTTCCAGGTGCAACTTCTCACGAACACCGCCGGAGCCTCATCGGGAGACACGGTGATGTCGGTAGAAAACGATACCTATTTCTTTGGAAGAAAGGGTTTGTACTCAGTGGGCATGGAAGCACAGTACCTCAACCAGATTCGTACAAACGAACTATCCTTCCGTGTCCGAGACTATGCCAGAGGACTGTCTGCTGCTGACTATAACGATGCCGCTGCTGGGTATATGGATAACAAATACCTTGTGTCCTTCCCCGCCAGACAAGAAACCCTCATGTATGACCGGGAACGTAGTGCTTTTGGGAAGTGGAAAACTCCTTGGGGTATTACCAAGTGGCTTAGGTACTTTGATGGAAGCGCCACAGAAACATGGTTGGCTGGATCTGATTCGACCGCTGGAATCGGTAAGCCAACGATCTACTGGATGTCCCCGTCATTCATTTCAGACAACGGAGCAGCCATTGGGAAGGTCTTGCAGACACGAAAAGAAGACATGGGTGATTGGTCAATCTTCAAGGTGCTCAAGCTCTTCTATGTTCTTTTCCGTAACGTCCGTGGGAACGTGAACGTTGCCCTGCGTATTGAGAATAGATCGGGCATCACCATTCAGGCGAAGACCTTTGCGATTGCTGGACAACTTGGTACCGGTGGCTGGGGAGATGATCAGTGGGGTTCACAGCAGTGGGGACAATCAGAGGCGACCATCGTCATTACCGGTGACGAACTTGCTCGGTACTCCAATATCTTCAAGAACGTCCGTGTCGCGCAGGTACAAGTTTCGTCCACGGATGCTAATGCCAACTGGGAGTTCTTGGCAGTAAGAATGACCTCTCAACCCCTGGGAGATCAGTCGCTACCGGCGGCGGACAAGGTGTAGTTGCAAAGTAAAAACAGCACAGAATAGGATTTGATCTATGGCAACCCAGCTTTATCGTGTACCAACACAAAATAACCTCCAGACCACACTCAATGCCCAAATGGCACAGGGAGCAAGCACATGTATTCTGGCCACCGACCTTAGTGGAGTTGTTCGCCTTCCTGGAATCTTTGTGGTTGATCGCGTAGACGCGTCAGGAAACAAAACACCAAACGCTCGTGAATACATTTCGTTTACCGGACAATCAGGCACAACCCTCTCTGGACTGACGAAGGGACTTGGTGGCTCAACTGATCAACTGCATAACGTCGGCGCGATCGTTGAGTTTGTGCCAGACGTTGTGTGGGAAGACGCAATGCACCAGGTCATTACCCACGAACACGATGTATATGGCCAGCACATTTCTCTCGCGTCTCTGTATGTGGCAAATACCTTAAATCTGGCCGTTCCCTCAAATGCCTCAATCCAGCGAGAGGATGTACAGAATAGCTTTGTTCACAACGCCCTGAATACTTCTGGTGCATCCCTACAGGGATTTCAGATTCGTCCAGTGTGGGCGCTTCCCGGCGGAGCAAGTGGACCATCGGTTCCAATGGGTGTGCCGCTTGTTATGACTGATCCCGGGACCATTTCTTGGATTAGCGCTGTTGCTCAGGGTCCGGCCTCACAGGCATCCCTAGCTCTCACAATCCGAAAGAATGGTGTGGATATTCTGGCAAACAGCTACTTGTTCATGATTCCTATGAACGGGACGTATATCTCGCTTGCCTCGATTGCCACCAACACGTTTAACCAGGGAGATGTCTTCACGGTGGGCACCTCAACCGCGAGCTCAATGGCCCGTGACATCACTATCCAAATGTATGCGAGGTAACAATGGCACAACGTCAGTTTCGAGGAGATGACACCAGCACTTGGTCTGACCGTTTTGGTGGAGGAGGAGACGGTGCGCTTACGGTTGCTTCAAACACAACCGACTCCACGGCAAATACAACGCTTTCCGCGAGCTCTGGGGTGACTTCGGCAACGGCGGGATCTGGCACAGGATTTGCGGCAGGCAACCTCATTTTGATTCACCAAAGCAGAAACGGTGGGGCTGGAGCAGGAAACTGGGAACTCAATAAGATTTCCTCAACCGGATCAGGCACAAACTGGACGCTTGCGTATCCAACCATCCAGGCCTATGACACCACTGCACAGGCCTATCTTCTCAAGCAGTACACCACAGTAACGATTAACTCTGGCGTGACCCTTACTGGGAGCAGTTGGGATGGAACCACAAATAAGTTTGGTGGCATCCTCGCTCTTCTCGCAAGCACGTCAATCACGGTTACTGGAAACCTTGCCCTAAATGGTGGCAATGGTACAAACGGAACCCCTGGTCAGGGATCGACGGTAGGCGGATACGCGGGGGGCAATGGGCGCGGTGGAACCAACAACATTACCTCTAACTGTGGAGAAGGAACTGGAGGAGCAACTGCCCAGCAAACAAGTGCAAATGGAAATGGCGGCGGCGGAGCTTCTGTCCTGGGCTCTCCATCTGAACCAGGTGGTGGCGGTGGCGGTGATGGAACTGCGGGCGGAACAGGAAACAACTCCATCAACGGAGGCGTGGGTGGTACTGGCGGCGGAACAGCAGGAAATGCAGGACTAACCGTTATGGTCTTTGGCGGAGGTGGTGGTGGGGAGTGTCACGAAGACAGCTCTACCTGTGGTGGTGGCGGTGCAGGAGGTGGAATCATTATCCTCATCGCCCCAACAATCACTGTCACTGGGACCATTGCTGCAAATGGGGGAAATCCTGGTGGCCAGGGTGCGGGAGGTGGGGGTGGCTCAGTGCTCTTTAAGGGACAAAACATCACACTCGGTTCTTCGCTTGTGACAGCATCGGCGGGATCAGCAAGCTCGAACGGAGGCGCCGGTGGAGTGGGTCGCATTCATGCGGATTATTCACAGAACATCTCTGGAACAACCTCTCCCGGACTCGATTCTCGTCAGGATAGCGTCTACAATACTCCTGCGGTAGTAGCTCCGACAGGGATAAGTGCATTCTTTATGTAAAGGGGGAAAGGAAGTATATGAAAAAAACAAATGAAGGCCAAAAGATGATGCGGCAAATGCATCAGGAACGCGATCGACAAGATCGAGCGGCGGCAAAGCGCAAGAAAGCCCTTCGTAGGGGCGGTCCGCTCTTCAATGTCCCCGATAAATCGGGTGGAAGCTCGTATTGAAACTCCCTACTTGCAAAGTAAAAACCATGTTTCCTAGTATTGCGGTATGTGGCCTACCCCTCAACCCGCACCCGCTCCAACACAACCTGCTTATCCAGGCGGTCCCACTGCAATAGACCAAACATATTACGGACCTGCTTTTAACCAGGGTGTTACGCCCATGCAGTCGGCGAGCTACAACCCAACCTCGGCTCCATACGGTCCAACCCCCAGTGGTGGATCAGTGCTGGGAACCTCTACAAGCGCTCCCGCTCCTAGTGCTCCAAGCTCTGGCGGAATAAACACCTCTCATGCAAATCAGCCCGGATATTTCTACGACTCGGCTCACGGTTGGGTTCCTATTGGTCCTCCGTCTCAGCCCGACATTGGGGCTCAGGTGAACAGTGCCTATCAGTCAGCTCTCGATGCCCTCAATCAAGAACAGTCCCGCCTTCAAGGAAATGAACAGAACTTCTACAACTCATACACCGCGCCATACGACCAGTTCATCCCCCAGGCTCAACAGGCCCGTCAAGCCGGCATGAACCTGAATGCTCAACAAGTTTCAGACACCCAACAGAACTATCAAAATGCAATCGCTGCTGCTCGTGATCTTTTTAATCAGGTAAACCAGGGAGCTGCTCAGCGATTTGGTGGAAGTACGGGCATAGGGACAGGAGTATCAAGCGCCGCAGACTTTGCCAATGCTTTCTACAGTAAGGCGCTTGGAGAGAATGAGACGCAACTCTTCAACACTAAAGCTCAGAATCTCGGCGGTCTGCAGACTCAAGCACAAAACATCGAGTCCCAGTATCAAAACCAGTTGCAACAGATCGCTAACCAGAAGGCCTCAGCGCTGAATCAGGCGCAACAGGTCTTCCAGCAACAGCTTTCAGCGATCAATAGTCAGCGCGCACAAATCGGCGTGGACAAAGCCGCTCAGGCGCTCTCTGCCTTGCAGAACTATCAGAACTACATCAACTCGGTCACGCAACAGAGCAACCAGTTGATCAGCAACCTGACGCTCCAGCAAAATGCCGCACGACTAGGTATCGGCAATGGCCTGGCTGGATACAACACAATGGCACAGACGCCACAAAACATGGCGGCATACCAACAGATGCAAATGGCTCTTCCCGGACAACAGGTCGCACAGGGATACAATCCGTGGGCGGTTACTGGGCAAGTAGGTGGGCCAAATCAACAGCAAAACCAACAGCAACAGAATCCGTTTGGATTTTCATACCCACAGTTTGGCCAGGTAAACCTGCAATAGGATTGAAAACTGATCCCCTTCTTGGTTAGGATCATTTCATGGCCGACCTTTCCGCATATATCCAGAGCAAGATTGACGATTTTCGCAACACCGTCCAGAGTGCGGCTCAAGGTGTCGGCAGTGCTGTCGGCGGTGCGGTCCAGGGAGTAGAAAACTACTTTAACCCAGAATCAAATGGCGGCCAGAACTTCTGGTCTAGCCCCGTGGCTCAAGGACTAGGTGCCGCACAGCAAGCCGCCACTAACTTATCTAACTCTCCCCTTACGTTCGCAGAACAAGCTGGACAAGCAGTTCAGAATGCTGTCCCTGGACCAGCTGGGCAGATAGCTGGGGGAGTTACTCGGTTTGGTTTAGGCATTCCAGAGAGTGTTGCCAATGTTCCCCAAAACATTGCGATGGCTGGAAGAAATATTGGGGTGGATGTACGAACGGGGCAAATCCTCCAGCCAAGAGTTGCTGCTAGTGATATTGCCCAAGCCGCACTACCTGTGGCGACGATTGCAAGCTTAGGAGGAGTTGGAGCCGTCGCAGAAACGGCTGCCAAAGAAGGAATACTCCAAGCCGCTGGTCAGGGGGCTCTTCAAGGCGCAAAGTATGGCGCTGGTTTTGGACTTCTTTCAGGAATAGGACAAGGAAGAAATACCTCAAATCCTCTTCAATATGCCGGAAACGTGGCGCAAAACGTCGCTACTCAGGCCGCTGTTGGTGGATTAGTGGGAGGGGTTAGTGCGGGTGGGGTATCCGCCATTAGTCAGGGGGTTGCGAACCTGAGAGATGTGAACAACGCCTCTCCAGAGAGTGTCTCAGAACCAAGTCCCAATGCAGGAGCTGCTAACCAGGCAGAGAAATCCCTCACTCCGGACGTGGTGAATAAGTATGGCCAGGACCTATTCCAGACAGACCAAAAGCAAAAGATGGCGCAGATGGTGGCCCAAGCGACGCAGGATAAGCCAAACCTCGATACCGCTTTCAAGGGTATAGCAGATCAAACTGGGTCAGATTTTGAGTCTCGACTCAAAGCGCCGGAGACAATGTTCCAGAAGGTGATTCTCAAAAGATCACAGGGGCGCGACTACGGCATTGACAACCTCAATGACGTATATGGTGGCCGTATCACCGTTACCGATCCCGCTCAGTCTCAAGCCATTGGCCAAGGACTCGACGCGCTCCAGAAGTCGGGGGCAATCAAGATTATCTCTGATGAGCCAGTGGTAAAAGATACCTACTCTGCGTACCACATCGACTTTGAGACTCCGGGTGGTACAAAGGGTGAACTGCAAATCATGTCACCGCAAGAGAATGCCGAGTCTCTCGTGAACCACGGAATCAGAAGTCAGTACGGGGAGAATCCTCCTCCACAAGTAGAGGCAATCAAAGAACAGAACGCACAGGCAGTGAAGTCATTGCCGGATGCACAAGCACAGGCAGTGACAGATCAGCTAGTCTCAAGGAATAAGGTGAATCCAGAAGCCGCCAGTGAACCTATGAGCATTGCATCTCAGGGTCCATTGCCGTGGGAAAAAGAGGGCGCAAAAAACGAAAAAGAGCTCCTACAACCACTAGCAGACATTGCGAAAAACAACACAAACGTAAACTTCTTTTTGAGTCATCCAAAAACGGCGGCGGCCATAAACGATCTTTATGCTCAGGGAGTAGAAGACCCCCTGAATCTCTTTAAGAGAAATGGTTATCGCGATATGGTTGATTTTTATGAGCAAAACAAAGGTACTAGGGTCCTTCCAACGCTTTCAGAAAATGAGTACGTCTTGTCTAAGGGAGTTGATCCATCTTCAGATAATCCTCAAGAACTGTTGAAGGCGAGCTTTTACGCTAAAGAGTATCAGACCAAAGTAGCAAATGGTGAAATCGCCCGCGAGGCTACTCCCCCTGTTCCCACTCCAAGTGAGTTGCCGGTCGTCCCACAAGAGCCGATCCCTCGGAATAAAGAGGGCGAGATAGACCGTACCCAGCTCACCGGCCAGCAGTTGCTTACTCCAAGCGAGCGACTCAAGGGGACAATGTATGGCCTCGCTCCGGAACCCGGTAGCCCAGAGGCAGAGGCAATGAATAAGCCACCACAGGAACCAGGACAACCAGCGCTTGATCCACAGTACGTTGCTCAGCAAGCACGTCTCGCTCGGTCTGGTGCAGTGGGCGCTATTCAGTTCCAAGCCCGCACACTTGCCTCCCAACTAGATCAAGTGTTACGCACACCACAAGACAACCTCAACTTCCGGCTTGCAGTGGAAAATCCAGATAAGCTGGCAGAGTACGCCGCAACGAGTAGTAATCCACAGGCATTCACCCAGTTGGCGCAGAGGTACTCAAACTTCACCGACTTCATCTTCAATCAGTTCCAAAACAAGAACTTGGAGATGAACTATGTGCAAGACTACTTCACCCATATCTGGGACTTGTCTACTCCGGAAGCACAACAGACATATAATGATCTCCTTGCCAATATCCGCAACTCACAATCTGGGTTCACCAAAGACCGATTCTTCGAGACGATCCAGCAGGGACTTGATGCCGGACTCACATTAAAGAATCCCAATGTTAGCCAGGACGTCATTCAGTATGCGCAGTCGATGGGCAACCAGGTTGGGGCTGCGGCATTCAACCAGAGAATAAACGAGCTTCGTCCTGGCGGGGCGATTGAGGGCGCAGGCGCATACAACTTCCAAGGTAAACCATTCTTACAGAGCAATGTCCCGGGGAATCAAGGAACATTCATTGATCCAGAGATTCAGAAGTACATGGGTGTATACAGCCCCTCAGCCTTTGCGAATCTAGGTATCGTAAAAGGATGGGATGTCCAGATCGGAGACAACACGATTCATCTCCCCGGCGCAGATGACCTCAACCAAATATTGAAGCAAATCAAGCTAGGTGGTGGTGGTTTCCATGCACTCAATACGACCCTCCGTCAGACGGTGAATGATCCGACCATCATCCCCCGTGCAACTGCCAATATGTTTGATATTGATGCGAGAAACGCGTTTAACCAGAAGGCGATTGACGATGGAGTGATCGCGGCTGGTACAAAGGCTGGTGTGACATATGGGAATAATGCCGACATTCAGAAGGGCACTCTCTTGGATACGGTCAAGGGCTTCAATCCTATCACTCGGCTTAATAACGCAGTCTTCGGCGGACTCATCAACACTTACAAGATCAACCTAACGCGCGGAATGATGGAGAAGTTCCCCAATATGGATACTGATCCTGTTCAAATGGCCCAGGCACAGGAATATGCCAAGCAGATTAACAGTCTCATGGGCGGACTAAACTACGAAGCGATAGGGAGAAACAAGACGCTTCAACAGATATTCCGGTTTTTGGGCTTGGCTCCTGATTTCTCGGAAGGATCAGCGAAACAAATCTTCGCTGCCGGCAATCCTCTTGGATACGCTAACCAAATCACTCGTCCAGCAGCAGTGTTTGCGCTCCGTAACGTCGTCGGACAGGTAGCGCTCTACGCCAGTCTTGCAGAGGCGGGAAGATTCTTGACTACCGGATCATTCTCTACGGACTTCAAGTCGTTTGTGGACAATAGTATCTTGCGTCCAAACATCCCCCTCCCAAACAATGCGGCATTCAACAATCCCAAGACCGGCAAGACGCAAAGTGCATTTCTTCCTACCTCGGAGTTTGGAACCTTCGCGAGTGCAGTGAATGATCCAACCCATTTCCTCCAGGCTCGCGGATCGGCACTGCTTTCTGCGGCGGAGAGTCTCCGATCAGGAAAAGATTACTATGGCAATCCGCTTGTGAATCCCTGGAACGGAACTCCTGACACTCTTGTGAACCGCCTGAAGGCAATCGGTCCATCCCAGTTGCCTATTCCAGTTCAACAGGCCGGCAAACTCGCGGCAGGGACACAGACTCCGGCGGACACGGCGCTCAACATCCTCGGAACAAGGGTGGCAAATAATCCCAATGATCCCAAAACGATTGAGGCGACGAACTTCTTTAACCTTCGCGACCAACTTGCCAAGGGACTGAATCCGAACGAACAACAGATTTTCTCGGGAGTGCTCCATCCGACAACAAAGGACCCAGCCGGAAATCTCGTTGTAGACAAGACCCCGTACAACACGCCGGAGAAGTACGTTGCGCTCTTGCAAGATCCCAAACTCCTCGCCGCAGAACAGCAACTCCAGACGGCACAACCGAATCACGATCCTCTCTGGGACTTGAAAGGACAAGACCTACTTCACGCTCTCCAGTACTACTCGCTCAAAGCCCAAAACCCGACGACCGGGTTCTCGAACGCTGATCCGACAGTGAAGGCCTTGCAGCAGTCACTCCCTCAGGGTTTCTTCAATGCCAGAGGAGCGTTCTTTAACAGCCTCGTCCAGCAGGGAATCATGCAGCCCTCTACTGGCCCACAGACACCGCCGGCTGTCACCAACTTTTGGAATCAGTACTACCAATATCCCCAGGGATCGGCGCAGAGAAAGACGATGCTCCAGTCTCCGGCTGGCATCGCGGCGCTCGCCTACATCAGTCAAGAGCAGAACCTTACGAACCAACAGCGCGCAGACATGGGACTGCCCCTACTTGCGGCTACCGGGGGAGGGTCGAGCGGCGGGAGAAGTGGTTACTCATCCAACAGGGCAAGATATGGCAACTTTGGATTTATCGGCAATACCATGATCCCGCGACCTCGTATTCCTCTGGTTAGAACGCCGAAGGGAAAGCTAAACTACAAAGTAGCAAAAGCGCCAAAGGCGAAGCTCAAGGCCGCTCCCAAGCTGACCTCTAGCGCTCCGGGTCTCGGTAAAATCAGTGGGGTGAAAAGCGGATTCAAGTCCCCCAAGATTGCCCTCAAAGCAACGAAACCATCTATCAAGCCTACTGGAAAACTCGTGAAAAACAGGATAGCGTAGTATGAAGATATTCCATGACAAATCCTCCTTCCAACTCGCCGTCACCGTTGTTACGGCACTTATTGCTATTGCTAGTGCCGTTTTTGCTGCTGCTAACTATTTTGTTGCTAACAAGCTCTATCCTGTGGAGGGCCTTATAAACAGAGTGCAGGCAGAGGCGGACTCGAACAGCCAAAGGATCACTACCGACGAGAAGTTGATCCCCTCATTTCAATCATCTCTCGAAGACATCAAAAACCTTCAGGGTGATGTTGCCGAGATCAAGCGCACCACCGCGCAAACCAATCAAAATGTCCTGGAGCTTCTTGCTCACCCCTCTGGATTTGACAAGCATGGGAACTAGAGACTACAGTTAGGCTATGATCTTCAATCTCGCCAACCTCTACGGACAAGAAGACCCGCGCTGGGCCGATGAAAAGACCGGCAACGCGACTCCGGCTGATGCTACTCTCAAACTGGATGGTTGTGCGGTAACAGCCATTGCCAACCTCCACAACGCTGCTTTTGGCACGAATCTTACTCCCCACGACGTGAACCAAGCGCTCATTGCTAATGAGGGGTTTGTCTATGACAAGCACGGCTACGCGCTACTCAACTGGATCAACGTCCCCAAAGCATTCCCCAAGCTTTATTTTGTATTCAAGGATGGGATATATGACAACCTGCGCACATGGATGTGGATCAACGTCTATCCCAAACTCCCGGTGATCGTCCAAGTGAAGCTCGGATACAACTCTCACTTCATCATCTTTGTTGGAAATCATTTGATGGTGGACTCTTTGGATGGCAAACTGAAACCGACCTCCACGTACCCGACGCTGCAAGCGACCGTGAGGTACGGGAGAGCCTAACCAAAGGGCTTATGTTTTGGTCGGATGATACGCTCAATATTGTTTTTGGTGAAAGTTATCACTGGAACCATGAGAGTGCTAGTCGAGTACACGATGAAGGGGTAGCATGATTCGTCTCTTTGTAGATAAGACCACAGGCAGTCCGGCAGGGGTGTTGAACATCCACGACATCGTGGCCGCGTACAGACAAGTCGTCCTTCCCGCCCTTCTTCTTTTGCTAACCAATGCAATCACATATGTCTCGGCCATCCCGATGAACACCCTCGTCGTTAAGGGGATTGATCTCACGGCCGTCGCGATCTTTGCCCTCACCTTTTTCCTTCGCCTACTTTTTCAGAAACTCTCTGATAACACACAGGTAGGATAGATAACGTGCTGGCATCCTCTTGGACCGTAGAGGAAAAGGATCGTTCCCTTTCGTCATCACTGGGTTGCAGGTATATGGATTTGCGTCCATATACCAGAAGTTGATCGTGATTCGCTTTCACGAGCGTCGTTCATAGCGTGAACTCCCTCCTCCAGATAAAGTTCCCTATTGCAATCGTCCCGGATTTTTTCTACATTGATTTCATCGTAGTAATCTACGCGGCAAAACATAAGTTACAGATCAACTCCCTATCGAAGGGGTGTATTGGTCTTTGGATCTGTACACCATGCACCTCGCCGATAGGGATTTTTGCATTTATGCCCACACAACATATTTGTGTTTCACAGAGAGCATCAGGTTTACCCCACCATAGGTAGTACGTGATGCTTTCTTTGGGTCTAACTATGTGCATTGAAACCTGTATCCATCTGGACATTACCGACGAGCTTATCGCCCGCGCTGAGGCGGATGAAAAAGGCCTTATGAAACAGCATCAGCAAGAAGACACCTATCTTCCCCTCAACAAACGTCCCTTCTTCATCGGCGCTCTGGCGCAGTATGGTGTGTTTGAACTCCTCGACGACTGGAAGGTGCCTTTCATCCGGAGTGCCTATTTTGACCCCGCTCGACACGGTGATCGCTATGACTTCGTGTATGAGGAGATGCTCCACGACATTCAGGGCCAGGTGGTGAAGCCCGACTGGCCAGAGGTCTATCCCCGGACCCGCTTCTTCGTCAAAAATCAAAAGAAGGACAAACCGATGGATCGGTATGTGTTTGTTCTCGTTGACGAACCGGCGCTCAAGCTTCACATTGCTGGTGTAGCGACGCACGACCAAGTATGGGACAACGAGCAAACCATGATCCTCAAAAACGATTGCCACTATGTACTCGCGAATCAACTGAAAGGATTGAGACAACACATTTTACATATCTAGTGCCTTGAAGGGTGTACGGGTAGGCTCATTTTATGTCTCTCTGCCGTCGCAGAAGACGAGCGTGCCCGATACCCTCCAGTGCATTTGGAGAAGTGCTTGTATCCAAGCCTGGGTTCGCAAAGAGGGATTAGGTCTCGAAACCTCTACCCGCCCCTGTCGTCGCGATGGACATGCGGTACACGGTGAACCCTACAAGCACTTCTCCCAGTGTACTGGCGGAATATGTCTAACCTATACACCCACATCGTTCGTCGACCAGATTCACGGATAGAGATTCTTTCTCTCTTAAAAAGAGAATGGAACACTCGCCCCATAAATAAGGGAAGGATTAAAGAGCTCCAAAAAGAGCTCCAAAAACTTAAATCGAAGCCAAAGTATCCTCCTAGAAAAAAGTGGGTAGGACAGTTTGGATAACCGACTGGGAATCTTAAATGGAGCCGAATCGTCGGTCCACAGAGAAGTGGCTCCAGCGTAAACAAAGAAGCTTTCTAGACTGCATTCTAGGGCCGATCTGCGAACGCGGTTATGGGAAAGTGGGGATTGTCCTTTACGGTGATAAGCAGGAATCCCCCCCCTTCGTGACGAGCGAAGGCGGCTTTGATCGGTCGCTCAAACGGCGACCGCTATGCCAATGTAATCACTGAAACGATGACCACAAGAAAAGGTCGCGCGTCGTTTATATTTCTCTCTCACAGGAGGGAATCACGTTCCTATTCTTGCCGAAGTTGCGATCAGTAAACTGGTCTAGTTTGATCTATTGCAAGTAGATACACGGTGGTATACACTCGGTATATATGAACACACAACAGTTCTTCCAAAGGTTTGGCTCGCCAAAAGAGCTTTCTGATATGTACGGAGAGTGGTGGGGTGATTCCCGGGAACTCGCAAAGAAGGTAGCCCTGGCACTCGGGGATTGGGGGAATATGGCCAAAGCCTGGCAAGTACTGTGGGATGCAGTAGATTCACTTATCCCGGAGGCAGTATGAGCTACACCACAAAAAGAAATCTGACCGTCACAGTAGATGGAGAACGCTATCGTGCGGAGTTTGATGGTGAGGAAGTCTATGTCTTCGACAAAAAAGACGGCCAGCACATTGCTTTTACAGAAAAGAGAGAGCAAGCACTGGAGATTGCCGGACTAGTACACGAGCTCATCAAACAGATTGGTCTCACAACCCTAGTTGTTAAGGAGGAACATGAACCCACTCTTTGAGATTGTTCGAAAAGAAATAGACGACAGCCACTTCTACTTTGTAGACGGTGAGTACTACCCGGGAGTCACTAGCATTCTCGATGAAGCAGCTCCGGTTCCCTGGGCCCTCAAGCAGTATTTTATAAACGGTACGCCGGACAGCATCGCCTCCAAAAGTGAAACTACACTGGCCTTTGGCTCAAAGATGCACGATGCCTACGAGAAGCTACTCAACGGTGTCTCCCTCAACCTAAGGGATGACTACAGGAGCACTAAGGAGAAGAAGCACATTGCTTCGATGGTTGCCTGGGCACGAACCTTCAGGCCGGAAGTCATCCAGACCGAGTGCACCGTCGCCTCCAAAGAGTTGAAATACGCCGGCACCCTTGATCTCCTCTGCAAGATCAATAACGAGTTGTGGATCATTGATTTCAAGACCTCTGCCGGTATCTACAGTTCCTATCACTGGCAGGTTGAGGCATATCGAAAAGCGGTCAAGGAAACCTTTGGACTGGATGTGGCCCACTGTTTGATTGTACGAACCGGCACAACCCACAAGGTTGGGTATGAGGCCAAAGAGTCAGAAGCGAGCTTTGCCGACTTCAAGCGCATCTATGATACCTATCTCTCCTTGCACGGCGGCAAGATTCCCGACCCACCAAGCGTGATTGCGTATCCAGATACGATAGCGATTGAGGAGAAACTATGAGCCAAAAACATATTGTTATCTGTGATAGGTGCGGAAAAGAAGAAAAACTCGTGAGGGGTATGTATTCAATGTCATTCTCGGCTCCTGATCATTGGGAAGAGGTTGGTGATATGGATCTTTGTCCCTCCTGTTACGCCAAAATCAAGAAAGAAATATTGAAGAAAGGATAAGGCTTTTGAGCGATGAGGTGGCAGAGAAGGTATTGCTAATCCTGCGTAACTTACCACCGACCCGACACGCTAGCCCTTTGGAGGCAGGTGAGAAATACATGGGGTATCGGTCGCATGAATGGTAAGAGTGTGAGGCGCAAATCCTCGCCCTCATCGCTGAGGAGTCTTGAAAGGAAATATGACAGTTAAACTGAAATCACCAATCTCGCAATATCAGTGCGGATATATATCACAAGGTACCCCGTGCGAAGTGTGCGGCTCGGGGGAATCAAAGAGCTATTGTCGTACCTGGATAGAGGATGGATGGTTCAGGGGGGACGATGTTATGAATGGTAACTTGTGTAAGGAATGCTGGGAAAAAATACGGCCTGAAAGGAAAAAGAAGAGGACGAAAATCGGCGAAGTAGAAGTTGAGTGGGAAAAATAATCCCTATGAGTCTTGAGAAAGGACAAACTATGAGAACAATCAAGTTCAGAGCCTGGTATAAAGAAGAAAAGAGATTTCTGAATGAAGAAGAGCTTCTTCCCATGATGATTTTGCTTCCCATTTTTCAGAGAGACTATGACCTTCAACAATACACAGGTCTCAAAGACAAGAACGGCAAAGAGATTTATGAGGGAGACATCATGCAGGTAGTTAGGGTACACGACGGGGATGAAGATGTTTGGAATAACGAAAAACAGAAACCAATCCCCTTCACGATTTTATGGGACGACAAAAATAAAATGTTTGAGTTACCAGCAAATGTTAGGCACAGTTCTTATAACTATGAGGTCATCGGCAATGTCTACGAGAATCCAGAGTTACTTGAGGAATCCCTATGAGTCTCACCAAATACACCAAAATCATTGTTGATTTACCAGAAGATGGAAGAGTAGAAAGTCGATTAAATGATGAACCACTATTAACTCTTCGCTATGGAACATTTGAAGAGGGATATTCGATAGAAGACCTTCGCTCTCTCGCCAACGGTATTCTTGAGTTCTGTGATGAAGTAGAGAAGGGAGGAAAATGAAAAAGCGACTCGCATTTATAGTTTTCGTACTATGGATTATTTTGCTTGTAACGCACCATGTGAAAGAAGATCCGTTGAGCTGGACTACTTCATTTTTAATAGGGATACTGACCTCTATGACTATTTTTGAGGAGAAAAAATGAAGCAGGTCATTAAAGTTCTGAAAGTGAAAATCGGCAACAGGTGGTGCGATGCGATGTTTGGTGAGGAGTTCCTTTTTGTGCCGCTAGAGCAAGTGCCAAAGAAGGGTCTGAAATGGATAGCGGTAAAACAAAAGAAGAAAAAGTGATCCACAATGATATATTGTAAGTATCACCACGGTGGTATACATTGAAGAGAGGAGACAATATGAAACAAATCAACTACGGCACCTACCAAAAGCCGTCTGACTACATGAAGTTTGACCAGGGAGACAACGTCATCCGGATCGTCTCTGTCGGCGCCTTTGTGAAGCGCCATGGCATGAGAACCGCCGGCGGATACATTCCCCTTGGCGACTGTACCGAGAAACCTGACTGCAAGTTCTGCAATGAAGGCAACAAGGCAAAGCAAAAGTGGTTCTGGATCGCATACAGCAAGACCCGCAAAGAAGTGAAGATGCTGGATGCTGGTCCTCAGATAGGCGACGCTATCTGCACAATCGCGAGAAATGTCGGCAAAGACCCCAGAGAGTTTGACCTCATTGTCACCAGAAAAGGGGACGGCCTCAAGACAAGGTACTCAGTGGAAAAGGGCGGCGAAGAGCCTATCCCGGAAGCCGAGGTCGCCGGAATCGAGTCCATGAAGAAATACTTGGTACACAAATACATCCAACAGGGAGAGGCTCCCCAAGGACAGGAGTAATATGGCAGCAAAACGATTCATCAAAGTCCACTTCTACGTCCTGCGTGAGGAGTTTGAGCAACTGAGGTCCATTGTTGGCTCGGGAAACATGTCCGTATGGTTCCGCAACGCGCTCCACGTATTCCTGAGCAGCAAGCGCGAGCAAGACAAGGCAGTAAAGCAAGTCAAAAAGGAAAAGGGGCTATGAAGCATCCCAAAGAGAAGGGACGCCGGCTGGAGCTAGAGATTGCACAGACACTACGAGAATCAGGACTCGATCCCGATGCGTCGCGGATGCCACTCTCCGGCGCGGTAGATGGGTTTAAGTCGGACATTCGCACCACGCTCCCTATCTCCATTGAGGTGAAGAACCAGGAGACCTGGAAGCCCCTCGAGTACTATGAACAAGCCGAAAAAGGGGCAAACAGCGGGCTCATCCCGATTGTGGTAATGGGAAAAAATGGGGTTGAACCATTCGCCTTTCTCAAGTGGTCAGACATGATCTATCTCATGCAACTGGCAAAGGAAGCTGGGAACTGGGTTCGTGAGTTTGGGTTTAGTAAGCGGAAGCAGGTACATAAATAAAAGGAGGTTTGTATGATCGGAAAGAAAAAAGACGAGAAGAAGGAGCTGACTGCGGCCGACGTATTGCAAGTCTCAGAGAAGCGACTTGATGAACTTGCCAAAGTAGTCCAACACGCGCGCATTGACGCCGATGGATGGTCGGAAGTGTTTAAGGTCGCCAAGGAAAATGCGGCTCTCACAGACATTGCTGATGCAATCGCATTTGGATGGGTGTTCACTCATCTCTATAAAAATGACCAGCAGGCGAAAAACAATGTTGCCAACCTTTTGGAGGCCTTCCTCAAAGAAGTGCCGGAAAGGAAGATATGATCGAGCTCGGAGACAAAGTTGTAGATACGGTGACGAGGCACGAAGGTATCGTGACGAGCATTGTCACCTTCCTCAATGGATGCCGCCGGATCGGTATCCAAGGAAAAGACAAGAACAAGGAAACCGGCCTCCCAGTTGATGTGTACTATGTGGACGAGACGACGGTCGAGGTGCTGAAACCAAAGGTGAAAGAAACCAAGCAGAGTCACCGAGGAGGTCCGAACGATCGTGCCGGTAGAAACGACATTCCATCATTCAAGATATAAAAGGAGACACTATGATGCTATTTGGGAAAAAACTATTCGAGCACGAAGTCAAAGAGGAATATCTTTACGACTTTGCACAGTGGGGAGTTATCCGCGACGAGAGCTTTAATAACGACATGTTATTCCAGTTTGTTGCACCGAATGTGATCGGACAGAAGCCCACCAAGAAAAAGAAGAAGGTTGTCGAGACTATTCAGCTCACCCCCAAAGCTGTTTTCGAGATGAAAATGCTCAACGATGATTCGTTCAAGATCGGTTCTGATCCCGAGTATCTTGAGAAGGCACTCGAGCACTGCAAGGATAAACTTGCCCTGTTTCCCAAACATTCTCCTGTACTAAATAACCGACCACTTGAGGCGGGAGTCATAAGCTTTGGTCGCCAAGAGGTGAACTCTATGATTGAGCGACTGAACAACCGCCGGCAGATTGAGAAGTGGAAAGAAGTTGTCGAGAAATATCCACACACCACCAACAGCATTATTCACGAGCTGATGAAGAAGCACACTAACTTGCGATTTGAGCTCGCCTCGAAGATGGTGACAGATATGCCGGGAGATGCAGTCAAAGCAATGAAAGAGTATGACGCCATGTGTAAGAAACTTTGTGGCAAGCGAGCCGTGTTCTATGTCATCGCCGAGCAAAAAGACTTCGAGAGAGTTGCCAAGCGCCGTGATCCGATTCTCTTGGCACAGTCGCCCTTTGGCTTCTTCTGGCAGGTGTTGGGCGCATGGGACAAAGAAATCATGTACTTAGGAGAACTATGACACCAAGAACATTCATCAGAATCACCGTAGAGCACGTCGATGTCGTGGAGAAACAAAACCAGTATCGCGAGAGTCAGATAGACACGGTCGAAGAGTCCAAGGACATATACTCCCAAGTCATTGTTCCCGAAGCATTCGACCTCAAGGAGATTATTAAGGCAGTCAACCAAATGAAGGAGACGGTATGAACGAAACCCTCACATTCATCATCAAGTTTCGGGATGGCAACACAAAGACATTTAAGGGAGTTGTGGGGTACGGATTCCCGGCAAACGGATCTCACTTCTGGCTCAAGTATGGGCTAGAGGCAATCAATAAGCCGGTTGTCGGATTTCGCAGTAAGCAAGTGTGGTTCCGCACGGAAGAAATCACTGACCTTGAGGCAGTTGGAACTGAGGCCAAACAGTAATATGAAGTGGTCAAACTTGAGAACAAATCGGTGTCCGAAGTGTGGAAACTATCTCTTTAACCTTGGTTGCTCATGTGGCTTCCAGATTAGCGAAAGGCGATGTACGGAAATACTCGCAGAACTGTCGGAAGATGAGCCATCGCGATACGCAGACATGAATGACGATCTTGAGGATGAGAACCATATATTTAGGGAATAGTTATGGACACACCAAAGCAGCGAGAGGTAAATCGTAGGCTACGACAGGCACGTAAGCACTATCACGATCGGATGGTCTTGCAAGATCAGGGTTGGACAAATGGGATCGTCAGTATTCCCATGAACCACAATCAGAGGAGGCAACTTGAAAGAAAGAAAGCGGTACAGAGTGCATCCAGTGAAGCGGTGCGTACGGTGTAAGACGGCATCTGGGGTTGAACAGAATGTCTGCCCTCATTGTTGGTTGCGGTATGGGAAGCGGTATTTCTATGAAAGGATTAGCGTATGAGCGTGGCTAACCAGATACTCGACAAGGCGTTTGTGCATGCATTCCTCAAAGAAAGCAACCTCATTGAGGGCGTGACTGACGACGACTCTCTTGTACAAGCCTGGAAAGCGTGGGACTACCTCATGAAAGAGGATGTCCTCACGAAAGATGTTGTGCTCCATACCCACAAAATCCTCATGGCGCACCAAAAGATCCGCGCTGACCAAAAGGGTCACTTTCGCAAACTCAATGTGACGGTGGGTGGATATGAAGCCCCCGACTGGAAGGAAGTGCCAAATCGTATGTGGGCATGGACACTTGAGGCAATGAGACGATCGCCACCGATTGATGACAAGCAACTCCATATTGAGTACGAGAAGATTCACCCATTTGTGGACGGAAACGGTCGCACTGGCCGTATGTTTATGAACTGGATGCGAATCAAGCGACTGAATAAGCCATTGCTTATTATTCTGGATAGCGAAAAAGACAGCTACTACTCGTGGTTTCGTTAGGAGCAAGTTATGAGAAAGAAAATCACCACTACTGACATCCCTCCAAACACTGTCTCCTCCGAACCGTCCGTTGATAAATCAGTCTTCGACGACGGAGAGCCGGCAAAGCCATTCGAGGTGCCCCATTTTTTCGAGAGAGAAAGCATGTGTCCAAAAACGATGACGGGCAAGCATTTTTGGAGAGCAAAAAGGTTTCAAAATGGAGCAGTCGAGCCCATTTTCTACACCGTCTGTTGGGCGTGTGGCATGATGGATGATAGGGGACTGGATGACAGTAAATGAGCGATTCCTTACCATCAGAGCAATCGCGGCCAAGGACAGGATCATTCTTACCGAGCCATTGGAGTTAGGTGCAGAAGTTGATTTGATGATTCGAGGAGTAGTACAAAGAATATCAAAAGAGAACAATGATGACGGCACCTTCGACGAAGTGTATATTATAAAAGGTATCATCGCAGAGAAAACACTATGACATTCCGAGAGTTTGTGAGCCTGCTTGGCCCTGGGACGGCGGACTACGATCTACTCGTTCAAGAGGTTTCTCGTGACAAAGAGACCAAAGAACTTACTCCGGCGACATTTGCTCCCATTAGCTCAGTTGTGGTTGAGCCACGCGATGGGAAAATCCTTGTCAGCCTCGGGAAGACAAGAGATATTGATGAGGTAGAGTGATATGAGCGACACAGCAGTTGTGCCAATCGAGGAAAACGGCGTTGTGAATGGTGCAAACGAATCACAACCATTCAAACCAACTCCACACATGATTGCGTACCTCGAGACAGCAAGTCAAATGGTGGGTGAATCTATCACTACTATTTGTGAATCGTGTGGGATTGACCACTCCACCGTCTCGCGTTGGAAACAAGTTCCCGGATGGTATGACTGGTATGTGGCAGAGTATCGTAAGCGACGCCACCGTCTCATTCCTGAGCTGGATGAAATCGCCATGAAGTATGCCAAGCGCGGCAGCTTCCAACACCTTGAGCTCCTCAATGGCAAAGCCGGCGACCTACCCCAGAAAGCTCCCGACACAGCAGTTCAGGTGAACTTCATAAAGAACGGCACAGAGCAAGCCGCCAGATTTGAGGAAGATGCAAGCGAAACGCCTTAACTACAAAGGGATC